>JBMOJS010000288.1:0-3123 GCA_049315665.1 Pseudobdellovibrionaceae bacterium | reverse complement strand
TTTGTTTTGGATTCAGTGGCGCAACAAAAAGAAACACAAAAAAATACGACTAAAAACTTTTCCATGAAAGTCCCATTAAAAACTCCTTGTATTGCTTCTAACAATAAAGAAGGGTTTCTAAAATAAAAGCTCTAGATTGTCTACATTATTCAATATCAAAATCTTGAAGAAGAGGCTAAGTTTTTTAAAGCCAGATGGGCCAATGTTTGTATTTGCACATCTTTGTCGTTGACGAATTTTTGAAAACTGGGCTTTTCAGCAGCTAAAGGCTTTGCAGATAAGGATTGTAAAATTTTATAACGAATCCAAAGACTTTGGCCCTTATTGAAGTTGTAGGACTGGTGCAGTTCACTCCAAAAAATCTGCCGAAAATAGCCTTTTTGTATTTGTGGCGACAACTGATCTACCGCTGCTGAACGCACCACCAAAGCTTTGTCTTTAATTAAGATTTGTGCGGCGTCGATGGCTGATTGTTTATCTAGTTTAGCCATTGCTACCAAGCCCGCATTGCGCATAAACCACTGAGGATGAGTTAAAGCCCGCTGTAAATAATTTTTTGCTTGTTTAGGATCTTGTTCGCTGGCTTGCTGTAACGCGCTCCATCTTTGCTGCAAGCTGTATTTTTCTGAAAAGCCCACGGACCAAGGATGATCTAGATCAGAGACAGCAGCCCTAGCCATTGGGCTTAAAGTCATGATGAATACTATACAAAATTGATAAGCTATTCTACTCAAGGCGCCTTCCCAGTGGCCGCTTTTTGCTGTTCTACCGCTGCTGCAAATTCTTTCATAATATCGTCGTCGATCACGGAACCTTCTTCAGCGGCTGGGCTTGCAGGAGCGGCTGAAGCTTCTGCAGGCGCCGCTACTGGTGTCGGGGCATCCGCAGCGGGAGCGGCTGCCGTGTCATTTTTAGTGGTTGCTGATACTGGTGCGGCGGCAGCAGGAGCCCCTCCCCCTCCGGCGGCACTTTTTAACTGTTCAATTTCTTTCAATAGCTGAACATTTTCGGCTTTGTATTTAGATAAATCCGCAATATCATCGCCAATGATTTCGTACTCGGCCAAACGGGCCTCAAGATCGCGAATCTTTTTTTGCAGTTCGGCTTTTTCTGCGGCCCAATCACCAGTCCCCGCAGCGGCATCAGCAGCTGGCGCAGCCGCGGCCGAAGCACTAGCTGCTTCCACTTCTTTCTGTAAATTTTCAATCTGCTTTTGCTTTTCACTTAATATTTTTTGTAATTCTTGCACTCTTTGCTCAACCACAGCTGGGTCAGCTCCGCCAACACTGGGCTTCGAGGAGTCTGTCTTATTTTCTTTTGTCGCTGTAGTTTCTAATATTTTTTGCAATGTCTTTTCAATACTTTCGGTATTGATATGAACGCCGTCTGACGAGGCCGCTGATTTTATAAAAATCATACGGTAAACAAATATAATAACTGTAAGCAATATCAACCCTACTAAAACTTCAATAATCGTGGGGTTATAATGCGTCCAAAAATTTAAAAATTTTGCCATGCTCATTGTTATCAGTTTGAACAAGGCAAGCCTAGGCGTCAAGGCGACATAGACTGGGCTAAGATCAAGATTTTAAAAACAAAAAGGCCAGGTCCTGGGACCCGGCCACACAGCCATAAAGATTTCTTTTCTTTATTGGCAACGTCTCCACTGCAAGTGGTAGATCAATCCCGAAGATATATCCGCAGAATCTACGGTGATCATGGTTTGATCATAATTGCTATTCGATTGAGCCATGATTGAACTGTTGACGCGCAAGTTTACATCAGCGCCACAAGGAGTCCAAACCAAAGTCTGGGCCACCAATCCATTATTGAATGTATAATCTTGGTTTTGCGGTCCATAAAATGTACGTGAAAAAGTGGGCCCACGTGTCCCAGCCCAAAAATATTCGGCATTCAAGCGCGTAAATCCACCGTTGCGCGCAACCAAATTGAATCCGCGATAATCCACTTGAAACACAGCAACGCTATAGCCTTGTGGCACATGCACTGGAATCGCAATATTGCAAGACTTACGATCCACGCGTCGACCTGTGGTATTTCCGGCTTCTGCAATATACTGATCAAATAAAATACTTAAGGCTGTGCTGTCAGGACTTATCGTTGCACTAGCAGATCCAGCAGGACAACCATTGCCTCCGTAAGCGGGCTGACCCAACTGTAGATTTTGCGCGTGGGATTGCAACGCAACCACAGACAATGCCAATGTTAAAAAAATGGATTTCATATTTTACTCCCTTGTGTTGTTAGTGCCATGTTGCCAGCTCACATTTAACTGACATGACATAGTGTAGATATAGCAAGACAGGGGCCAATAAAAAAAGAGCCGGTTTAACACCAGCTCTTTAAAAAAGAAGAACAACTTAGGTTGATTATTTTTTGCAAAAGGGCAGTTCAGGTTTAAACTTGCATAAAATTTCACAGACCTGCGGGTCTTGAATAGGGCACTGATCGCCACCAGGCATACCTGGGTTATCAGGCTGATCAGGAGTATCCCCGCCGCCGCCAGATTTTCCACCCACATTGATATCTAAACTGGTTGCTGTTTTTCCATCTGCATCTTTCACAGTGATCACAGCTGTTCCATCAGCCACCGCCGTCAACAGTCCACCGCTATCCACAGTCACTGCTGCTGGATTACTAGATGTGAACTCAAACGGAGCTTTGCCATTCAAAGTAGATAAATTTAGTTTATCTTGATTTTTCAGCGTAGCTGCCGAAGGCACCAGCACTAAGGCCTTATCCAAAACCGCAGCAACAGCAGTCTCAGCATCTACGCGGCAATTGCAAGCCGTTTCGATTTTAACTTTAACCCCTGTGGTTTGCAAGATGGCGCGGATTTGTGCTCCAGTTAAAGACATATCCTGTGATTTCAACAAAGCCACCAAGCCCGCAACCAAAGGTGTTGCCATGGATGTTCCAGACAAATTTCCATATTTATTGCCTGGCAAAGTGCTCATGATATTTTCACCGGGCGAAGCCACATGCACATTGGCTTTACCATAATTGGACCATTGTGGTTTGGCATCACTCACATTCGATGCCGCCACCGTGATAGAATTAGGGTAGCCATTGTTAGCTGGATAAACTTCTACTTTGTCATTG
>JBMOJS010000287.1:0-3154 GCA_049315665.1 Pseudobdellovibrionaceae bacterium | reverse complement strand
GTGATGCAAAAAAAATGTGTAAAGATCTTATTTTAGTGACGGGACATCATCGTCTTTATGTTGAATTTCACCATAAAATTATTGCGGCTGTGGATCGCTGCGTGCCCGTCCACTCTATTTGTTCCATCGATGAAATCGCCTGTGAACTGACGGGATCACAACTGCAAATCGAAGTGGCGCAAAAATTGGCTGTAAAAATAAAAAAACAAGTGGCTATGGATGTGGGCGAATGCCTGACTTGCTCTATAGGTATTGCGCCTAATATTTTATTGGCTAAAATGGCTGCGGATATGCAAAAGCCCGATGGCTTAACTGTGTTAGAAAAAAAAGATCTGCTGCAAAAGCTCAGCACTTTGCAGCTGCAAGACGTACCTGGCATCGGCGCGCGTATGGAAAAGCGTCTGCAGCAAAAAGGGGTTCGGCGGATGTCTGAACTTTTGCAAAAGTCAGAACAAGAAATGGAAAGTCTTTGGGGCAGCATTATAGGCCGGCGTTATTATCAACTTTTGCGTGGGGAATGCGTGACTGTGCGGCCCACACAGCAAAAAAGCATTGGACACCAGCACGTACTGCCACCCAAAGAAAGAAATCACCTTGGGGGCTATAAGGTGGCCCTAAAACTGACTGAAAAAGCCTGTGTTCGTTTAAGAAAATCGCACTTTATGGCCAGACGATTTTCTGTTTATATCAAGTGCGTAGGAATTCAGCCCCAACGCTTTGAAAAAGATTGGCATTTTTCAGACACCCAAAACACCGCTGATTTTTTAAATATGGTGGGTGATTTTTTTACAAGTTTATCAAAAAAAATCAAACCCCTTAAAATTGCTGTGGTGCTATTTGATTTTATCGATGAGACCCAACATCAACTTTCATTTTTTGAAAATGAAAAACGCACCCGAGTGTTCACGGTGGTTGATCAAATCAATCAGAAGCATGGCAAGGGCACCATCTACCCGGCTATTCTTTCACAAACAACCGACAAAGCCCCTACCCGCATCGCCTTCACTCGCATTCCAGAACTGGATGAGGTTTAATCAAAATAAAAATGGTAATTAATACCCGTCTATTTTTTTGACAATATCACTTATACCTGGCTTCAACTATATTGGTTTGAAATTATTCCAGGAGCTAGCATGAAAAAGAATTTGTTAAAAATCCATCTGATTTTATCCGCACTTTCAACCACTGCATTTGCAACGACTGCTCAAAAAGACAAAGCTTTTCAAATCCCCAACAACTGGATTTTTAGCTTGCTTGAAGATAGACAAGAGCTGTGCTCTGGATCTTTAGTGTATATACCAAAAACTGGGCAAACAGTGGTGGCCACAGCCCACCATTGCTTCAGCACAGATGCCAAAGAATCTCACAATAGAATCCCGGGCTATGCCGGTGGCGCCATGTCTGTATTGGTTGGTACTATTAACAACTCATTTTCTAAAGCCGTTGTTTTTGATACCCATATCAGCACTTCTTATTGGAATGCCCCACTGGATATTGTTCTGACTAAACCACTCTCTTACGATAAAGAAAAATTGCCTGTATTAAAACTAGCAGCAAAGTTACCTAATTATGGCGAATCCATTGAGTTTGAAGGTTTTCCAGTAAATATGCTGCTTGGTACAGCTTTAAGAAAACATGTCACCTGCAGATATTTGGGCCCCATGGAATACCCAGCAATACACAATAAAGTGAACACCAAATTTGTGATTCTTCAAGCCGCAGCTTGCCCCTACAATGAGGTGGCAGAAGGGATGTCTGGTGGGCCAGTGACCAATTCTAAAAATCAATTTATTGGTCTTTTGTCCTTAAAGTATAACGACAGCATGTTGGTTAGAAACAATATCGTAAAATCCAATGAATCTTTAATTCTGTTTTCTGGTGTAACTGAAGATTTAATTTCACCCAACTATCAAACAGGATACAATGGTGTTTTGAATTTTAAAGGCAAAGAATTTGATCAGCTTTTAGTATTTAAATCCATGGGCAGCAAAGGCCCCTTTGGGCAAAATACCTTTTCTGTAGTTCCAGCGTTAGGAAAAAAAATCAATATTGACCTTACTGAAGGCGTCTATGACGGTGATTTAGTGACAACATATCCCAATGGCCAACAGGTTGTTGTGCCTTTTAAAGAAGGGCATAGATCTAATTAAGAGCTAATTAAGATGCTTTTAAAATTTAATAAATGTGCCTAATTACGGCGCCAACAGAGCCAATACGTTGCGCCACTCGTTTTGTAATGCTATAGACATAAAGAATGTCTTACTACAAACTTTTAGCTATATATGAAGCTAACTACCTACTTTGAAATAACCAAAATAAAAAACTTAACTACTGATATAAATATGTTCAACTCTGCTAGCAGCGATAAGTCCCAGGTTGTTTCTTATGGAATCGATCATGTGTCTTTTGAAGTCGATAAAAAGACATGCCGTCAGGGCCAATTGGTCAGTATTGATGGAATTCTGTCTATAGATGGGAAAACTTTAGACTTCAATGCATCCGGAAAAATAAGTGAGATCCATTCAGCGGAAGAAAATAAAGTCAAAGTTGTCTTAGAGCTGCACCAATACGACAAGGTTATTTGGAAACAATTTGTGGATCAAATGAAGTTGCGTCAAGGCAATATAGATAAAATTTTTAAATCAATTAGGGATGATGACTGATTATGTCCACAGAAAGACTCGATATAGTCAAAGCCTTTTTATCCAACGAAAAGATTCTACTTGTTGAGCCCAATCCCATATTCAAACAAACTGTTGTATCTTGCCTAGAGGAATTGGGCGCTCAAAGAGAGTTTATATTTTACGCAAAAAAGTACAATGATGCAGTTCAAATTTTAAAAGAACATACGCCAGCAGTTTTATTGACAGAGTATTATTTAGAAAGTCGATTTGGCCTTTCGTTAGTCAACATACAAAGTGAAAATTCTGGAGACAAAATCAGGATTGCTATTCTAGTGACACATAATTCTGCAGATTCTGCAGCGGCTCAAGCAGCTGAAGAAGAAGTTGATGACTACATTTTAAAGCCTTTTTCCCAAGGAGAGCTTAAAGAAAGACTTCTGCAAGTCATTTATAAAAAAAGTAACCCGACCGAGTACGTACATCGCATTCGTGAAGGTAAAAAATATATAAATGCTAAAGTGCTAGATCTG
>JBMOJS010000286.1:0-3155 GCA_049315665.1 Pseudobdellovibrionaceae bacterium | reverse complement strand
AACAACTAACAGTGTGGCTGGTTGCCCATTCACTCGCACTAAAATTTCAGGTTTTTTAGAGGCATCAACAACTTGGCCTAGATCTTTTACTCTTGTCAAATTTCCAGTGTCATTGGAACGAATAATTATGTTTTCAATTTCAGAAGTAGAAGTTGTTTTTGCGATCAAGCGAACTAAAGTGCTTTGAGTTTCGCTTTCCAAAGATCCTGCGGGAACATTTTTCAAGCGATTTGAAAGTGCGGTAACAACTTCGGTTAACCCAGTCGCTCTGTCTGCTAATTTTCTACGATCCAGTAAAACTTGAATTTCTCTTTCTTGATAGCCTGAATAGCGCACGTTGGCGACGCCATTAACATCCTCAAGTTCTTCTTTTAATCTTTCAGCTGCAATGTCTCTTTTTCTATTTTCATTAGATCCGACAATGGCTAACTCTATTACAGGAATTTCTTTAGCTTTTAGCTCTGTCACTAAAGGTGCATCTTCTACCTGAGAAGGTAATTTGGTTGAGGCCCTAGATACAGCTCTTTGAATCTCATCCACAATTTGTTCAGAATCGTCTCGATCAATATCTATACGAATAGTCATTGTGCTTCGTCCGCTTTGCGAGACCGAACGAATATCTTTAAAACCAGCTATGCCACGAAGCTCATCTTCAATAATTCGGGTGACTTGATCTTGAACCTCTTCCGGTGAAGCCCCGGGGTAAATTGTTTGAACAGTGACTGAAGCAAAGTTCACTGGTGGAAAGGTTTCCCTTTGCAAAATACCTAAACCCAAAAGACCCACTATGACAGTAAGCACTGTTAACAATAAGCTGAACTTCCAATTGTCGACGAAAAATTTAAAGACATTATTCATAGGAAAAAATATATCCATCTAAGACCTAGAATTGGAAGTAATTAATGAAGAAAAAAGGCTCATTTGTTGGCTAGCATTAATTGAGTATCTGTCCGCCTGAATAAAGGGCGTTAGAAGGCAACCTTGTAGAATCTATCGAATGAGGACTTAGTACCTTCCCCTTGCAAAGCTTGCTCTACTTCGGATGATAAATATCAAAACCAATAATCGGTCGCATACGTTCGATATTTTTATCCAGACTCCATAGGGGAACATCATATTGTTTAGCAAGAGTCGCTATTAGACAGTCCAATGTCGTTGGGGTGACTCCCTTTTTTCTACAATTGAAATAATTTGCTGCTGATAGATGCCAGTGAATATCAGTAAGTTCTAAAAATGGAAAGCCTAAAAAAGCATCCCAAAGTTTACGAAATTCTGTTTCGCCACGGGCTCCCTGACATACTTCGGCTTGAATAGGCAGAGCAACAAAAACGGACTCTCTATTTTTAATTAATCTTTTCAGCTGCAGGCATTCCTTATTTTTCACTGACTGTGCTGCTATCCAAACAGAGCTATCGACGAGAACTGACATTTTTCTTTCTCATTTTTTTAAGATCTCCGGAAAAATATTCCGTCCCCAAAAGATTGGCCATAGTATCACGCCGGGTCTGGGAAATAAATGCATCCAGGGCTTTGTCTAAAAGCTCCCTGAGTGTCGAAGTTTCACTCAACTTCTTTGCCAGGGCCACTTTATTATCATCTAGCTCTACAGAGGTTTTCATCAAGTATCTCCAAGATATCTAATATTATAACATTAGATATCTTGGAGATCAAGTGAATAAGAGCATTAAAAATCTTGCAACAAGGTATCCTATAAGATACAATAAGGATAGCTATGGAGCCAGTTCCATAGCGAATTGCTGATTTATGAGAAGGATTACAATGGCTAAACGAACCAAAAAATACGAAGAAAGTTTGATGGCGTCTTTAAAAGATCCACAAGAAGCTGCAGCCTATCTTAACGCCCATCTTGATGATGAAGATTCAGAAGAAATTTTTTTATTGGCTCTTCGTGATGTTGCAAAAGCTCATGGATTTTCTGCGGTTGCGGAGCAAGCCGATCTTGGCCGTGAAAGTCTTTATAAAGCTCTTTCAAAAGATGGAAATCCAAAGTTATCGACCTTAAAGTCTTTGTTAAAAGTGGTGGGTCTTAAGCTTGCAGTTGAACAAAATAGCCAAAATGAAAAAGAGGCATCCTAAGTTCGAATACTCAACAGAAGGGCGCTCGGAAATACCTGAGTAAGAAGGTCTCTTGAGTTCTTTGCAAGCTACAGTCGCTCAGTTTAATCGTCTGCAGACTTTACGATCCTGAAACCAAGCTGATGAAGTCAGGCAGCTATCTTCTTCAACTTAAACCAAGCCCCACATCGGGCCGCTAAAGTCAAAAGATAATCTAAAGTGACTTTCTCGGGGCTACTGAAAATACTGCTCCAACGCGATTTTGGAATGCCTAAAAATTTGGCGAACTCAGTGTTATTCAGACCACGTTTTTCACGCTCTTTATCAAGTTGGGCTATAAGTGAACCTTTTATCAAAATAATTTCTGTTTCTGCTTTAGAAAAACCTAACTGTTTGGCAAGGTCCTCAGTAGATTTAAAGCTTATCGTACTTTTCTTATTAGCCATTGATATCCTCCTTCATTCGTTTAAGTCTTTGAATTGCAGTTTCTATTTCTTGGTGAGGCGTTTTCTGAGTTTTCTTTCGAATCAAATGCAAAATAAAAACATGATCTTTTTGCTGAACGTAGTAAAAGACTCGAACTATTCCCCTTGGGTCTTTTACTCTTAGCTCCTTAAGCCCTGGGTAGCCTGACATTTGCCTAGAAACTGGCATTGTTAAAATCGCCCCATCTTCAAGGGCCTTAAATAACAAAAGCAGCTTCTCTTGAATTTATTTAGTTTCAGTCTGGATATCTTTTAAAACTTGCTTTGAAAAGTGCAATCCCATCAATTTCTAATGTTATAAAATATTATAACATTAGTCAAGTATTATTTAGCAATTAAGCCGCACAATCTTGGGTCGGGTCAGTCAGTTGATAGGTTGTCATGCATTTGGTGATTCCAACTACAAAAGTTTTATATACGCAAAGCAAGCAATATGACATTATTGCGTTTTTAGGAGCCTATGAACAATAAATACTCGAATTTAAAATTGGATCTACTTAAGGATGAATATCAGTATACATTGTTTAATCGACATATTGGCTTCCGAATTATTGGGGATATGCCATTTGGAAGTGTTCAAGGGTTGATTTCAAC
>JBMOJS010000053.1:0-14184 GCA_049315665.1 Pseudobdellovibrionaceae bacterium | reverse complement strand
GCTTCGGATTACAACTCACTGCTCCTTAGTATCATTTATCTATGAGTCAATACGTCAATACGTCAATACGGGGAAGTGCAGTTACATCGATCCTCAAAGCAAAAAACAGTGCTGCAGCCAACACCAACTAGAGATCGATCACCTACAGCCCATCTATGCCGGCGGCCCCAGCGATGATATAGAAAATTTAAGGATTTTATGCCGCAGGCATAATCAGAATCGAGCGCCGAAGGCATAACGAAGAACGAGCGCCGCAGGCATAATCAGGACCAGCAAACAAATTCCTCCCAACAGACCCCACCATAGTCCCGTAAAGAAAATCGCTCAAAGTGCCGAACAAATCGACACTATGGAAAATATGATTTTGAGTGTGCTATCAGTGGTTCTGTTTTGTGCATGTTGCTTTGGTCTGTTGCAGGCCTTACGGCAGCCTGTGTCGATTTTTGATTTTAAAAGAACACAAGCTATTGTATCTTTGCGCATAGCCAAAGTCTACAAGGTTGCAGCATGGTCGACCATGACCATGGTTTTTTGGGCCTCTTTGGTGATTTCTTTTTACGAGGTCTTCACAAAGATGTAAAATGCATTCATGAATAATGAACCTAGGCCCACCCACTTTTTCACCACCAGCCCTTTTGATGATGCCCCATTAAAAAAATATGACTTCGCCGACTCTCAACAAGTGCAAGATCAGCTACAAACTTTGCACCGATCTTTCGATACCTGGCGACAAAGCCCATTGGCACAAAGATCCGCTCTGTTAAAAAAGTGGTCCCAGGCTTTAAAAGATCACAGCGCAGAACTGGCCCAGCTGGTGCACTCAGAAATGGGCAAACCCCTTGCTGAAGCCAAGGCTGAAATTATAAAAAGCGCCACGGCCTGCGACTATTACTCGCAACATGGGCCCCAGTTTTTGCAATCACAAAAAATCGATTCAGATTATGCAGAGTCTTGGGTCAGCTATCAGCCCCTGGGAATTGTTTTTATTTTGATGCCGTGGAACTTTCCGATCTGGCAAGTGCTACGCTGTGCAGCCCCTGCAATTATGGCCGGCAATACGGTTTTGTTAAAGCCGGCAGAAATCACCGCTGGCAGTCAAATGCTGCTGACTCAAATTTTGCAAGAAGCTTCGCAGCCAGAGCCAATCTTCAGCGCCCTACTTATGGATCACACCACCGCCGCCCAAGTGATCGCCGATCGCCGCGTGCAAGGAGTGTCCTTCACTGGCAGTGCCAATGGGGGGCGGCAAGTGGCCCAACTGGCTGGGCAGAATTTAAAAAAATCAGTTTTAGAACTGGGCGGCAGTGATCCTTATATTGTTTTAGCCGACGCTGATGTTGCTCACGCTGCCAAAGTGTGCGCTCAGGCGCGCATGGTGAACAACGGGCAAAGCTGTGTGGCTGCCAAAAGATTTTTGCTCAGTCATAGCATTGCGGAGTCCTTCATTGCAGCATTTTTGCAACAAATGCAAAGCTATCCCCAAGCTCCCTTGGCCCATAAAAAATTTCGCGATCAATTGCACCAGCAGGTGATTCGCTTGCAAGAAGCCGGGGGAGAAATTTTGTTAGGCGGGCAAATACCCCAAGGCCCTGGGGCTTTTTATCCGCCGACAGCAATTCAATTTACTGATCATCCCAAAATTTTACAAAACGAAGAACTGTTTGGGCCAGCGGCCATCGTTTGTGTCGCGCCAGATGACCCGACGGCATTAGCTTGGGCGAACGAATGTGAATTGGGCTTGGGTGGTGCGGTGTTCACCCAGCAAATCGAAAAAATAAAATCCTGGGCCGAAATAAATCTGCAGGTGGGCATGGTGGCGATCAATGATTCAGTGAAGTCTGATGCAAGGCTGCCTTTTGGTGGTGTTCGCCACTCGGGATATGGCAGAGAGTTGGGCCCCCAGGGCTTGTTGGAGTTTGTAAATATAAAAACAGTATCTGTGGGGAAAAAGATTTAAATGCAACGGCATCATCTAGAATGGACCATCTGGCAACAGCTAGAAAAATTTAAACTCAAAAATAAAAAATTTTTATTGCTGTGTTCGGGCGGCGAAGACTCAGTGGCTTTGTTTTATGCTTTAAACAAAGTTTTTCAAGGCGGCGCTGGCAGAGTGCAAAACACATGGGCCGTTCTGCATTTACATCATGGGGATCACGAAAATAAAGCTCACCGCAATCAAGCCGCAAAGCATGTAAAAAATCTGTGCAAAACACACCAAGTGCAATTCATCACCAGAAAAAATGGCAATGTTGAAATTCAATCCGAACAAGAATTCCGACGCTTTCGCTATCAGCAAGCTCAGCAGATCCGGGAAGAGCAGGGCTTTGATATTTTAATCACTGCGCACCACCAACAGGATCTTTTAGAAACCCGTTTGTTGCGTCTGTTGCGAGGCACTGGGCCGCAGGGATTGCAGGCTATGTCTGTTTTGACAGCCTCTGGCGTGTGGCGCCCTTGGTTAGAAATTCCCAAAAGTAAAATCACAGATTACGTCTTTGAAAAAAAACTTTCCTATTGCCAGGACCCGTCGAATGCTCAGACGCAGTATTTACGAAATTGGCTGCGGCATAGATGGTTGCCCGCTTTAGAAAAAAAACGCCCAGGGTCTGTGGCTGCCATGGGTAGGTCTATAGATGTTATTTTACAACACGTCGATTCAGTTTCTCGGTCCGGCACGGTAAGTTCTAGTGATTTGGTGGATTTGGCTATAGACCATCAAGCAGAACATCAAGGCTTAGGTGTGGCCATGAGTCGCGCATTTTACCTAACCCTGTCTACGACCGAGCAGTTGCGCCTATTGGCCCAGTATTTACTTTTAAAAATTCAGCGCAAAGAATTCACTCAGGCCCACTTAAAAGAAATCCAAAAGCGTCTAGACAATCCGCAAAAAGAACTCACCTTCAAGGTTGCAGGTTGTGATTGGAGTATAAACACGCAGCACATCATTGCTAAGGTCCAAAAAACCACTTTGGTTTGAGGTCGAATTAGCTTCGTGCTACTCTGAAAAAACTCAAGTGTGCAAAAAATTTGCACCGAAAGGATAGGGGATGCGCTCAACACAAAAGACTTTGGCGCTGTGGTTTTTTTTAGTGATCATGGCAATATTTTTATTTCAGGCTTATGAAAATAAGCATGTTAAAACTATCGCTGATTTTAACTTCTCTAAATTGACTGAGGCCGTAAAAGCGGGAGAAGTGGCTAGCATCACTTTCAAGCAAGAGACCAGTGAAATTTTGGGAGAACTTAAGCCGGAGTTCGAAAAAAAGTACAACGGGAAAAACTTTTCTATTGTTGGTAATACTCAAGATGAAGGTTATAAGTTTTTTACGCAAAATGGCTTAACTCCCAATTACGAGCGTTCTGAAAACAACGGCTTGTTGCAATCTTTGCTAGTGAATTGGCTGCCTTTAATTTTGATTGTCGGCATGTTTATATTTATTATGCGTCAGGTGCAAGTGGGTGGTGGCAAAGCCATGTCTTTCGGGAAAAGCCGCGCCAAACTTTTAACTGAGCATAAAAATCGCGTCACTTTTAAAGAAGTGGCAGGGGTCGATGAAGCCAAAGAAGACTTGCAAGAGATTGTCAGCTTTTTAAAAGATCCTAAAAAGTACACACGTCTGGGCGGACGTATCCCTAAAGGTGTTTTGCTGGTGGGATCTCCTGGAACAGGTAAAACTTTATTGGCCCGTGCTGTGGCCGGTGAAGCTGGAGTTCCATTTTTCACTATTTCTGGATCTGACTTTGTCGAAATGTTTGTGGGCGTCGGAGCCAGTCGAGTGCGAGATCTTTTTGAACAAGGTAAAAAACAAGCTCCTTGTTTGATCTTTATTGATGAGATCGATGCCGTAGGTAGACATCGTGGGGCCGGCATGGGCGGTGGACACGATGAACGAGAACAAACCTTGAATCAACTTTTGGTCGAAATGGATGGCTTTGAATCTTCAGAAGGCGTGATCTTGATTGCCGCCACCAATCGCCCGGATGTGTTGGATCCTGCATTATTAAGACCAGGTCGTTTTGACCGCCGTGTTGTGGTCAGCAAACCAGATCTTAAAGGGCGCGAACAGATTTTAGCTGTTCACACCCGTAAAACTCCCTTGGGTCCTGACGTAGAAATTTTTAAAATCGCCCGTGGTACTCCCGGTTTTTCAGGGGCTGATTTAGAAAATCTAGTGAATGAAGCGGCTTTGGTGGCTGCTCGTTATGATAAAAAATATTTAGTGATGGAAGATTTTGAAAAAGCCAAAGACAAAGTGATCATGGGTTCTGAACGTCGATCTATGGTGATATCTGAAGAAGATCGTCGTGTGACAGCTTACCATGAAGCGGGTCATACCTTGGTGGGTAAAAAATTAGTCGGTTTAGATCCAATTCATAAAGTGACCATTATTCCTCGTGGAATGGCTTTAGGGATCACTCAAACCTTACCCGAAAAAGAAAGTGTCAGTGTATCTAAAACCAAAGCTGAAAATATGATCGCCTTTTTGTTTGGCGGCCGGGCGGCCGAAGAATTGATTTTTGGTGATATCACTACAGGTGCTGGCAATGATATTGAAAGAGCCACAGAGATCGCTCGTCGTATGGTGTGCGAATGGGGCATGAGTAAGCTGGGTCCTTTAGCTTTTGAAAAGCATGAAGGCCCCGTGTTTTTGGGAATGAACTATGGACAAACTACAAAAACCTATTCCGATTCTAAAGCGCAAGAAATTGATGCTGAAGTTTCTGCTATCATCAACGAAGGCTACCGCAAAGCCATTCAGATTTTGAAAGATCACAATCAGGCTTTAGAAAGTTTGGCCCAAGCTTTGTTGGAGTATGAAAGCATTGATGCCAACGAGGTTGAAATGATGGTGAGCGGGATCTCGGTTAAAGAAATAGAAAAAGTACGTAGTAATAAAAAAGACGGTGGTGGATTAACGGCTGTTGCAGACGGCAACCAGCCAGTGACTAGCGCCGACGGTGGTGGAAAAGACCCCGTGGGTAATCCAGGACCTGTAAGCATTTAAGTACTGATGCAGTCTTTTCAAGAGAATCTTATTTTTATTTTAAGTCATTTGCGCTGGCAGGATATTTTAGATATCTTGTTGGTGTGGATGATTGTTTATCGCATTTTGGTTTTGATAAAAAAAACCGGAACCATACAAATGCTTTCCGGTTTAGGTGTTTTAGCCATTGGTTATATATCTAGTATTTGGCTTGAACTGATCACATTCAATTGGATTTTAGAAAAGTTTTTTGCCAATTTATTCTTAATCATTGTGATTTTATTTCAGGCAGAGATCCGTCGTGCCTTGGCCCATATTGGCAGCAATCCCTTTTTAACTGAAGGCTCTTCAGCCCAAGATTCGCAAGTGATTGAAGAAATCGCCAAAGGCATTATTGCCACGGCTCAAAAAGGTTATGGGGCTTTGATTGTTATCGAAAAAGAAATTGCTATTGATTATCATATTGAATTCGGAACCGAAATTGAAGCCAAAGTCAGTGCAGAACTGATCGAATCTATCTTTCATCCCACAGGGCCTATGCACGACGGCGCTATTTTGATTCGAAATGGGCAAATCCATTCAGCGGGTTGTTTTTTACCCTTAAGTAAAAATCCCGTATTGGATAAAAATTTAGGCACTCGCCATCGGGCCGCCTTGGGTTTGACTGAAGAAACCGATGCCATCGTTTTTGTGATCAGTGAAGAAAATAAATCAGTCAGTATTGTGCAGGGTGGGCATTTGGCCCCATTGCCTGAACTTGGGAATATTCGTCAAGCTTTGTATGAGGCCTATGGTTTGCGCTACAAGGCTTTTCAGCAGGGAGAAGGCTGAGTATGGTCCAACGGCACTGGAGCTCTGTTATCACAGATCATTTGGGATACAAAGTTGTGGCTTTGCTTATTGCCGTGATTTTGTGGCTGACGATTTTAGGGCGAAGAGATTTTGTTTTAACTCGCGGTGTGGATTTGGATTTTGTGGCGGCTCAAGGTTATGTGATCAAAGCCCAAGCCGTCGATCGCGTGAAGGTTAAAGTTTCTGGACCAAGAACGGCCTTGAAAAAATATTTAGAAAGTGGTTTTTCTCAGTCATTAACCATAGATATATCTCAGTTGAAAGAAGGCTTTTCTGATGTGGAAATTCCTTTGCAAAAAATTGATGTGCCCTTGGGGGTTAAGGTATTAAGTTTGAAACCTTCTGTGGTCAGATTAGAAATTGTTAAAATCCATAATGAAAAGGAAAATGGGATCGAGCCCAGTAATCCTGTGAATAAGGATGGTCAGCAGTGAGTAAAAACAACAACGTAAAAAAACTTTTTGGCACAGATGGTATTCGTGGTACAGCAAATCAGTTTCCAATGACTGCAGAAACTGTGGTGAAAATTGGTCAGGCCATTGGGCATCTTTTGCAAAAGCAAGACAGTTTAGGTGGCACCTCATCCCCCAAAAAAGTCGTGATCGGTAAAGACACTCGTTTGTCGGGCTATATGATTGAACAAGCTTTGTCTAGCGGCTTGAATTCTATGGGAGTGTATGTGCAACTGGTGGGGCCACTGCCTACGCCAGGGATTGGTTATTTGACTCGCACCATGCGTGCAGCGGCGGGCATTGTAATTTCTGCTTCACACAATGCTTTTCAAGACAATGGCATTAAAATATTTGGTGCTGATGGTTTTAAAATTCCCGACAGCATGGAAAAAGAAATTGAACGTTTGGTTTTTGAAGATCAGTTGAGTCAGTTTTTACCACCGTCTAGGGATATCGGCCGCACCAAGCGCATTGAAGATGCGCAAGGACGCTATATTGTTTACGTCAAAGGCACCTTTCCTTTGGAATACACCTTGGACGGGATGCGCATTGTTTTAGATACAGCCAATGGAGCGTCATACAAAGTGGCCTTATCCGTTTTTGAAGAGCTGGGGGCTGAAGTGATTCAGCTAGGGGATTCCCCCAATGGAATAAATATCAATGACAAAGTTGGGGCCCTTTATCCTGCTAAACTTTCTGAGGCAGTGATTCAATACCGTGCCGATGTGGGCATCAGTTTGGATGGCGATGCAGATCGGGTGATCATGGTGGATGAAAAAGGTCATATCATCAATGGCGATCATATTTTGGCGATCTGTGCTTTGCACATGAAAAATTTAGGTTTGCTGAAAAAGAACACCTTGGTGGCCACACAAATGTCTAATTTTGGGTTAGAAAAAAAGATGCAGGAAAATGGCATCACTTTGATCAAAACCGGTGTTGGTGATAAATACGTGGTCGAAGAAATGCGCAAGAATGGTTATAACCTGGGTGGCGAACAATCAGGTCATATTATATTTTTAGATCATACCACCACCGGGGATGGCTGTATTGCCGCCTTAAGCGTTTTATCTGTGATGCGGCAAACCAGAAAAAAAATGAGTGAACTGAATCGTGTTTATGAAGATGTTCCGCAAGTTTTAGTAAACTGTCGAGTCAAAAAACGCCTGGAGCTTTCAGAAGTTCCTGGTTACAACAACTTGATCGCTGAAATTGAAAAAAAGTTGCAGGGGAGCGGACGGGTCTTTGTGCGTTTTTCTGGCACAGAGCCCGTATTGCGTATTTTAGTGGAAGGGCCAGACAAAGTGGCTATCAGTGAGCACGCTGAAAAGATTGCCCAATTTTTAGAAAAAGAGTTGCAGTAGAATGATTAAAAAAAAGAATAAAATCAAACTGGGTGTAAATATTGATCATGCGGCCACTTTGCGCCAAGTGCGCGGTGGAAGTACGACTTATCCTGATCTTTTGCAGCTGTGCCACGAAAGCATGGAAGGCGGAGCTGAACAGATCACCATTCATTTGCGCGAAGATCGACGGCATATTCAATTGCAGGATTTGCAAGTCTTGGCGGCAAAATGTCCAGTGCCCTTGAATTTAGAAATGGCCGCCACTGATGAGATGGTTCGTCTGGCTAAAAAACACAAACCCAGCTGGGTGTGTTTTGTTCCGGAAAAAAGACAAGAGTTAACAACTGAAGGCGGCTTGGATGTTTTCAAACAACTGTCCAAGTTGAAAAAATACGTTGAAAAGTTACAACCCGTGGGCATTGAAATTTCTATGTTTATCGAACCCAGTCTTCAACAAGTCCAAGCCAGTTATGATGTTGGGGCCGACGCTATAGAACTGCACACCGGCAAATGGGTGGCCTTGCAAGGAACCGCTAAACAAAAAGAGTGGAATCGTTTAAAGCTAGCCGCCTTAAAATGCCATGCTTTAGGCATGCGGGTGCATGCAGGTCATGGTTTGGATTATGCTCACGCAAAAAAAATTCGTGGGCTTCCCCACTTGCAAGAAGTCAATATTGGTCATTCTTTGATTTGTTATTCATTGCAAGATGGACTGCGCCGTTCGGTGCAAAAAATGCAAAAAGCTTTATTGGGGCATGATGTAAAATGAGCCCACAAACCGCGTCAGAGTTTTATTCTGGCGAAGTCAAAAACAAACAAGATTTATTTTCTTTATATCAAAGATTTTTATCGCAACTGTCTAAAAAAGAATTGATTCTGCTGCAGGGGCCGGTGGGTGTCGGTAAGACCGAAAGTCTAAAGATGTGGAGTCAGATTTTAGGTTTACGTCAGGTGGCTTCGCCCTCTTTTGCCATCCATCATTGTTATAGCAATGATCAAGGTTTGCAGATTGATCATGTGGATCTTTACCGCACAGAAACTGAAGATGATATCGATAGCACTGGATTTTGGGATTTATTTTCTGCAGATTCCGGTTGGGTGGTGGTGGAATGGCCCGAGCGCATTTCACAGCAGCACTGGCCATTGTCTTGGTCTAGGTGGCTGGTGCAAATGGATTTTGCCAATGCCCCAGACTCACGCTCTATTAAAATTATAAAGCAGAACAGTCAGGCAACTGTCGAATAGGTTCATTCAACAAAACCTCGTAAGTTCCCCATCCATAAGCAGGACTGCTTAATACAGGGGTAATTCTTTTAAAATTAACCCTATCCACCATAACCATCGTAGTTTCACATTGGCTGGTGTAGGTGAATATATTGCCCTTGCATTGAACCCACGTTCCAAGTTCTAAGTTCGCGTCCCTT
Organism: Pseudobdellovibrionaceae bacterium; assembly: GCA_049315665.1. Classification (GTDB taxonomy): domain Bacteria; phylum Bdellovibrionota; class Bdellovibrionia; order Bdellovibrionales; family Bdellovibrionaceae; genus JBMOJS01. The sequence continues at coordinate 5,125 of JBMOJS010000053.1, read as the reverse complement.
GTGGTTTTAACAACACTGTAGCCCTTCGATTTTAATATTTTCAATTGCTCAGTGCCCATGGGTAATATTTTGCCTTCAGGCATATATATAGGCTTAACGTATAAATTGCATTTTTCATTTGCACCACTGAAGGCAAAACTTTGCGTACTTAAGCAAACAGTTGCAAAAGTTAAGATAAAAAGATTTTTAAACATAATCTCTCCTGTATTAAAATTATAAATAACAAGGACATAATTTAGCATTTTTTTTAGGATTGGATCTGAGTTATTTTTAAACAGAGTATTTTATATATTCTTGTTTAAAAGTTAGACAGTTAAAAATAATTTTTTATAATTATCGAATATAAACAAGAAATGATCATCACTGTAGATACCCATTGCTGGGTGCGAGGGGGTAGTTTGTATACAAGATCTTTAAAAAAAAGCTGAAATAACAAAAGATAAGGCAGGTTGCCTAACCAGAACACGGTCATCACTAAAATCCCGGTGAAAGGATCTTTGGTGGTCCAAGCGGCTAGCAAATAAACATAAAGCCAGTGGCAGGGCAGTAGGCCTGTGGCCAAGCCCCAAACAAAGGGTCTTTTTTTATTTGGGCGCAATTTTTGAAAAAAGGATATCGCATGATTTTTTGTTGTTGGCTTCCAGATACGATGAATCGAAAGCAACAAAAATAGTCCCACCAAAATAGACACAAAAATATGAATTTTAGCCGTGGTAAAATCTAAAAAAACTTTTCCGCCCCAGGCGCTCAGAGCACCTAAAAAGATATAAGACAACCAGCGTCCGCCTTGATAAGGCAAGATCTTGCGATCCAGGCTGGCATAGCTGGCCAATCCCCCACACATAACAGCACAGTGCCAACTGCCCAGCAGGCTGCCAACAAATAAAGTCAACAAAAGATGTGAACTAGTAGGGTCCAACAAGACTCAACTCCTTTTGTAAATTGAGATGTTCACTGGCAAAATTCAAATTGGTTTTTATTTGCCCGGATCCTTTGCTGGCCGATTCTGGAAATTGCACAAAAATATGAATGATTTTAGATTCTCCGGGGCGTAGCTTCGTCACAGGCTGTGCTGTGATCAGTTTTGAATTTACGAATGTGGGATCTAAACTTATTTTTATATGCTGTTCATCAAAAGTCTGATTGTGTATATCCAATTTTAAATGATTGGTGATGGTGCGTTCAGAACTGCCATTTAGTGTTGAAATTTGAAAGGGAGCATCGCGACCCCGCAGAATAAACACCTGCAATGGTGAACGGTACGCCACATTGTAAGCCAATGCACCAGTACATACAAAAATCAACGCCAAATAAACAATGGATCTTCCTTTAAAAATTTTAAATTTTTGTCGATCCAAGGTGCGGTAAGAAATCAAATTTCTGGGTTGTTTGACTTTATCCATGATGGTGTTGCAGGCATCAATGCAAGCTGTGCAAGCGATGCACTCCATCTGTAAGCCTTTGCGAATATCAATACGAGTCGGGCAAACCTGAATGCACTTTTTGCAATCAATACAATCCGAACGCTGGTCATCATACATCACATTCAAAGTCTTTTTATCCATCAGCACCGATTGAAATCGACCATAGGGGCACATAATAATACAAAACTGTTCACGAAACCAACCAAAGTTGAAAGCAATCAAGAGTGTAATTGTAGTTACCAATAAAAAATAATTCCAATTGTCTTGGGGAGGCTTGGCCATCATATGCAGCAGCGGCTCTGCCCCGGAAAAATAAGCAATAAAGCTATGAGCGATCACTGAAGAAACTAAAAAATATAAAATCCACTTTAGAAGTTTTTTTAGCATTTGCATTGCTGTTAAAGGCTCGATCAACATACGTCGACGCTGAATATAGCTTCCTTCCACCCAGGCTTCAATACGACGAAAGATTCCATCGATGAATACAGTCTGTGGGCAGGCCCATCCGCACCACACCCGTCCCCAAACCGAAGTGACAAATGCCAAGCCCAAAGTAAGAATGGCAAATACAAAAAAAATCAATGGGCCATCATGGGCCCAAAAGATCAAACCAAAAATATTGAATTGTCTTTCACTGATATTCAGCCATAAAGTCTGTTGGCCGTTGATTTTGGTCCACGGTAAAATCAAGAAAAAGATCACCAGTATTGCCTGCACGATATTTCTATAGCGACGAAAGAAACCACTAACATCAGCAGGAATCACAAATAAGCGATCACCGTTTTTATCTAAAACGGTGAGTCTGTCTTCTTGTTCTGCAGTATCAAGATTCATTTTATTCTACCTTTGTACCTTGGGGAGCTTTGGCGCCAGCAGGGTTTGAACCTTTTTTTGATTGAATATAAGCCACCACGGATCCAATTTCTTCCTGGGTTAAAACTTCTCCCCAAGCGGGCATGCCTTTTTCTAGCACACCTGTTTTAACAACCTTGTAGATGTCTGCGGGTGTTCCCTTACCACTGATCCAATAGTTGTCTGTTAAGTTTGGACCAATAATTCCACCCAATTCAGGGCCATGGCAGGCCGCGCACTTTTCAGTGAATACTTTTGCGCCTGATTTTGTATTGCCTGTAGACACTAAAGCATTGAACTCAGCTTCGGATTGAGGAGCCTTCAGACCATGGGCCGCTTTTTGCTGATTGAGTTCTTGCATGACGACTTCCAGTTCTTGCTTCAGGTTAGGACCGCCGCCAAATTCGTAGTGAATGTAATAAATAAAGGCAAAAATAATTGTAGCAAAAAAAGTGAGCAGCCACCAGGTGGGCAGTGGATTGTCGTACTCTTGTATCCCGTCATAAGAATGATTTTCAATGATTTTGTCTTCTTCTTGGCTCATGGGGCGTCTCCATCTAAGTATGGTAATTTTTCAAGTTCTTTGTATATTTCTGCCTGTTTTTTACTAAATGCATGAACAAAAACTGCGACAAAAACGATAAAAAAAATCAGTAAACCTATCGAAGTCAAATGCAAGTCGGTGAAGTAAGCTAAGCCTTGTTGCTTCATATCAGTGCTCCATTCCAACAGTGCTAGAAGATTTTTTCTGACCCAAGGCTTGCATATAAGCAATCAAGGCAATGATCTCTTTATTTTCCAATCCTGCAGGTCCCCCTTGGGACGCCAAATCTAGAGAGATTTTTAAAGCTTCTTTTTCGGCGATCACATCAGCTTGGGCCACGGTATTGTCATCATAGGGAACGCCTAAATTTCTAAGCACTGATATTTTTTTTCTCGCACTTAAGAAATCAATATTTTTTCTAGCCAGCCATTCATAAGCGGGCATTACTGATTTGGCAGAAATAGCTCGAGGATCCATAAAGTGTCTGAAGTGCCATAGGTGAGGATATTTGCCTCCCTCGCGGGCTAAGTCGGGCCCCGTTCTTTTTGAACCCCATTGAAAAGGATGATCGTACATGGATTCTTCGATTTTAGAAGCCGGTCCATAACGAAGAACTTCTGAAGCTATTGGGCGGATTTGTTGCGAGTGGCAAACATAGCATCCTTCACGGATATAAATATCGCGTCCTAAAATTTCTAAAGGTGTATACGGATTCACTGCATCCGCAGCCGTAATGTATTTATTGATCGATAGTGTAGGGTAAATTTCAATCACTGAGCCCACTAAAACAGCTGCCACCGTCAATACAGTAAATACTGCTGGAAGGCCTTCCAATTTTCGATGGGAGTCTGCATTTGTATCTTCATGAAAGTCTTCTTTAACCACTTGCACAGCTGTATCGGCAAATTCACTTTGACGGGATTGTGCTGTTTTGTACAAGTTGTAAACCATAACCAAATAGCCGGCGATAAATAAGGTTCCACCTAGTGATCTAGCCCAGTACAGTGGAATGATTTGCGACACGGTTTCAATAAAGTCAGGATACAACAAGTGACCATTGCTATCGATGGCTCTTAACATCAAGCCTTGAGTGATGCCGGCCGCCCACATTGAAATGTAATAAATCAAAATACCTAAAGTGGCGGTCCAAAAGTGAATATTGGCCAGTCTAATAGAATATAATTTAGTGTTCCAAAGTTTTGGAAATAAAAAATAGACCATACCAAAAGTCAGTAAGCCATTCCAACCCAAGGCCCCACCGTGCACATGACCGATGATCCAATCTGTGTAGTGAGCCAAATTATTCACAGATTTGATGGATAACAAAGGCCCTTCAAAAGTAGCCATTCCATAAAACGTCACTGCGGTGACTAGAAACTTGATCACAGGATCTGTGCGTAAAAGATGCCAAGCTCCACGCAAAGTTAAAATACCGTTGATCATCCCACCCCAACTAGGGGCCCATAACATCAATGAAAAGACCATCCCTAATGTTTGGGCCCATTCAGGCAAAGATGTGTATAACAAGTGGTGAGGCCCGGCCCAAATATAGATAAATACCAATGACCAAAAGTGCACGATGGATAAACGATAGGAATAAACCGGACGTCCTGCGGCTTTAGGAATAAAATAGTACATCAAACCTAAAAATGGCGTGGTTAAGAAAAACGCCACCGCATTGTGGCCGTACCACCATTGCACCAGAGCATCTTGAATGCCGGCATAAACAGAATAACTTTTTAAGAAACTTACAGGGATGGCAATAGAATTCACAATATGCAAAATGGCCACAGTGACTATTGTTGCAATGTAAAACCAGATCGCCACATACATGTGCTTTTCGCGTCGGCGATAAAGTGTTCCAAAAAAATTCACAGCAAAAACCACCCACACCGCGGCTATGGCAATGTCGATGGGCCATTCAAGCTCTGCGTACTCTTTGGCCGTAGAAAACCCCAAAGGCAGGGTGATGGCTGCAGCAACAATGATCAATTGCCAGCCCCAAAAATGCACCTTGCTTAAAAAATCAGAAAAAAGTCGGGCTTTCACCAGTCTTTGAGTGGAATAATAAATACCGGCAAAAACAGCATTGCCGGCAAAAGCAAAAATTGCGGCATTGGTGTGTAAAGGTCTGATGCGACCAAAGGTCAACCATTCTAAACCAAAATTGGCTTTCCAGTAGGCCAGTTGCACAGCGGCCAGTAGGCCGACCAGAAATGCGACACCGCCAAAAATCATTGTTGCCAGAATAAAATGTCTGACAATCTTATCATCATAATAAATTGTTTCTGTTTTCATTGGGTTA
>JBMOJS010000052.1:0-14184 GCA_049315665.1 Pseudobdellovibrionaceae bacterium | reverse complement strand
CAGCATGGCCCTGAAATCAAAAGTTGTGGGGAAACGTTAGCCGGAATGGCGGTGGATATTTGATTTGCGGCAGTGGTTGTCTTCGCTGGCTTAACGGCATCAGCAGGATTTGCACTTGCTTTCGGCCCAACAGGACTTTTCTTTTGCAGAACTTTTTTGGTTACATACAATAAATAGTCTTTCAGTTCTGTGGATTTGACTTTGTTGGACAGATAATCCTGGGCTTCTTTAAGTTCTTCGTACTGCTCTTGACTCAGGGTCAGAGTGATTTGAACTTGGTTGTCTTTGATAGGTGAAATCGTATTTTTCTCATCGGGTGAATAGGAGGGCAAAGCCTCGACCAAAACGGATTTGCTTTCAAAGGTATTTTTATTTTTAAGTTGCTCCACGATTTCTTTTTTCTGTGCCAGATTCATTTTTTGGCTTTGCACTTTTTCTTCTTTGCGAATAGCTGCTTGGGCCATAGCCACCTGGGTTAGATTCAAAACCCCATTTTGTAGATCAGATTTGATTTCTGGCAGCTCCCGCAAAAGTCGGGCAGAAGCGAGTCTGCGCTGAGCCGCCCCTTCGCTATAACCCAAGGCTTTGTGTAGATATTCAAACATTGAACTGTAACCCAACTTGGCGTAAGTGCGGCTGAGTTCACATTGGTTGATCAAATCCAAAATCTGTTCAGTGATTTTTCGTTCGCTTTGCACCAGTTTTTTTAATTCAAGATGTATTTCGTTGTGATTCATAATTTCCTACTTTCTTTTTGCTGCCGCTAGTATTTTGCTGCACGGCTTCGCCGTAGTGGCGGTGGATTTTGTAAAAAGTTTTGTTGCAAACCCACTTAAGCTATTAACCCGGTCGCAAGTCCTTGGCTGTTCTTACTTTTGATCGGGCCTATTTACCTACGGTTTCGGCTTCATCTTTTTAGTTCAGCTATTCATACCATGGATTTTAAAAGTGAATTTCTACTTGTTTTTATTTTACAGCTGTAAATAACAAACGGTGAAAAATGAGTGTCTAGTCGTTGAATTATCCCACCGCCAACGGGTTTTTTTCATCAACGCGATCCCCGTCACCTATTGAAAATAATTTTTTAACACGGCGAAGTTTAAAAATCAAAATAGGTCGTCAAGAATTATTTTTTTAAAATAAATTTAATGCTGTTTGCTACAAAAATTTTAGATCATCTTTAGTAGGAAATTTTTGCAGCGTTGATTTGGTCGCAAGCTTGTAACAGCGAAAATTTCATAGAATGAATTTTGAGTTTTTAGTTGTGAGCTAAAAAGAAAATATTTTTTATCTCATTTTTCACAATTACCGAAACTAAGAATTTTAGGATGAATAGAATTTTTCATTCAAACATTTAAAAAATTTTATTTTATGGGCCGATTGAAAGCAATTTTAAATTCTTACTTTCTGCCGGCACAAAAAAACAAACCACCTCTCTGCTTCTTTAATGCGTCGGGCCCCGAAACAGGCCCTGGCACATTATTTCGCATTATTTTGTGGCATCAGGGCCAACGGAATTTGTTTTCTCTTTAGCGCCTGGCTTAAATGCTGTGTCTGAATTAATTTTACCATCCCATTCATATGGATTTTTTCTAGGTCCACTGCAATCGTATATTTTTTCATTAGCGTTTTTAGTCTTTTTGACTTCTACTAGCACACAACCTTCAGGAACTTTGCCTTCAGTCTCAGCACCTTCTTCATCACCTCGAATCAAATCTTCATAGGGATCTTCTGATGGATTTCTAATATTTTGAGTGGCAGACTTTTTATTTTCTTTGGCTTGCTTATTGAGCGCTTCCAATCTTGCAGCCAATCTACTAACTTCTTCTCTAGCTAATACTGCCTCATCATCATCTTTTGAAAAAGCTGGACCGCCGGGCTCCTCATAAGAATCAACTTCATTCTGTTCTTTTGCCGCTGTTTTTTTTGCAGCTGCTAAATCAGCTTCAGCCCCCTTTATCTGCTCTTCTAAACTAGTATCTTTTCCAGGGGTGGATTTTGTTGCATCCGCAGCGCCTTCTTTGGCCTGAGCATTGTAAATAAAAACAAACACCATTAAACAAAAAACCACCGATAATAAAGTGACAAAATAGTTTTTTAGAAAAGTTTTGGACCACATAAATTCACCTCTTAAATTTCATTGGTTGCTGGGGCAATCACATCCAGCAAGTTATTAAATGTACTAGCCACCTGCATGGCTACACTAGGACCTTCGGGGCTGATGGCCTTATCAATCTGGCCATTGGCTTTGTAACTGACTTTTATGGTGCCCAAACCAGGGCGAGTCACAAAGGCTGGCTTGCCATAACGATCCTCATACTGAATCTGCACGATTTTTTTTGCCTGATCGGTGATGCTGGCAATGCGTCCCTTATTGTCATAAGTCATGGCCACCTTTTGTCCGTCGCTGTTTTGTCCAAAAGTTAAATTCCCTTTGGCATCATAACGAAATTGCGAAACCCGGGTAGAAACTTTTTGTCCCTTGTTGTTGTAAAGAATGGTTTTAACTTCACTGACTTTTTTGCTTTTAGCATCGTAAGAGTATTCCAATCTTGAATTGACATTGGCTTTGGCTTTGACTTGCCCATTGGGATAGTACTCGACTGTGCTGCGATCATTGTCTTTTCTGATAGACACAGGTCTGCCAAAAGTTTCATGGTAAGAAATATCTGTGACCGATCCATTCACATTGGTCAAAAGTCTTTGCAAATAAGACTCACCATCAGATCTTTTTTTGTACCAAAATTCATACTTATTATCGGCAACCACTTGTTTGCCACACACTTTTTTCACTTTAGACCAATAGTGATTTTCAGGATCTGAGGTAGAAAATTCGTAGCCGTAGGTCTCTACGCATTTGCTGCGATCTTGAAATTGCATGACCCAATCTTTCTTCTTATCGTACTTGATCACAATCGAGGTTTTATCAGGCCAAGTGGCTTTGACCAGATTGTGCAAATCATCATACTCATAGGTATAAACTTTTTTCCAAGCATTATTGACCCAGGATAAATCATCTAAATTGGCAAACTTATATTCAACCAGTAAGCCATTGGGACCAGAAATACTTTTTATTTTTTTATTGGGATAATATTTTAGGCTTAGTCTTCGACCATTGTTGTCTTCGATCTGTGACACCAAATCTTTATCGTAATCAAACTTTAAAAAATTTCCATTTTTATCGTACTTGTGAGTCAAACGCCCCTGCAAACTGAATCTTTGATTGGTTCCATCGGGCAAAGTTCGAGTATAAAAATTTTTATTTAAAACAAAGGATTCAACTTCTTTACCGTTGGCATAAAAGGCTGTGCCTTCTTTCACAGATTGAATCAATCGATATTGCCTGGAGTATTTGGAACGCTGATCTGCATCTTCGGCAAGATCTATAGCTAATTTTTTATAAAAAGCGTCGTCACGACCCACTTTTTTTTCAGCTTTCATTTGCGCGATGATTTTTGCGATGGTGGTGTCCACATCTTTTTTAGTCACTTCCCTGGGCGAGTACAAAATTTCCATGCCGGCACCACATTCGGTCAATTTTATATTGCCTTCGGCATTGACCTCGATCCGGGTTTCAAAATCAGAGCACCAACCAAAACCAAAATAGCCACTGAACAAAGATCTGCTGTTGTAGGTGCGAATGATTTTTAAATCATAGCCAGAGCCTGGGACTTCCATATCGATCCAAGTGTTCGAGTAATTGGCATTTTTCATATCCACCAGGGACCAAGCTTGAAAAGAAAAAGTAAGAAGAGAAATGAATATAAATCTTTGGAACACCTTTGCACCTCATCCTTGAAGTCAAATTTTTACAGCTGTTTTGATAACGGCTTGATAATTACACTTTAATTGTAACCATTTTTTTGATGACTATTCCACCGATTATTTGCAGGGTCAGCATTACGAACAACAGGACTAAGCCCAAAGTCGTGCTGAACATGGGTTTGATGAATTTAGGATCTACGATTAAAAATACCAACATCAATATAAATGGAATGCAGGTGACGATAATCCCCTGCATAAGACCTTGGGCTGTAAGGGCCTGAATTTTCTTTTCCACTTTTTGCCGCTCACGAATCGTGGTCACTATGGTCTGAAAAGTTTCTGCCAAATTACCACCAGTTTCTTTTAAAATATTGATGGCAATCACAAACATCTGCACATCGGGTTTGGGAATGCGCTCTCCCAAATCATTCAGCGCACTTTCAAAACTATCACCGACTTGCATTTGATTCAAAACCTGAGCAAATTCTTGGCTGATGGGGTTTTCCATAATTTCTACCACCCGCTTCATGGATTCTTGCGGGTTCGACCCGGCCTTGATTCCATTGGCCATTATTGTAAGCCCATCCACCATCTGATCGGTAAACTTACTGCATCGTTGATCATACATATTTTTTACAACCAGCATGGGTAAAGACCATCCGGCTACAGTGACGGCGGCTCCAACCATAATACCTGCTAAAACACTGGGCCACAGCAGAATAAAAAAGACGGCCCCTAAACCAAAGCTGACTAACAACAACATGATGGTGATGTTTTTTTCTTGGGGATCGCCACCCATAAGCTTTAAGTACTTAATAATCTCTGCACGATTTCCCAAACTTTTTTTGTGCAGCCAAGTGATCGCAGGATCAGCCCAAATAATAACAATAATAAATACACACAAGGCCACTAAAGGAATCATCACCCATTCATTGAATAAAAATGACATAATCTAACTTCCTGTCTTTTTCACTGGGTTAGGGTTTGTATTGATCGCCGTTGGTTTTGCTAAGCCCGCAGCCCCTGCAGGAGGCACCGTCAATCCCACCGCAGACGGAGCACTGATCGGCGCAGCAGCCGCACCAGCAGCTGGTTTTTCATTTGAAAAAATCTCGCGAGGGATAGTGACTCCCTTGTCGCTGAGTTTTTGTATAAAAGTAGGAATACTGCCCGTGGCCTGAAACTGCCCTAAGATTCTACGATTTTTATCGTAGCCTGTTTCTTTGAATTTAAAAATTTCTGCTAGGGTCACTATATCGCCTTGCAGGCCTGAAACTTCGGTGATGCTTAAAATTTTTCGGCTGCCATCAGACATCCTTGAAATTTGCACAATCAAATGCACCGCACCTGCAATCTGTTCACGAATGGCCCGGATGGGTAAATCCATCCCCGACATCAAACACAGAGTTTCTAAACGGGCCACGCACTCCCGCGGAGAATTGGCATGGGTGGTGGTCATTGATCCATCATGGCCGGTGTTCATGGCTTGCAGCATATCTAGGGCGGCGCCATCGCGACACTCACCGACGATAATACGATCCGGTCGCATACGAAGTGCATTTTTAATTAGATCACGAATCGTGATGGCGTTGCTACCTTCCATCGATGGTGGACGAGTTTCTAAACGCACCACATGTTCTTGCTGCAATTGCAATTCCGCTGCATCCTCGACAGTGATGACTCGCTCATTCGATGGTATAAACGAAGACAACATGTTAAGTAATGAAGTTTTACCAGAGCCTGTGCCACCGCTGATCACAATATTAATGCCGTTTTCTGCACTGATTCTTAAAAAATCGATCATGCCTTTGGTGATGCTGCCATACTCAATGTATTTTTCTGCACTGATGCCACCCTTTTTAAATTTGCGAATGGTCAAAGCAGGGCCATCAATAGACAGTGGTTCAATCACAGCATTGACCCTAGATCCATCTTTCAAACGGGCATCCACATAGGGAACAGAATCATTGATCTGCCGACCCAAGGGAGTCACAATGCGCTCTATGATTCGGCGAAGATGATCATTGGAAGTGAAAGTCACTGGGCTTAGTTGTACTTTACCTGATTTTTCGATAAATATTTTTTTGTATCCATTGACCATGATCTCAGACACCGCATTATCAGCAAGAAGATCTTCTAAAGGCCCTAAGCCTAAAGCTTCTTCCAACACTTCTTTAATTATTTTTGAACGCTCTTCGCGCTGTTGATCGGGGCTTTCACGATCAATGATCAAGGTGATTTCTTTTTTTACTTTTTCACGAACTTCTTTTTCTTTGGATTCATCCTGTTTGCCATCCACCAATAATTTTTTTAAATCCACGGTACGAATCAATTCGTTGTGAATGCGAATCTTTAAAACCGTCCGCGCATCAGGCCCGGCGGAAGCAGTTAAATTCGCAGCCTCATTGCCGCTAGCAGTTGGTGGGACAACAGGTTTGGGGCGACTGAGTGATTTGAGTTTTTGCAATAATCCGCCGGTCAGTTTGCGGGTTAAATCAATGTATGCAGAACTGACGGGGCTTTTAGGATTTAATAACACCAGTGGAGTTAGTCTTTGCATGGCCTGAAAATGACCCGTATCGTCCGAAGGAATCATCGCCAAAGGCATCATTTGCAATTGTGTAGCAATGGTCTGTGGAGCTATGCCTTGAGTAGATAATTTATTGATCACCAATTGCATCATGTCTTTAGGCAAGGTGGCTGATAATAATTCATTCAATAAACGTTGAGTTTGAGTCAGCACTAATACTTCGGGAGTGGCTACTATCAAAGCTGTTGTGGATTCTTGCAAGATTTGCATTTGTAAGGCTTGCAAGTCATTGCCAACATCAATAACTATATATTTATAATTACGACTAAAAAAATCCAAGGACTTGCTCATATTTTCTGGCGAAATAGATAGACTTTCTTCAGGCCCCCGAACAGCGCCTATATAAGCCAAGCCCGATGCATGAGTGGCCACTAAAGAGGTTATCGGCTGTGAGCTTAAAGATGCTTGTAGCTGTGAAAGCTCTTTTAAAGTTTTATTCGGTTTTAAACCCGTGATCACATTTTGATCACCCACTGATTTTGCATCAGCATCGATCAACAAAACCTGCGTACGCAGCTCGGCGATTAAAGAGCAGGCCAAGTTGGCGGCAAAAACACTTTTACCAACGCCACCTTTGCCACCTAAGACTGCGATAATATTACATTGTGGATGTATGGGCATATAGACACTTATCGGTTTTTTAATGCTACAAAAACAATCTACCTAGAAAAACTGGATCTAAGCCAAGATTTACATAAAAACCTAGTAAACTCTAACACAAAAACCTAGTAAACTATTGCATAAAAATCTAGTGATTTTATCAGAAATGCAATTCTGGAAAAGATTCTAATCTCTTAAACGAAATTTCTTTTTGATTTGTTCAGAACCAGCACTGGCCGAGGCCTTGATGATCGGGGTTACGAAAACCACAAACTGGCTTTGGCTGCGTTGAAATTCTTTTGAAGCATACAAGCTGATGATCGGATCTTTCACATTGGATGGCAAACGATTGTAGCCGGTGCTGCTGGAATTTTTGATCAAGCCCCCCACCGCAGCACTTTGGCGATCGCGCACAGTGATTTTTGTTTGAATCGAATTTTTAGAGGTGATCGGTGCACCATTGGCTTGCCCGGTCATACTAGCGATAGAAAAATCCATCACCATTTGAATGCTGTTCGAAGCCCCCGCTTGAATCTGTGGCTGTATCGCGGTTTTGATACCTGTTTCAGCAAAAGCTGTCCCGGTTTGACCATCTTTACCAATGACCGAATAAGGATTATTGGCAATCTGACTGATCTCGCCCTTTTGCCCGTCTTCCACCATCAAACTGGTGCTTTCTAATACTTTGGCATGGCCATGGGATTTGGCCCAGTTCAGCTTTGGCAATAAATTATCCACGATGCCAGTGATCGTAGAAATCACCCCACCAGGACTATTGCCACCGGATTGAAAAGACAACTGAGAGCCATCCTTTAAAGACGGAGTGAACTGAAATTTAAAACTTTTAGAATAATCTTTATTCAGCTCAACATAGTGAACCACCAACTGAATCAATTTTGAAGGAGGCTTGGCTGCGGCCTCTTTGATTTGAATCAAATTCACAATGCCATCATTGGCGGGCTTACGTTTTTTAATCACGCCCTTTTCTTCAGCGGCATCGATAACCACATCGGGCAAATACGTCTTGGCAATGATTTCTGCCCGCTTCGATTCTTCTTCATTGTTGGCATAACCTTGCAAAATGATTTTTTCATTCACGGCCCGAACTTCAATTTCTGGATTATTGATGTCCCTGGCAATAAATTCGGCGATCTTTTTTTGCGCCAATGGACTTAGGGTGACTAGTGACGAGGCCTGATCGCCAAATTGTTGAATCACATTATAAACCCTGGCCAAATCTTTGGGTAAAAGAATTTGCCCATCAACCACCACTTTATTATTTACAATTTTAATATTGATGCCTTCGATGTCGCCAAGAAGAGCGCGCATTTCATAAACCACTTTATCCAATTTGCTTTTTTTCACAGTGATCTGATATTCAGCCACCACTTTGCCGGTTTTCTTTTCATGCACGGTCATAACGCCAGACCCATCAGCCACCGGGTTAAAACGCATCACATTGGATTCAGGATTGTACTGCACTTTCACAATGCGACGAAATGATCCTTTCACATCAAAACCCTTAGGTAAACGAGGCATTTTTTCATCTTGCTCGATACCGACGGTTAAACTGATAAATTTTCGCGAACGATATTGTTTTTGCCCCTCAAATTGCACGGCCGCTTCGGGATCCGAAGACTCGATGGATTCATCATCAGCGGATGAGGTTGCGAAAGACAGGATAGGGGACAAAGAAAAAATCAAAATCAGCATTAAACTTTTTCCACAATTGAAAAAGAAATTTTTTCTATATTTTAGATTTGTGCTTACAAAAAACCACTTCATTTTCATTTCCCCCTTTCCACTAAAAATTATAAATTCTTAAATCCACCCTTACGGGGTTTATTGTCATTGCCACTAGGCGCTGTTCGCAAGGATGGTGCCGGAACAGAAAACTGCGGCGGAATAAATACCGGCGGCGCAGTGGGTGGTAAAAAATTTTCTACCACAGGTTTACCTAAAACAGATTCGGCTGTGGAGCTAGGCAAACGCGGTTGCACCACCCGATCATTGGGATTACGTAAAGTCAGAAAAATATTTCCTGGCGAAGTGGATAAAATATAAATTAAATCTTGTGCTTCTTTCAAATTGGCCTCTACAGTTATTGTACTATATTTTGTGTCCCCAGACAGAGCAATTTGAGTCAAATTCTTCCCGGTTGAATCAAGTTCGAACATTCTAGGGATAGTGTTTACAACATTGACACCTGTCGCAATTACCACCACATCTTGCATAAGTACTTGAACTTCCCGCTTTTGATTCACACCTTTACCACTGTCAACAGCGGCTAAAATATCGACACGGTCCCCGGGACGAATCAACTTGGCCACGGCCCTGACTTCGTCCACAGGCAAAGTCACCGCCCGCTTGCTGGGGGCCACTTGCGAGGCAATCCCCGTATCAGGACCCGGGGTGAGTAAATAATTTCTTGCCAACACTTGGCCTTTTTTAATGGGCACGGCGGCGATGCTGCCCACCACTTCTTCAGGAACAGAAATGGTATCTGGTTGAACAAAACTACTGGGCACTTCTTCAACCACCAGCATGGTGTCATAGATAGTTTGCATTTCTGCAATGTCTTCTTTGGCTTTTAAAACCCTTTTGGTTGAGCCATATTTTTTATCATACTCTGATTTTTTTTCTTGTGAGTAGCTGTACAATAAAAATGTGGCAAAAACCCCAGCCACAATCGACAACCATAAGTTTCTAGTTTGATTGGATCCCATAAATTATTCCCCATCCCCGCATTTTAAATTCAAACAAATACCATAGGCCGTCTTTATCCAAATGGGATTGACCGCCACTGTGGAGCGTTCTCCAACAGCTGCAATATTGCGCGTTTTTGTGTTATGATCATTGGCGTTTCCCACAAGTTCGGCCTGGCGTTCCGGTTGAAAATCAAAAAAATCAATGGGCCTAGATGTGGCAAAAAAATCTTTAAAATTATTACCCATTTTTAATTCGGAGGTAGTTGCATGCAGCCGACTACCCATAGATACATAGTCGAATTTTTCTCCACCCAACTGCCGAAAATATGTAACATTGCTTCTATGACGAAAGGTTTCAAAGGCGTAATTGCGGGCCGCAATGGAATTCAAAATACCAGAATGAATGGCACCAAAAAATCCCAATGAAAAATTAATGACCAAAACTGTAATGATCAGCAAAGGCACCATTTCTAGGGCTGCCATGCCTTTTTCATTAGAAAGACGTCTGGAGAGTTTTAACATCCATTGTCTCCTATGGGGATATATTTACTTGCACCCTTGGATCCCAGTTCTTTAAAACGGCCATTTTCTAAATCTAAAATTTTTTGATAGCGGGGTTTAACATGCAAATCCCAGCACTCTTTAAACGTTGGTTCGCGAATCAATAAAGTTGTTATTTTTGTCGTGTAGCCATCACCACTGGGATTTTGCGTGTTGCCTATAAAGGGCAGTTTCAACGACCCTAAAAGTTCAGCACCAAAATCCACCCGAACGCCAGTGTTGATCATTCGATTTTCATCAGAGGTCGCATAGTCGTCAAAGGTTTTGCCACTGTCCCCAGCCCCACGAATATCTGGTGAGCCAGACAGCTTAAACCACCCACTGCCACTAAAAATCGAGGCTATAACTTTATTGCCTAATAATTCCTTATATTTTTTGCGCGCCACTTCTTCTTGTTTGTCTTGGTCAATATGGGAGCCTATAAAACTGCGGGCCGTTGAAAAAGTCAGGTACTGGGCCACTTCAACCACGGCTAAAGTGTAAGTGACGGCAAATAAAACAATGCACAGGGATGCGGCAATAGTGAAAGAAAAAATAAATTCAGCAGTCACAAATCCCCCTGCAGAATTTTTATTTTCTTTCATAGCTCACCCTACTGATTTCTATTCAAAATGGATTGTGATCGATTTATTTGATTGGGATGTTTTTTTCTAGCGGCAGATGGGGCATCCCAAACCCCGGCTTCAATCATTCCAGAAAGTTTGCCCCAAGGGGTGCCGACCAGCTTTGCAATCATTTGTTGATCCCTGACCTGACGACTGGCAAAAATCAATAAAGACACCGTCACTGTCATTAATAATATTCCTTCAATAACAAATTGACCGGATTTATTGGCGTAAGTTTTTGATATTGTTGCAGTCATTGAACTACTGATCGGATTTCCATGCCAAATCTTGACCGGCCGAAGGCTTAAAGCCCGACCCTGTGGCCAATTGCTGTTCAATCCTGGCCCCAAGACGAGGCCCCGAATCTTTAAAGGCTTCTTTGGGGCCTGATACAAAGACTTTTACGGTGAACATAAAAACACAAATTAATAGAAGTACATATTCGATGGTCATTAAAAATCCTAACTAGCGACCTGGTCTTGTAACCGGGCCGACTACTGAACTTCGCTGATTTTTCCAGATAATTCTGAAATTTTACCGGCCACAGTTTCTTTGATTTGTTTTTGAAACAATAAAACCAAAGCCACAACCACCACTAAAAGTAAAATATACTCTGTGGCGCCTTGGCCAGACTGGTCTTTGATTAGATTTTTTTGCGTGTTCAAAGATTTTTTGAATTTTGTGATTTTCATATTGAATTCCCCTTTACAAGTTGGCGTCTTCCAACTTCTTCGGCAGGACTAGACTGTACCTTGAGCTGTTTGTTTGAGGTCGACTTACCAAAATCTGTCTCAAAATAAGTCGTTAAAATAAATTGACCAATGTCTAAATACGTTTTTAGATAAATACAGGGCGTGCCCTGATTGTGCATTATGCACTTTTATTTATTCAGAAGGATTTGGGTTACTGATGCAAAAACAACTTATACTACTTTATGTGATCTGTGTATTGACCTTATTTTTAGTCAACGTCGTGGTGTCTTAAGGCCTAGTTTTTTAAGTGATAGATACCGGGATAGTTCCTAGCCTTTTCATCATAGTCCATGCCATAGCCAACCACGTAGCGGTCTTCGATAGTGGTACCAATGTAATCTGCCTTGATGGGCAATTCACGACGGGCTGGTTTATCCAATAGGGTAGCAATCTTTAAAGAGGCCGGTGAGGAAGCAAATAAACGTGTGCGCAAAAAACTTAAAGTGCGGCCGGTATCAATCACTTCTTCAGCAATAATCACATGTTTACCAGCTATGTTGATAGAAATATCTTTGACAATTTTGATCACTCCACCCCGTTCTGCTGCATTGACATAAACAAAATCCACCTGTTGCGGCAGACGAATCTTTCGCATTAGATCGGCAGTAAAATGCACAGAGCCTCGCAATGGGCAAATAAACACAATTTCTTTACCTGCATAGTCTTTTTCAATTTGCTGAGCCAATCTTTCAACAATGTTTTCTATTTCTTCTTTGGTCAATAAGGGGATCAAGTCGTTTTTAATGAATGTCATAACTGTCCTTTACAATTCGATGGAGGTAATACCCGCAGCCTGTGCCATTTTTATATTTCTTAAAGCCTCGGGGTGATTGGGGTCGCGAATCAAAACGGCCTCCCACTGATCCGTGGCTTCGGCAATACGATTCATATTGTAGTAAATAACACCTAGTTTGATTCGTGCCGGAACATACTGAGGATATTCCCTGACTAAACCTTTTAAATCTTTGATAGCACGATCCTGCTGCCCCAACTGCACATAGGCTTCAGCTATGCGCATGGTGATTTCAGCTTTTCTTGTGGATAGTTTTTGGGCTTTAAAAAGCTGTTCTAAGGCTTCGGCATAGCGTTTGTATTGGTAATACAGATCTGCGATCTCTTCATGTTTAGAAGCTAATTTTTCATCTAAAAAAGGATCTTGCTTGCCCGTGCGTTTTTCTAGTTGCCCTTGGGCTTCTAAAAAAACTTTTTTTCCTTCATCGTACTTGCCTAAATCATTCAAGATGATTGATAAACCTACGCTGGCATCAGTATAAGTGGGGTCGATTTCTAATGCGCGTTTAAAGGTTTTAATGGCTTTACTGAATTGACCTTTGTCATAAAAAATCGTGGCCAACATTTGATAGACTTCTGGATTGCGGGTGTTTTGCAAAAGCAATTGCTGTAAAACCGGTTCTGCCATTTTGTAATTGCCATTGATGAAGGACTCCCTGGCTTCGGCTAAAATTTCATCCTGGGCCACTGACATTATGGAGCCTCCTTGGCGAAATTTTTGGCTTCTTTGGACTGTGGATAGTTAGAAAATAGCAGTTCTTTGTACTGATTGCTTTTTTCTGCTTTTTCTATTTTTGCAGCACAATAAGAAGCCCTGGCTAAAGCTTTGGGTTCAAAGCCCAAATTCTTATATGTAGAATATAATTTTTCGTACCTTGGTAAGGCGCTTTCATAAAACTCACGAATGTAATAATAATCGCCAATGTATTCTTCTTTTTGCGCCAACATCAATTGGGCTTTTCGTCGATTTTCTTCGGCTTCTTTGACATATGTCGAGCCAGGAAAGCTTTGTACTAAATAATTAAATTCATTGATCGCATCAGCTGCCAAACTTAAATCCCGATCAATGCTTGAAGGCAGCTGCTGAAAAAAACTCATCCCTACCCGAAACACCACATAATCAATCTGTGCATGCTTAGGGTGTAAGTCTTTGAATGATTGGTAAGCAATTTGTGCTTCAGCAAAAGATTCTTGCTTGTAATAAACATCAGCTACTGCAATCTCTGACAGAATGGCATAATTGCTATAGGGAAATTTATTTTTGACTTCATTGTAGCGCTTGATGGCTTCTTCAAAACGCTCGTCTTTATCAAACTCTTGCGCAATCGCAAAAGCCCCTTCAGGGGTATTGGCGTTTTTTTCTAAACTTGAGCAGGCAGACAATAATAAAAAAATGGCTGTAAAAAAGTACTTCATTCCATCGATCTTATTCGCGCGATTTACCTAAAGTCAACGTGTGCCCAAAATATGCACATCAGTTTTTTTAACCCATCCCGTTAAGGTCCCAGGGTAGCTGACCTGCAGCCAGCCCGGGTGTTGCACATCTAAAATATTCACTTCTAGACCGACATTGAGTTCCATCAAAACAGCCTCACTGTCACCAGGGGCTGCATATACTTTGGCCACATCGACCAAGACACTGCCACGCAAAAATTGATTGTCGTACATTTTCAATCCAGTGAGTAATAGTTGAGCAAAAAACAACAGCGAAAAAAGCCATAAAACTGGTGAGGCCGTCGGCGGATGCACTTCTTGCTCGATAGATTTTTTCTTTAGAGCAAAAAATCGCAGCCACAAATATCCCGTGCATA
>JBMOJS010000051.1:0-14223 GCA_049315665.1 Pseudobdellovibrionaceae bacterium | reverse complement strand
ATCGTGCTCGAGGAGCAATGCACGGAGTTTTTTGATCGTTTGTTGTACGGAAGAAATATGGGCCTGGATCAGAATTCAGAAAAATTAATCAACGCAATATACGAAAGCATAAAAATATGTGTGGATGTTGCTGATTGTACTTTACCTGTTTTCAATGAAGAACACATTCAGTTTTTTGATCAGGGCTTAATGGACAAAGATTTAGTTCGCTGTTTACAGAATTCGAATTGTGCAAGTTTAGAAAAAAGACGCGGCTATTTGCAAAGACTGTTTAAAAGAGTGAATTCATACAAAGAAAGATATGGTTTTGTTGCTAGCGAGACCGCGCAAATCAATGGCAATCAATTGCTAATCCCGATGGATCTTTCGGTGTTTGGTGAAGACCAAACAAAATTTGTTCAATATGTTGAGTCCGTTTGGAATAAACACCCAGATTACCAAATAAAAATTGTTCCCCAAAAACGATCAAAGGCAGAAGATTTATCAACTTACATTGTTTTGGTGGAGGATTTATTAGGAACCAGAGCTTTTGTTGATCGAAAACTCAAAAAAATGCAATTGTACAATTACAACCGAATAGAAGTTTTGGCCCATGAATTTGGCCATGTGATTGGCCTTCCGGATAATTATTATACCACCTGGAATAATAAATTTTGCTATTACACTGACAGTTTCAACGATAGTAATTTGATGTCTAACGGTTATACCGGTCAAGTCCTGCCCGAGCATTGGGATCTGATCAAAAAAAATTACTGGAATGTAGATAAAAAATAGAATCAACTTCAGAGTGTCTCAAATTGAGTCACATAATCTATTATATTGACAAAAATATCAACCATAGATATATTTATCCATAGTGAAGGCGATACTATTATTCAGCATTAATCGGGTTTTTGATGGAAAAAAAGGTGAGAGCTTTCGGCTTTTTATGGATCTTTATAAGGTACCCAGCGCCAGCTCCGATGTATTTGATTTAACTCTGTACAAGCTAAGCTGGATATTTTTTAACTCCGAAGAGCCTGATCGACGAGTTTTAATGGATAATCACAAACCCATTGGACTTCATCTTCATATTAACCAAGGACCACAAATTCCTGTAACTGCAATGACAATAGAAGAAGCAAAAAAGATATTTGTGGAAAATATTAAAAAACATTTTGATTTTGATTTGGAGGTTTAAATGAAAACATTTACATTTATCTATGACCCAGAAGCCACTCCAAAAAACACATTAGCTCTTATGAAAAAGGCGATTAAAACAGGAATGCCATATATTGAAAAAAATCAATTGCGGTCACCTTCACTAAAAGCCCTGATCTCGTTGGCGACTGAAAATCGCTTAGAGATATTTAAAAAAATCCTCAATGATAAGCCGTCTTCTATATATGAACTGGCTCAAAGTTTAGGGAAGGATCTTAGTTATGTGTCAAAAGAGGTTAGAGTTTTGGAGTCAACGGGAATCATTGCTTTGAAAAAAGCAGAACATCTTGGGCGCGATAAAATTCAACCTGTGGCGCTTTACGATCGAATTGTTTTTGATTTTGATATGGCCCTAAAAAAGGCTGCTAACCATTTTTGACATTCACCGATCGGCGCTGGTGGCGAAGCCGCGCGTCAGCGCTGGTATAACTACTGCCAGATCCCCTGAATAGCCGGGGATTGGGTATCACCTTGATTTAAAGAACCTAAACCAAACTGATCTTCAATCAATATCTGCCCCCGTATAGCGACCATCATTATCAAGATAAGGAACATAAAAAGAAAACTCAGGTAAATTATTATTGTTTATGTCTGCTGCAAAGTTTTCATCGGATTGAATCTTAGCGCAGCGGCGTGGGTTTTTGCTGACATTTAAAAACTAATAAATGGAATATGTTTTCTAATACAGCCTCTATTTTTTTGTTGGGAAGAATTATAAAAATTCAAAGCAGCGATTATGCCATTAATAATGAATGGCTAAAAGCACGCCGCCAATGCCTGGGGTTTGGTTGGCAAAAACACTTTTGTAAAAAGCCTCTAAACTCATTTGTGTTTTTGCGGTTCTAAAAAAACGCAGACCTAAGTGAACTCCACCGGCAAAGCCCGCAGCGCTTCGGCCACCTGAAGATGTGGCGGCTCCCAGCTCTAGACCCACCAAGGGTGAAACATCACTGGTGCTAAAAAAATAACTACCACCCAGGCCTAGCATGGCAAAGCCACCACTGCCTTTGCTGGGTAGGGCGGCAAATAAAGAGGCGCGAATCTCTGCCTGTTCATTCACTTCCCAGTTTTTTGCCAATAACAAACTGTAGTACATGTTATTATTGTTAGCGCCAGTGGCGCTGCCTGGACCAAAAGCAAAGGTGTTTAAGTGCAAGCTTTCCACTCTGCTGGTAAGTCTTTTTTCATCCGAGGCATAAATTTCACCCACCTTGCGCTGGCCACTGCGGGGTTTCACTTTGCCTTTTTGAATCTGGGTTTTTTTAGCCCCTTCTGGAGTTTGACTTTCTTCAATGACCGTCATTTCTTGCTGGTCGTTTTCAAAGTCATCGCTTGTTTGTGCTAAAACAACTTCAGTTTTAAATAAGGTCAGTAAAGCAATAGACAGCACAGTGTATACAATATTTTTAGTATTCATAAATTCCTCGTGGTTGGTTTTAAAGAGTTATACTGCGACGCGCATTATGCGTCATTTATAGATTAGCTAAAAACTAAAGATGTAATTAGCTTATGGTTAATAATTCTAAACGGTCGGAAATAGTGACCTTTGGCTAGAGACCTCTTTGGGCCTTTTTGGCGCTATTTTTGATATGGCGCAAATATGGCGCATACTCTGAATATGCGTCAATACCCAAGATTAGAATGGTACAAGATAAATCTTGGAGAAGTTAGAAAGCTTTCCATCCTAAAGCTGCGTCAGCCATGGACTGTGCGGACGTTTTTCCTGAAGCACATTTCGTAAAGTTTGAGCGCTGCTTTCAGCTTGAACAGCTAGAAGTTCATAATCCAATGGAGCCTCGTGATCCAACTCCATCAGTTCGCGCATTCGCGCTGGCGAATACTTTCGCTCGCGAATATTTTTAGCTATTTGACGAAAACTTAAAATCGCATAGTGGACGGCGGGCTCAAAACTAGGACTTTCTGCTGATGTTTTTATAATAGTCATAAATCTTCCTGTGGCGGCTTTCCATTGCTTTTGCTGAAAATAATAAAGACCGACTTGCAGATAGTGATCAGCCAATAGATGATGAGCTTTCTGCTGTAACTTCTGCACTTCTAAAAAATATTTTGACTGGGGAAATTTTTCTAAAAAAGTTTTAAATTCCAAGTTTTTAAAATTAGTGCTTTGACTGCTTTGATCAGGATGAACACCTAAAGCCATTTGCACCCAAGTTTGGGACTGCTTAGCATTTAAAAACTGAGCGGCCACGGATTTAATGATCCAGTAATAGGCTTGTTCTTCTTCTAAAGTGGCGCGATGCTGTTTGGTAAATTCATTGGCCTCGTTGATGGCCAAAGTAAAATCACCGGCTTTGTATAAAGATTCTATTAAATAAATCCACACTGCTTTTCGCTGTGGATGCAAGGGGTATTGTCTTAAAATTTCAAAAAAAATGTGATGGGCCCCACAAGGATTTACATCTTGTCTTAATTGCTTCAGACCTTTTTCAATATATAAGTTTGGATTTTTAATTGAAAGCGCGGACGGAACTTCCGCGCAAAAATTTTGTTGAGATTTGAATCCAAAAGCTTTATTTGCCCATTCCAAAAAACCTGCATGTGCAGTTTGAAAAGACAAAAAAATCATCAAAGTCAAAGTAAGTTTTTGAGTGTGCATAAATCTTTCTGACCTCAAACTAAGGTTTTAAAACTCTTCTTGGAGCTTCTGCTGCAAAATGCAGAGTGGTTCGCACACCTATGCGTAGATCATCATCATGTTCACGATCTGCATACTTTCTGGCAAATTGATAGCGCACTTCTGGCGAAATAACTAAATATTTACCTACAGGTAAGTTGTAGCCTGCCACCATTTCTTGGGCATATTTTTGTACATAGGCGTATTCAAAGACCACGGTGCCCGGGCCCAACTGTCGACTTAATCCCACTTGAATTGCAAAATCAGTCTCAAGATATTCTTGATTGTTATTTAAATAAATAAATTCACCGTAAACTTTTGTCTTTTCATCTTCACTGGTCCAAACCAATCCCACACTGCTGCGCAGTTCATCCAATGTTCCAGGTCCAGATTCGTTCAAGACTTGTTTGTATAAACCAGACACTTGCAGTTCAATTTGTTGAGTGACTTTTTTGCCTAATTTAACCGATACTCCATAGTTATCTGAGATCTGCAGATCATCTTCAGCAGTTTCGAAAACTGAAATAGCCACTTGATCTACAATTCTTAGTAACTGGGGATTGATTTCAAATGTAATACCTATAACACCTTCTTGTTTGCTGATTCCGTCCATTAAGTTATCATCAGTCATGGGAACTTCAGAAACCCCTTGGCCAAAAGCCATGCCGTGTTTACCAACAGTCACACTACGAATGATCGCTCTGGGGCGACCTAATTTGTCTAATTCGATAGATATATAGGCCTCTTTTATGAAGGCTTCAAAATCAAATTCATCGGAAGCCTTTCTGCCATTTTCACGAAAAATACGACCCCATTCGGCCACTAGCACAACACGAATGCCTTCACGTACAGCCGCTTCAAAAGCCAAGCTAGAGCTCGCTGTTCGCAAAGTGTCCTTCCAGTCGCCATTTTTTGATCCAAAAGAATCTACATTTAAAGTTCCTTCTACTTTAAGCCAACTGGCCATGGCCAAAGTGGGAAATAAAGAGATGAGGATCATTTTTTTATATATGTTGAACATGGTGTTTCCTTTCAGAAGAGATTTTGTCTGGCCCACAAATAAGATCTGAAACTTAAAAAGGTCAAAAGAATTCACTTACTGAAAACAAGATGAAAGTATTTTCAGTTGGTTTTCATTTTAAATTTTTTTTACAATTATTTATTTGAATTGATGTATCTAGCTGCTTTCGTATTTCCCTGGCGGCTGGCCCATTTTTTTAGATCCATTTCGGCCATAGGCTCTCAGGCGCCGCCGTGGCGGCGGTTGGCATGCAGGGCAAATATTTATTGGAATTTGCACTATTCTGTTTTTAAGGCTTTTTGCACTTTGCCGTGCAATTTTTCGATGGATTGGCTAAGGCTTTGTTTTAAACTTTGCCATTTGCCTTTAGAGTCTTCTTCCAGGCTCTTCACTTGATTTCGCAAATGGTCCCGTTGCTCTTTCAATTCTTGCAAGGTTTTTTCTTGCGCCTGATTGCTTTTGTTTTTGGCTTTTGCACTTAATGATTCAATTTCATTTTCCACTTGCGCCAGCTGTGAAGACACTTCTGTTTTAAAAGTGGCAAAATCTTTTTTAGCGCCGGTCACTGTTTCAGATGTAGCCCCAGCAAATATAGATATTGAAGTCAAAATTGCAAAAGCCATTGTATATATTTTCATTTTAGTCCCCGCTGTTAACTTCATTGATAGTGCACTTATTAATATTAGTCTCGGGTTAGATGCAGGTTATTGTCAATATTTTCAGCTTTGCACAGAGCTGGGTAGCGTAAAACAAGGCGCTTGGGGTAGACTTGAAATATTCATTTTTAACTGCTAGTTCTGCGTCTATGGATTTATTCAATGCGCAAAATCATCAGCTCAACAAACCTTTGGCAGAAACATTAAGACCCAAAAATTTAAATGAACTTTTGGGGCAAAAAAAAGTCTTAGGCCCTCAATCTAAGCTGGGGCAATTGATCCGCCAAGGTTTCATTCCCAGTCTGATTTTATGGGGCCCGCCAGGAACCGGAAAAACCAGCTTTGCCCTGGCCTTGGCTGATCTGACTCAGGCCCACTTTGCCGCTGTCAATGCCGTGGATTGTTCAGTCAAAGATTTGCGCGAAATTAGTGAAAAAGCCAAAGATCGTAAAACCCTGTATCAACAAAAAACAATTTTATTTGTCGATGAGATTCATCGCTTCAATAAATCCCAACAAGATGTTCTTTTGCCTTTTGTTGAACAGGGCTGGGTGACCTTGATTGGTGCCACCACTGAAAATCCCAGTTACGAAATCAACAAGGCTTTGCTTAGCCGGGCCAGGGTCATTCCTTTTGAGCGTTTAGCTATTGAAGATTTAAAACAGATCATCACCAAAGCCGAAGATTATTTTCAACGACCTTTAACTCAGATTATTGACGAGTCCTTGATTCAGCATTTATTAAACCATGCCGATGGCGATGCCAGGCGCTTGATCAATAATCTAGAAATTGTTTATGCCTCTGCAGGATCAGTGGATCCGACTTCCATCACTCAAAAACTGTCTTTGGAGGATCTGCAAGAATTGCTGCAACAAAAACATCTGACCTATGATAAGTCTTCCCAGGATCATTATAATTTAATTTCAGCCATGATTAAAAGTGTGCGGGGCAGTGACCCTGATGCAGCCATGTACTATATGGTTCGGATGCTGGAAGGCGGAGAAGACCCCTTATTTATTGCGCGAAGATTATTGATCTTGGCTTCTGAAGATATTGGCAATGCTGATCCCAGAGCTTTGAGTGTGGCCTTGGCCGGCCTACAAACAGTGGAGGCCATTGGTTTACCAGAGTGTAAAATCACCCTGGCCCAAGTTTGTACCTACTTGTCTAGTTGCCCCAAGTCCAATGCTTCCTACAAAGCTTTGCACAAGGCCCAAGATTTAGTTCGTAGGACTGGCGCGTTGCCAGTGGCTGAAGTTTTGCAATCGCCTAAAAATATCAATTACCAATATCCCCATGATTTTTCTAAAGCTTATGTGGCACAAAACCATTGGCCGGAAGGTCTGCCGGCTGAAAAAATATATCAACCCAGTTCACGGGGCTTTGAAAAAAACATCAGCGACTACCTGACTTGGATACGTAGCGAAAAATAGCTGCAGCTTAAAGACCTTCGGTGGATTCGGACCAATCAATTTGTACGGTAAAATCTTGGTTGGCGGAGTCGTACTTGATCTGCAACGGCCAATTCAAGCGCTGACACATGGATTTGATCCATGCTAAACCTAGACCAAATCCCGTCGTGTTTAAATTGCCTTTTTTAAATTCAAGGCCCAATTCATCATTCTTGATATCAACAGGATGGGCCGCTAGATTTTTAAATTTTAAAAAATCAGCATTGATATCGATATGAATCGAAGATCGAGGGACTGAATGTTTAGTGGCATTTTCGATCAAATTAAATACTATTTGCTTTAATAGAATAGAGTGGCAATAAATTCTAAAATCATTGACTGGGCTTATTTGCAAACGCTGTTCAATATTTTTAAATGGAATTAAAATAAAATCCTTCAACACTTGTTGCGAACGAATAGCATGCTTTTCTAAAGTCATCTTTGAATCCGAATTCAGTTGTATCCATTCAATCTGTATTCTTAATAACTCATTCAGATGTTGAATATCTTCTTTAGCTTCATTCACTTTACCTTCAGCCAGATGGTTTTTAATTAAAGTTAGCGGCGTTTTTATTTCATGAGCCAAATGGGCCACCAGCTTCATTTGCAACTGGCGAGACTCTTCGATCCCGACACCTAATTTTTTCACCGCTTGAATCAGCTGAGTAATTTCATCCGATGGGTATTGAAGTCTGTTTTGAAAAATCAGCGGGTGGGTGCTGCTTCTTGGATTCAACACCAAATGTTCCAGCCACTCTGCTAAAATTTTTAAGGGAGAAAGCAGTTGTTCAGTCAGTATAAAAGAAATAACACCAATAAAAATAAGCAGGCCAAAGGCCAACAAGGCGACTCGCAGGTTGGTTTTTCTCCAGGCCATATAATAACTGTCCAACATCAAACCCATGTGCAAGGTGATGCCCGATTCCAGTTTTAAAGTCAGAAAGCGAAAGCGATGGGAATCTTGTTCAACACTTTGCCAGCCTGGATTTAATGTCCCAATAGGTCCCATGGTTCTGGCAAACTCATTTTCAAAAATCAGTCGGTCTTTTTTATCATAAACAAAAATAAGTTCATTGGGATGGTCGTCGTCTAAGCTTTCTAAAACCAGGTCTTGAATCTGGGTGAAGTTATCCAAAGACACTTTAGAAAGCCCAGCGGCCACCAGGCTAGAGGCTGTCCGTTCAATCTGTTCGTCAATATTTTCTTGGCGCAAATGGCTGGAGTACCAAATAAAAGAGCCCAGGATAAAAATCATGGCCGCTGTGAATACAGAAAAAATGCGCACAAAAAATTTAATTTTCAATCCAGTATCCCATGTTTCTTTTGCTGATGATTTGTAGATCTGACTTCACTTCTTCTAATTTTTTTCGCAGATTGCGGATGGTGGCCTCGACCACATTGGATTCGATGTCGGCCTGGGCCTCCCACACTCTTTCTAGCAGTTCGTACTTACTAAATATTTTTTGTGGACTCATCATCATCACATGCAATAGCTGATATTCTTTCTGTGATAAATCCACCGGCACTTCGTTCACATACACCCGGTGATTTAAAACATCGATGCGACTGTTGCCTTTGAATTTATAAAGTTGTGAGGGGCCACTGGGCTGGCCTCGGCGCAACAGTGCGCGAATCCGCGATAGCAGCTCGCTTTGAGTGTAAGGCTTACCTAGGTAGTCATCAGCGCCACGATCAATAATTTGTGATCGCTCCAGGGCCGTATTCAAAGCTGATAAAATTAAAACATAGGGGCGAGGGGAAATTTTTTCAATCATGGGGCACAAGTCTGCGCCATCATAAGATCCCAGCATGCGATCTAAAATAATCAATTCAGGGATTGTTTGCGGGCGGGTTAAAAAATCACTGGCTTCTTTGTAGTTAGAAATCGCAATCACTTCATAACCATGGGTGGTTAATAAAGCTTCTAAGGATTCTCGCAGCTGAGTGTCGTCTTCAACAATAACAATGGCCATGTTTTATTTTAGTGTTGAGTCGTCAAGAAAACAAGTCTGTGCGTTCAGTCCAATTCTGCTGGAAAAAATAAAAAACCCACCGTGAGGTGGGTTTTAAGTCAAGTTGCTAGCTTTCGCCAACAACCTGGAATAACTCGTTCTAAAAACGAAATTATTTTACTTCTGGAGCAGCAGCTTTTTCTTCATGTTTTTCAGCATGTTTTTTGCCATGCTTTTTAGCTTTTTTGCCTTCTTCTTTAACAGGCGCAGCAGCAACTTCTTTAGCAGGAGCAGCAGCTTCTACTTTAGCAGTTGGAGCAGCAGCAGGCGCAGCTGTTTTAGCAGCATCAGTTGCAAATGCAGATCCAGAGATCACAAGAGCAGACACTAATAGTAATGATTTCATAAAACCTCCTAATGGTTTGTTGATGTAGGATAGGTTTATAACTTCAAATGAAGATGATATGAAAATAAAAGTTTTTTGATTTTCGTATTGGCGCTGTGCGCAGACGCATCTTGTTGAAATTAAAAGGGTTTTTGCCTTTTTAATAGGCAGGCTAAAGGCCTGTTTCACTTTCGTCCATGAAACATCCCCATCCATGCTTTGCGTTTGAATTGATAGCTGTCTAGGGCCATGCCTACTAAATGGGCTGCAATCAAAAGTTGCAATAAAATACCAAAAACATTGTGCGCTTCTTCCAGCCAGTCTTCGCCCCAAAAGGCGTCCAAGCCCATCATAAAGCCACTGACTCCTAAGCACAGCACCAAGGTCCACATGCCAATGTAAGTCCAAGCCCCTGCGGGATTGTGTCCTGGATATTCAATGGCCGAGGATTTATTGATTTTCCCCAGCAGGTATTGCTTCAGTTGGGATAGGCTTAAAGGAAATTTTTTAAAAGAACTTTCGGATTTAGAAAAAAACCCGATCAGTGTACGTAAAAAAACCAAGCCCACGGCCACATAGCCCGCATAGCGGTGAGGGGGATCACCCTCTTCTAAAATATAAAGATTTGTGACGATGATCCCCGCGATCAGCCAATGTAAAAATCTTGTTTTTTTATCCCAAACAATATCTATCGAAGACATATGTACTATTTTTCGATCTGTTCTTTTTCAGCTTTGCCAGTGACAGGATTAAAGTAGATTTCTACTTTTTTACCAGCCTTATTCCAACCATAGACTTCATAGCAATTTCCTTTGGTGACTTTGAAAACTTTGATTTTATAGCCCTCATCGGTCAGCTTCTTTTTAAAGTCCTCTTCTTTTTGCCATTTGTCTTTAGGCTCGGTGGTGCAGGTGGGGCCCGCATAAACCAGGCTTGTATTTGCTAACAATGTGAAAGTGGCTATAGCTAAAACTTTTTTCATGTATGTGTTCTCCTTCTAAAACAGAAGGCTACGCCCTGTTTTAGCCCTGGCAATACAATTTTTTTATTGCAGGGGAATTTGCGCCTAGCGTTTGCAAAGACGACCCATAACGCAGTAGAACCTCAGTGACTGGCGGGACAAATCGTCCCATAAGTAGTCTCATTTTGTTTTCATTTGTAGATCAATACGTGATTATTTAAAAATAGTCTTTTCTAATGAACTAAAGTCCATTACCTATAAACCCCCTTTCGAATCGACTGGAGAAATTGAAATGACAGCCAAGACACAAAGTCTGGATAAAGTGGTTCTGCAAACAAATCAGTCCTTAGAAATTTCTGGATTTTGTGGTTCAGAAAATACAGTGGAAAGACTGAAAGAGTTGGGCTTTCACCAAGGTTTAAAAATTGAATTTGTTGGTCAAGCTCCATGGCATGGACCGCGGTTGTTTCGTTTCAGTAACACGGTATTGGCTTTAAGAGATCAGGAGGCCGCATGCGTTCTTGTGTTGCTTTAGTAGGGGCCCCCAATTCGGGCAAAACCACACTGTACAATTGGCTGACGGCTTCTCACTTTCGCACGGTGAATTATCCCGGCGCAACGGTTGAATATTCTTTGGGATCTTTGGCCGAACGTTACACGGCCGAACAAAAAAACAATATATCTGTCATGGACACTCCGGGGACCTACAGCCTATTTCCTAAAAGTGCTGATGAAGAAGTCACTAAAAAAGCCTTGTACCAACATCCCGAATTGGGGCCGATTCAAAAAGTGATTTTAGTGGTGGATGGCACACAAATGGCCAGGCACTTGTTGATGGCCATGCAACTGCGCGAGGCCGGATTTTCATTTATCATTGCATTAACTATGTCTGATCTTTTGCGCAAAAAAGATATTCAATTGAATTTACAGATTTTAGAAAAAGAATTTGCCACATCAGTGATTTTGGTCGACGGGATTTTGGGATCTGGAGTGCAGGATCTGGCCAACTATTGCCTTTCTAGTAACACTCCAAGCACAAAACCCCAAATTTTAACGGATTGGAACGAAGCTACACTCACTGCTAAAGTTCAGCGCTGTGAAGATTTAGAAAAGCAAGTTATTCAGGGATCCAAAGGAACTTTCAATCAGATCTATGCAAAAACCGCGCAAATAGACCGCTGGTTGTTGCATCCGACATGGGGTTTGCTTTTATTTTTTATTATTATGTGGGGTCTATTCAGCTCAATCTATTGGGGGGCCGCGCCACTGATGGATTTGGTGGATGGCTTTTTTAGTTCCTCGAAAGATTATGTTGTCGCTTTAGCGCCAGATTCTTTGTGGGCTGATTTTTTAGGTAATGGAGTGGTTGCTAGTTTTGGTGCGGTTTTGATTTTTGTGCCGCAGATCTTTATTTTATTTTTTTTGATAGGCCTCTTAGAGTCATCGGGCTATTTGGCCAGGGCCGCCACTTTGATTGATCGCCCGTTTTCAAAAATTGGTCTTAGCGGAAGATCTTTTGTGCCTGTTTTGTCTGGCTTTGCCTGTGCGGTGCCAGCCATCATGGCCACTCGAAATATTTCTTCCGCCCGGGATCGCTGGATCACCAATTTTATTATTCCTTTGATGAGCTGCTCGGCAAGACTTCCGGTTTATGCTTTGCTGCTGGGTTTTTTATTCAAAGATCAGTCTTCGTGGAAAGCAGGACTTGCTTTGGCAGGATTGTATTTCTTTGCCATTTTTATTGGCGCACTGGCTGCGGGTATTTTAAATAAAATACTTAAAAACAATGAAGTGTCTTTGTTTTTGATGGAACTACCGATGTATAGACCTCCGCAAGTGAAAGTGATCTTGCATCAGACTCTGATTAGAACCAAAGCTTACGTAAAGCGGGCAGGGCCAGTGATTTTCTTTTTTGCAGTGGTGATTTGGCTGGGCACTACATTTCCAAACTACAAAGCTGAAGATGCTGTTCGTTTAGAGACCAGTTATCTGTCTGTGGTTGGTCAAAAGATTGAACCCTTGTTTACTCCGATGGGTGTGGACTGGCGGGTGGGTGTGGGATTGCTTTCTGCTTTTGCTGCTCGCGAAGTTTTTGTCTCTTCTTTGGCCTTGATGTTTAATATCACTGGGGATGAAGAAGCCCAAGCCCAGGGCTTGCAAGCCACTATGGCTCAGGCGCATTTTCCCAATGGGGATCTGATTTTCACACCGGCAACGGTGATCGGGCTATTGGTGTTTTTTGTTATAGCTTTGCAATGTATGACCACTTTTGCCATTCAGGTGAAAGAAAACAAATCGTGGAGTTTTGCCGTAACTCAACTGATTTTGTTTAATGCTGTGGCTTATGTTTTGGCGGTGGCAATAGTGCAAGTGTCGAAGTTTATCTTTTAAAATATTTGTGAGCAAAACAAGACCTGGTTATTGTTTTGCATGCGATCAAAAATAATTTCCACAGTTTCGTTTTCAATATTTTTAAAATAATACTGCAAATTGTCATTGTGTCGAATATCCGGTGTCTTAATATTTTCTAAGGGTATTCCTGAAAGCGTTGAAAAAGTTTTTTCAAAAGAGTCCAACCACCGATCAATCCAATGTCCTGAGCCATTGGAATTAGAAAACATTTGGTCCATATTTAACCAGGATGGCCACTTCATATTAAAGTTAAATATATTATAATGAAATAGTTTTAAATTTTCTTGCAGTTGATCATGCCCAATGCGCATCAGATCTGTTTCCTTCAGTTTTTCAAAGTAGGGCTTCCACAGATAAGAATCCCCCACATCGCGAAACACCACCCTGCCGGTCAGTTTATAATTCAAATCTGTTTCCCATAAAAAATTTTGCAGATGCATCGAATCGGATGTGAGGCCGGTGTAAAAAGCCAGCTCTGCCACGGCTTTTCCCAGATGTTCAAAATACAGCAAAGCAAAGTCAGAAGGATTTTGATAACCATTCAGTTCGGCTAAACGCGGCCCTAATTTTTCATCAAAAATAGAAAATGCGGGAATATAGTTTTTAGTCCCTGTGGCGGATTCATCTAAGTTTCTAAGGCTGATGGCTTGATCTGTTGCGGAAAGTCCAAAATGCAAGGGCTCGTCCAGAACTTTAAGATATTTGCTTTGAAACTTAGAAAGTCTTTTTTTAATATAGTTGTAGGTGGCAAATTCGCGCTGAGCATCGGCCCAGGTTTGTTGTTTGTTAGAGTGTTCTAAATACTGGCCATGCAAATAGCGGGTAGATACTTTGGCCGAAAACAGGGCCTGGGATTTGGGGTCGTGCAAAATCAAACTGCGCGATGCCGTTTTGTAGCCTTCAAAATAAGAGTATTTTTTGCTGTCTAGATTTTTACTTTTCAGCCATAGCTCAATCTGGCTATAAGCAGTGGGTGGGTTTTTTTGCCTTTTGAGCCAATTCGTTTTGCTTCCGTCCTCTTCATCGGGATGAATGATCCAACGAATATACTTTTGCCCCTTTTTTTCAAAGACCATGCTTTGCAACAAGGCTGGGGGAGTTTCTGCAGAGATCAATGATTTTGCTTCACTCAAAGGGATTTCGTAATGTTTGATATTTATTTTATTTGTAGAACGGGTTTGCCCCTGAAACGCTGGATTGGCTTGGTTTTCAAAATAGATCAAGTTATTTATAGTTTGTGGTAGAACGGCCAGGGCAGCAAAACTTTGCAAAAACCCAATGAACCAAAATAAGACAATCAAATATCTTTGCTGCATACATTATGATTTGCAAAAAGTAAGCCCGTGAATATTTTGGTCTTAGGAAAAGGCTCGGGATTTGGGCGTTGTTAAATGGTGCTGATAAAAAAATGATAGATTATAAAGCATTGAATATAACATGTCTGTCTATGGCCCGCAAATTGTGTCACTGTTTTAAAATAAGATTTATTGTGGTAACGAATTGACTCATATTAGATGTTCCCCAAATTAGGCAAAAATCAGCGAAAAATG
>JBMOJS010000285.1:0-3198 GCA_049315665.1 Pseudobdellovibrionaceae bacterium | reverse complement strand
GGCGGTGTGAATGTGTACTGGGATTTTGTCGAACTGCCTTCACAAATTATGGAAAACTGGGCCGCAGAAAAAGAAAGTTTGCAGTTGTTTGCTAAACATTTTCAAACTCAAGAGTCTATGCCCGAAGATTTGATTCAAAAAATCAAACAGTCTGAAAAATTCATGGCGGGCTCGGCCTCTTGCCGGCAAGTGCAATTTGGTTTGTTAGATATGGCTTGGCACAGTGCTGACCCTGCGCATATTCACAATCTAGATCTTTTTGAGGACGAAGCTGTTGCCGAAGCCCGGCTGACCCCTAAGATTCCTGGCACCATGATTTCTTCTAGCTTTAGTCATATTTTTGCTGGAGGCTATTCTGCGGGATATTATTCTTACAAGTGGGCCGAAGTTTTGGATGCCGATGCCTTTGAATATTTTAAACAAGAAGGATTATTCAATCCAACGGTGGCACAAAAATTCAAAGACCATGTGCTCAGCCGTGGTGGAACAGAACACCCCATGGAACTGTATAAAAAATTTCGTGGCCGCGAGCCTGATCCATTGGCCTTGTTACGACGGGATGGTTTGATTTGAAGATCAATAAATTTAAACTTAAAAATCCAAAGAATATTTTTATTTATTATCGCTCACAAACTCCCAAAGCGACAGAGTGTTCTGAAAAATTAGCGGTTTGGCTGCAAAAGAAAAAGTTCAAGGTCTATTCTACTGCCGAACCCCAATGGATTCCCGGAACCTTGCCGGTAAAAACCCAAAATATGTTGGATAAAATTGATCTGGTTGTGGTGTTGGGCGGGGATGGCACTTACCTGCGGGCAGTGCAAATTTTAGCTGGGCGACAAATACCGATTCTGGGGTTTAATATGGGATCTTTGGGTTTTTTAACCGCCCACAATGCCAGCGAAATGTTTGATTTGGTAGAGGCCGCTTTAAGTGGCGGTATGATTCAAAAACCCCGGTCCATGATTGATGCCAAAATTGTGCGTAAAAATAAAACCCGGGGACAGTTTCATGCATTGAATGATGTAGTGATCGAGCGCGGTGATTTAAGCCAATTGATCAATACCATTATTCATAGTGAAAACTTTTTTGTCAGCAAGGTGAAGGCCGATGGTTTTATTATTTCAAGCCCATCAGGATCCACAGCTTACAACTTAGCGGCGGGTGGTCCTATTGTTCACCCCGACACCAAGGCACTGGTGGTGACGGCAGTAGCCCCCCACAGTTTAACTTCACGGCCATTGATCTTTCCGGATC
This sequence comes from Pseudobdellovibrionaceae bacterium, assembly GCA_049315665.1. GTDB lineage: Bacteria > Bdellovibrionota > Bdellovibrionia > Bdellovibrionales > Bdellovibrionaceae > JBMOJS01. Next base: position 1,944 of record JBMOJS010000285.1, on the reverse strand, counting down.
ATTTAGAACTGCGTTTTAAATTGGACGCACCTACACAGTCAGCCTATTTGATTGTGGATGGGCAGAAAAAAATAACTTTAAGTTTGGATGATGAAGTGGTGATCAAACGCAGTCGCTTTGATCATTGGGTGGTGCGCGCGCCCAATCACAACTTCTTTCATTTGTTGCGTGAAAAACTGCGTTTTGGAGATCGCTAATTATGCTTTTAGAATTGAAAGTATCTAATTTTGCCATTATCGATAAACTGCATTTGCAATTCAAAGCCGGATTAAATATTCTTAGCGGCGAAACCGGGGCCGGCAAATCTGTGTTACTAAAAAGTTTGGCTTTGTTGATGGGCGGCAAGGCCTCTAGCGATACCATCCGTCAGGGCAGCGATTTTGCCACCATCGAAGGTCGCTTTGATTTAGAAAAACGCAAAGATATTTTAAAGCAGTTGCAAGAATCTGGCATCGACACCGATGAAAATACCCTGGTGGTGCGCCGGGTGATTAGCGCCTCTGATAAATCTAAAATTTATTTGAATGGCAGCTTAAGTTCAGTTCATCATTTGCGAGAACTCATCACACCCTTGCTTGAAGTGGCAGGGCAATCCGCCCCTTTGATCGAAATGACAGGTCAACACGACAACCGCAATTTATTGTCTAAGTCTTATCACTTAGATCTATTAGATATTTATGCTGGATTGTGGGAAGATCGATCCCAGATTTATCATTTGCACAGTTTGTTTAAAAAAAATCAGCAGCAATTGTTAGAGCTTAAAAAAGATTCACAATTGAAAGCACAAAGGCTGGATTTTTTAATTTACCAAAAAGATGAAATTGAAAATCTAAATTTAAATCCCGAAAAAGACACAGATTTAGATACAGACTTAAAAAAAGTAAAAAATGCTTCCAAGATCGAACACTTTGTCAACTTGGCCGAAGGATCTTTGTATTCTGAAGACTCTTCGTGTTTGACACAAATCAAGTTGATATTGAAGAAGGCCTCAGAACTAGTGACGATCGACCCGGAATTAGAAAAAATGGTGGTTCCCTTAGGGGCGGCGCAGTCTCAAATTGAAGATGTGCTGTATAGTCTTCGTCAATATTTAAACAATTTCGAATTTGATGCGGAGGCTTTAGAAACTTTGACCGCCAGATCCAGCGAAATTAAAAAATTACAGAAAAAGTACGGCCCAGAAGTAGCTGATATTTTACAAACCTTAGAAAATATTCAAAAAGAAATTCATCAGTTGGAAAACACTGACAATACCATTGATCAGCTTGAAAAAGAAAATGCAAAAATATCTTCGGACTTATATAAAAAATCTTTAGACCTGCATCTGCGCCGACAAAATGCAGCTAAGACTTTAAGTGAAAGTGTGAATAAAGAACTGTTGGATTTGAATATGAAAGGGGTCACTTTTGATATTCAAATTGAAAAACGCAGTGAAGTGGAATCCACAGGCATCAGTGATGTGGAGTTTATGAGCCAAACTTCGGCCAAAGACAGCAAACGCCCCTTGGCCAAATTTGCCAGCGGCGGGGAATTATCCCGGATTCTTTTGTCTTTAAAACGGGTGGTCGGTGCCAATCAATGGCCCCGCACCTATTTGTTTGATGAAGTGGATGCGGGGGTTTCAGGTGAAACCGCTGAAAAAGTAGGCCGAAAATTAAAGGCCATTGCCAAAGGCCAGCAGGTGATTTGTGTAACCCACTTGCCGCAAGTGGCGGCTTATGGGGACAGCCATTTTTATATTCATAAAAACAACAATGAAGACAGCGTTTCCATGAATGTGATCGAACTTAAAAAACAAGATCGCATCAAAGAAATCGCCAGACTTATTAGTGGTGAAACCATCAGCAAAACCAGCCTGGCCCATGCCGAACAGCTGTTGAAAAACATTCAGTAAACACGACAAAAACCAATGGGGCATAGTTGTTCCCATCGCGAAGTCCAATC
>JBMOJS010000284.1:0-3203 GCA_049315665.1 Pseudobdellovibrionaceae bacterium | reverse complement strand
GATTCTTTCATCTCTCTCCATAAGTCATTTCCTTCACGAGTTCTTTCTCCAACACCCGCAAATACTGAATAGCCGCCGTGTTCAGTGGCAATATTTCTAATAAGTTCTTGAATAAGTACGGTTTTACCCACGCCGGCTCCACCAAACAATCCGATCTTTCCACCTTTTGAATAAGGCGCCAAAAGATCCACAACTTTGATTCCAGTCATCAACATCTCGGTAGATGTGGCTTGGTCTTCAAATTTTGGTGCGGCTCTGTGTATCGGCCAATGCTCTTTGGCTTTGACATCTCCAGCTTCATCCACAGGCTCACCAATAACATTGATAATTCGTCCTAGGACCTCTTTACCTACGGGCGCTAAAATCATGTTTCCAGTAGCTACCACTTTTTCACCACGCACTAGACCCTCTGTAGAATCCATCGCAATAGTTCTAACTACTCCGTCACCCAAATGCTGAGCAACTTCTAGTACTAGATTGTTTTCTTTTTCAGAAATAAATTTATTTGATACTTTTAAAGCCGAATTGATTGCAGGCAGATTGCCGCCTTCAAACTCAACGTCAACAACTGGGCCTAAAACTTGTTTAACTTTTCCTACGGACATCTGCCTATCTCCTATTTAATTGCTTCCGCACCACTGACGATTTCGGTCAATTCTGTTGTGATTTTTTCTTGTCTTAATTTATTATAAGTTAACGTCAAAGAATTGATCATTTCTTTGGCATTATTAGTTGCATTTTCCATGGCTGTCATTCGCGAACCATGTTCTGAAGCCACGCTTTCTGATAAACAACGATATATTTGCAAATCAAAATGTTTTACCAAAAGTTGTTCGATAATTTTTGCCGGCTCTGGTTCATAAATCATATCTACGGCGAATGGTGTTGCAGATGAATCTTTAGCAAAAGATGAAAGCTCTATGTTTACAGGTAAAACAGTTTCACAAACCACATTCTGTGCAATTGCTGATTTAAACTCATTGTAAACTACTCGCACTTCATCATAGTTTCCATGCAAATAACCATCTAACACTTTTTGCGAAATTTTTGCTGCAAGGTCATAGGATATGTCTTTATCCAGACGATTAATATACTCTACTGGGGTAATCCCACGCTTAATCATATAATCATTTACTTTGCGACCAATAAAAATAAAATCAATTTTTTCTAGAGAGCTTTTATTATTTTTATAGTAACTCTCTGCAAATTTATTAATATTTCCATTAAAGCACCGCAAAGTCCACGGTCAGAACTCACAACAACCAGTAGAATTTTTTTAGGATTTTCTTTGGCTTTCATCAATGGATGTTCAATTTTATTCGTAACTGCAATGTCGGCAATAACACTTCTCAGTGTTAAGGCATAGGGGCGCATATTCACAATATTATTTTGCGCCTTCCTTAACTTAGCAGCAGATACCAACTTCATAGCTTTAGTGATCTGCTGGGTGTTCTTAGTGGACTCTACTCGAGCCCGTATATCCTTTAAACTTGCCATGGGCGAATGTCCTTATGCCTTTTTACTGGGCTGAAATACCGCTGCAAATTCTTGTAAAGCACCAACCAGTGATTTTTTAAGCTCATCGGTCATGGCTTTTTTCTCTACAATAGTTTGTAAAATCTGACTGTATTTATTGCGTAAAAATTCGATCATTTCTTTTTCATAGCGCTTAACATCAGCTTCAGGGTAAGCATCCAAATAACCATTAGTAGCAGCAAAAATAACGGCCACTTGTTCTTGTACTTTTACAGGAGCGTATTGATTTTGTTTTAAGATTTCGACCAATCTTCGTCCTCTAGACAACTGTTGTTGTGTAGCTTTATCTAAATCTGATGCAAACGCTGCGAATGCTTCCATAGCTCTAAACTGTGCTAGTTCAAGCTTAATAGAACCTGCCACTTGTTTCATGGCTTTAATTTGCGCAGCTCCACCCACCCTAGAAACAGATTTACCAACAGAAATAGCTGGGCGAATCCCTTTATAAAACAAATCACTTTCTAAAAATATTTGTCCATCGGTGATAGAAATTACGTTTGTTGGAATATAAGCAGAAATATCACCGGCTTGGGTTTCAATAATTGGAAGTGCCGTTAAAGATCCACCACCTTTTTCAGCAGATAATTTAGCGGCTCTTTCTAACAGTCGAGAGTGAAGATAGAAAACGTCCCCAGGATAGGCTTCGCGGCCAGGCGGTCTTCGCAATAGCAAAGACAGCTGACGATAAGCTTGGGCTTGTTTGGTCAAATCATCATAAATAATCAAGGCGTGTCTACCGGAATCACGAAAGTACTCAGCCATAGCCGTTCCAGAGTAGGCTGCTAAAAATTGCAGCGGAGCTGGATCAGATGCATTGGCTGCGATAACGGTAGTGTATTCTAAAGCGCCCGCAGCTCTTAATTTTTCTACCACCACAGCAACTGTAGATTGCTTTTGTCCTATGGCCACGTAAAAGCACTGAACGTTTAAACCTTTTTGATTAATAATAGTGTCAATAGCGATGGCCGTTTTACCCGTTTGTCTATCACCAATAATCAATTCCCTTTGTCCACGACCGATGGGAATTAAAGAATCAATAGCTTTAATTCCAGTTTGAAGAGGCTCTTCAACTGGATGTCGGTAAACAATCCCTGGAGCTTTCAATTCAACAATACGATTGTGTGGAGTTTTAATGTCACCTTTTCCATCAATCGCATTTCCCAAAGCATCTACAACGCGACCAAGCAGTGCTTCACCTACTGGAACTTGAACGATTTTTTTTGTTCTTTTTACGGTATCACCTTCACGAATATGTCTATCTTCACCAAAGATAACCACGCCCACGTAGGAGTCTTCTAAGTTTAAAACCAGACCATAAATTTCACCCGGAAACTCAACCAGCTCTCCGGCCATTACATTTTCCAAGCCATAAACCCGCGCAACGCCATCACCCACTGATAAAACACTGCCAGTTTCACTGATTTCGACATTTTTTCCATAACTATTGATTTGCTCTTTTAAAACCCGGCTAATTTCATCTGCACGAATCTGTGTTTCCATGAAAGATCTACTCCCTTTTATTTTAAGATTTCTTCTAATTTAGATAGATGAGCTTTTAAGCTGTCATCAAAAGTCCATCCGCCCACTTGCGCTACTAATCCGCCCAGCAATGAAGGGTCTTTTTGAGAAGTTAAAATTATTTTTTTATTTAATTTTTTTGATAAAAT
>JBMOJS010000283.1:0-3206 GCA_049315665.1 Pseudobdellovibrionaceae bacterium | reverse complement strand
CGAAGACGCTTTCGCTGATTTGGTTTTTCATGAGCTTTTACACACCTGGGTGGGGGAACATCTTATTAGGCCCTCACCACTTTTTCATAAATACGAAAATGAAGCTCGACTCACCCGTAATCATTTGCATCTTATGGCTGTGCAAAAATTGATTTATCAAAAGTTAAATCGTGATGACCTTATTCAGATGATACAGAATCAGTACAATCGTCATGCCGAATATAAAAGGGCATGGGACATTGTCAATGCCGAGGGCATTCAGGTTTTTATTGATGAACTAAAACCGCCAGCAAAGATCACCACTGGGCGGTAGCGACATCTACACGGGTAAATAATAGCTTCAGCGAAGTGAAGCTTTGCTGCTATACGACTTCCAGCTGAAACCTAACTTAAAAAATCTTACTATCTTCATCGCCGCTTTTACAATAGCATTTTAAAAATGAAAACTTTTATAAATTCAATTTTATTTTTATTGGCTATAACGCTTTCTTCAATTGCTGGGGCTGAGGGACCATTATTATTACTGCGATCAGGGCCAGTTTTTACGGCAGCATCTGCGCAGCCATTAGTAACTGCATCATCCACCAAAGAACCAGCACCAAAACCACTGATCATTGGCCATCGTGGGGCCAGCGGCCACCGGCCAGAGCACACCAAAGCAGCCTACGAATTGGCCATTGATTTTGGCGCTGATTATATTGAACCCGATTTGGTCATGACTAAAGATAAGGTTTTAATAGTCAGACATGAAAATGAAATTTCTGGAACCACCAATGTAGCAGAAAAATTTCCAGATCGCAAAACTACAAAAATTGTAGATGGGGAGTCCATCACCGGCTGGTTCGCAGAAGATTTTACCTTGAAAGAAATTAAAACCTTAAAAGTCAAAGAACGCCTCAGTCAACGCAGCCGTGCCTATGACAACCAATTTGAAATTTTAACTTTCAAAGAAGTGATCGATATTGCCGAAATGCAAAGTAAAGAAAAAAAGCGCCCCATCGGTATCTATCCAGAAACCAAACACCCAACTTATTTTAAAAGCATAGGCCTGCCTTTGGAAGACGCCCTGGTGGCAGAGCTTAAAAAAGCTGGTTGGAATGATTTTGAAAGCCCGGTTTTTATTCAGTCTTTCGAAGTCACTAATCTAAAAGAGCTGAAAAAATCAACTTCAGTGAAACTGATTCTGCTGCTAGGGGATGCGGATAAAAAGCCCTATGATTTTGTTTCTGCTAAAATCAATCAGACCTATTCTGATCTTATGCAACCCAAAGGTTTGAAAGAATTGAAAAAGTTTATTTATGGGATCGGTCCTTCCAAACAATGGATTGTTCCGCAAGATAAAGACGGAAAAATAAAACTCCCTACGGATTTGATAGTGCAGGCTCATGCAGCGGGTTTGCAAGTGCATCCCTATACTTTTAGAAGCGACAAGCCTTTTTTATCGTCAGACTACAAATCTGCGCAGGACGAATATCTGCAGTTTTTTAAACTAGGTGCAGATGCTGTGTTTTCAGATTTTCCTGATGATGCTGTCGCAGCTCGAAAAATATTTGAGCAGTAATTTTTTAAGTCGCTGACTACCATACGTAAGTTGTATTTTGAATACATTAAGTTCTAGTAAGTTAACTATCAGATTTAATTAAATTATTTATTAGTGACAATATATTATACAACTCAATCTTTATTACATTTACGTAATATATGGTCTTTATTTTAATAGAAATACTTTACAATCCTTAGCAAATTCATAAGAGGTGGTCGTATGTATAAATTAAAAGTGAATATTAAAATTATTTTTGTATCCATTTTAATTTTTCTATTCGGATGTTCTAAGCAACATTCAACTGATAATATTCATTCAAGTCGATTAGCAGATTCAAATATTCAAAGTTCGTTTTCGTTGTTCGCAAATAGCGAAAAGTCTTTGACAGAATCTGATGTGAAAACAAGAAATGACCATGGCTTTACTTTTTCAGGCAATAAAGTATCTATAAAAAAATCAGCCTTAGAAAAGGCATTTTTATTGAGTCCGACAATGATAGTTTCAACATCAGCACCTATTATTGACCATTTGGCACCAAAGGTTGTTTCTTTTGAACGAAGCGGCTCTAACTTGGCGATGATGGAGCTTGATACAAATGCAGTCTATCAAAATTTTCGGTCAAGCCGCTTACTAGAAGTTTTTGAAATTGAAGGCGAGACTGAAGATGAAGTGTCGTTCAAATGGAACCTTACTTTTTCTGCTATTCCTATGACAACACTGTTTTCTTCGGGTACCAGTGATATGCCTGAAAGCGCTAGTGGGGTGAACCACTTAACCCCAATTCTGCCAGTACAAAAAAGCTTTGTACGTAAGGCTTTTATTGCAAATAACCAATTGCATATCGAGCAAGTTTCAGAAGTTCAAATATCCAAACTGCCATTAGATTTAATAGGAATTTTAATTGGCGGGGGGGTTATTGAAAGTAAAAATAGTGCGACAATCAAATTGAATGTTAGCATAAAACCATATCAATTAAATAATTCTTATCATAAAAGATTAAGTCCCTTCAATAAAGGTATTGGTACTTTTGAGGTGAGTGTTACGCGGCCAGAGAATGGCACTAGTGATAGATTGTCTACACTTTGGGATCTTTCACCCGAAAAAGAACCTTTGACATATGCAATAACAAAAAGTGCGCCACCTGAATATATTGAATCCATTAAAGAGGGAATTTTGTATTGGAATAAAGTTGCAGGAAGAGAAATTGTGAAAGTAACGACAGGTGCTGATCCTGAGTCTTTTCCCTCAGAAAGAGTTGTATTAGTTCATTGGATACCCTACGACAAGGCTGGTTTTGCCAGAGCCAGTTTGCAAGCAGATCCAATAACTGGCGAACTTTTAAGGGCTGACGTATATTTGACAAGTTCTTTTGCAAAAGGCGGCGCAAACAATTTACGTAAATATTTAGAATTTAATAAAGAGCCTAATCATACCTATGGCTTATTGCCATCCAGTTTTAATAGTTCAACTGTTTGTAATTATGATGCAAATACAGCTGAAAATATTAAATTGATTAATTTAGCTCAAGAAAATCCTGAACAAATCAAACGCGTGGCTAATGATGTTATTCGAAACGTGACTGCGCATGAGGTAGGGCATACATTAGGAATGAGGCATAACTTTGCCGGGTCGATGACAACTGAATTTAATAAGTATTCAGATT
>JBMOJS010000282.1:0-3211 GCA_049315665.1 Pseudobdellovibrionaceae bacterium | reverse complement strand
TAATTTTTTTGATAAAATTTGCTCAACGCTTTCAAGTTCTTTTTCAGTTAATGTCGACGCATACCGAATCTCGCCCCGAGTAACACATTTTTTATCATCAATGTAATTTTGCAAAGCTTGAACAATACCTTCTAGATTTGAAAAGCGATTTTTTTCAATTAAAAGCAGTATAAATGTTTTTGTTATATTATTTACTGTTTCAAAAAAAGAAGCCAAAGTGTTTTGTTTCTTTTCAAAACTTACGGTTGGATTTGAAAAAAACCGAGAGACATCTTTATCTTTGCTAAGTGCTGCTTGAATTAAAATCAGTTCCGATAAAACTTCTGCAGTTTGTGAATTTTGTTCTGTGAATAAAATTAAAGCCTTTGCATATCTTTTGGAAATCTCATTGATCCTCATTATGCTAAACCCTCTACATGTTTTACAAATTGGTCTTGCAATCGTGTTTGCTCTGTTGATCCTAAATCTTTAGTCAAAGTGGTTTTTGCCAACTCTAGAGATTCTTTTGCTACAGATGACCTAAGCTCTCTTTTTGCTTTTTCTAACTCTGCAGCAACGGAAGCCAAGGCTTCATCCATAATTCTTTTTGAAGCCAACTGTGCTTCGGTCAAGATTTGTAAACGCAATTGCTCAGCTTGCAGTTCAGCTTGTTTTAAAGCATCGGATTCGGTCAATTCTAACTCTTTAATTTTGTGCTTAATATCTAACAGCTGTTTTTCAGCAGCTTCTCGAACAGCAGCCGTTTTTTTTGAGTGCTCTAAATACAATTCTTGTCGACCAACAAAAAATTTCAGAATAGTATTTTTACCATAATAAATAAGCGGGCCAAAAAGTATAATTAAGTTAGCTGCTTGCCAGTAAACTACATTTGGAATTTCATTTGATTCTGTGATCATTATTTTCCTAATAATTTTTTGTTGATCGATTCTGCTATTGATGGAATTTGCAATTTAAGCTCAGCCTTTGCCTTTGATAAATCAGATTCAATTTGCAATTTGTTCTTTTGCACAATTTGCTCAGCACCTATTCTTGCATCAGCAAGAGTTTGCTCCTGCTGTTTTTGAAATTTTACCCGACTCTCATCAATAATAGATTTTATCTTAGCATTAATGTCACGAGCCTTAAGCTCATATTTGGCCTGCAAATCATAAGATTGCTTTTGCGCCTCAAGGGCCAGCTCTTCGCCGCCTTTTGTTTTTTGATTTCTTTCTTCAACTTTTTCAAAATATGAAGCAAATACAAATTTTGTTAAGATAAAGACAGTGATTGTAAAAATAAAAAATTGAACTACTGCAAATTCGTTCACGCCAATTTGTTGGAGAATATTCATGGTGTCAGGATCCTTATTACAGGTTCCCGAATTATCATTGGCCTGATCTTAAGGTCAAGTTGAAAGTTTTTTCTAGTTAGGACTTCGGCATGTATGATGCACCCTCGAATACCACACCTTCGTCAATTCTTAAACTGGGTGAAGTCACTGTGCCCTTAAAAACTGCTGGTGGGTGCATAACCACTTTTCGACGAGCAAATAAATGTCCTTCAACACGACCATTGATAACTATGGTGTCTGCTTCAATTTGAGCAGCAATCTGTGCGCTTTCGTTAATAATAATCGTATCTTTTGTAAAAATCTCGCCTTTAAAAGAACCGCCGATTTGCACGGTTCCTTCAAAACTTAATTTTCCTTCAAAATAAGTTCCTTGGTCCAGAATAGCAGTGATATGACCCTGTACTAAATCAGACATTTTGTTTTAGCCTATCTGCAATTTCATTCAGTTCTTCATCCGAGTAAAAATATAAAGATATCTTACCCTTAGATTGAGCATAATCAATAGTCACTTTTCGTCCCATGTGTTTTTGCAAGTCTTCTGCTAACTGTAAGACAAGTTTTGCTTTAAGTTGGTCATCCGGCTTAAGCTCAGCCGTTTCATCATCTTTAACTTTCGCTATAGCTTTTTCTAATTGTCTGACTGTGAACTTTTCAGAAATAGCTTTCTTGGCCCATCGCGACTTATCTTGATCCTCGCTCAAGCTCAACAGAACTTTTGCGTGGCCAATGGAAAGCGTTTTTTGAATAATCATTTCTTTGATATCTACTGGTAAAGATAGTACACGCAGCGCATTAGCAACTGTTGCGCGATCCTTGCCGACTCTTTCGGCCACTTGTTGCTGTGTTAAAGCAAATTCCTCAATCAATCTTGAATAGGCTGCCGCTTCTTCAATGGGATTTAAATCCGCTCTTTGAATATTTTCAATTAACGCAAGTTCCAACGTTTCTTTGTCTGAATATTCTTTCAAAATTACAGGCACTTCATGCATTCCGGCAAGTTGCGCAGCTCTGAATCTTCTTTCGCCAGCGATGATTTCTAAGCGGCCCGATTGATCTCGTCTGGCGACAATAGGTTGAAGTATTCCATTTTGTTTTATGGATTGAGCAAGCTCATTCAGAGCTTCTTTATCAAACTCTTTTCGTGGTTGATATTTGCCTGCCTGCAGACGGTCAATAGCCACATTCCAAATTCGAAGACTGCTATCCACTGGGTTAGCTACAGTCTGACTACTCACTTGAGTATGCATTTGACTAGCCGGCTGAGTAGTCATCAGTGTATTTTCTTTTTTTTCTAAAGCCGGATCAACTTTAACTGATACGGGTATTGATGGGCTTGTTGCCGCCGGAGCTGATGACTCACCACCACTGAGCAAAGAACCCAGTCCTCGACCTAGTCCCTTTTTCTTTTGTTGTGGTTCTGGATTTAAAAGCTCAGACATGCAGCTGATCTCCTAGTGAAGATTTTTGGTCTTTCTGTTCTTGCTCTGTTCTAATGATTAATTCTTTCGCCAGCTCTGAATACTTCAATGCGCCGATTGATTTTCCATCATATTCAAAAATAGATTGTCCATGACTAGGGGCTTCACTCAATCGAACATTTCTTGGCACTATGGATTGAAAAACTTTATCGCCAAAATGATTTTTGATTTCAGTAACTACCTGATGGCTTAAATTATTTCTTGTATCAAACATAGTTAAGACAATACCTTCAATATGCAGCTGTGGATTTAAATTCTTTTTAATTAAACCTGCCGTATTCAGTAATTGGCTTAAACCCTCAAGAGCATAATATTCGCATTGCAGAGGTACTAAAAATGTATCTGCAGCGGTCAATGCATTCAAGGTTAGCAGGCCCAAAGACGGGGGACAGTCTATAATAAT
>JBMOJS010000281.1:0-3216 GCA_049315665.1 Pseudobdellovibrionaceae bacterium | reverse complement strand
GCGCGCAAATCGGCAAAAATGTGCATCTGTCCGGCGGAGTTGGCATTGGCGGCGTGCTTGAACCTGTACAGGCAAGTCCGGTGATCATCGAAGATCATGTGTTTATCGGCAGTCGTAGCATTGTTGTCGAAGGGGCCTGGATCGAAGAAGGCGCAGTGCTTGGCGCTGGTGTCACGATCACGGCATCAACTAAAATTATTGATGTCACGGGACAACAAGAAATTGTTTACAAAGCCCATGTACCTAAAAATTCAGTGGTGATCCCTGGCTCTTATCAAAAAACCTTCACTTCAGGCAGTTATGGCGTCAGCTGCGCCTTGATTATTGGCACCCGAAAAGAAAGCACCGACAAAAAAACATCGCTCAATCAAGCACTCAGAGATCATGATGTGGCGGTTTAATTTCAAGATTTAGAAACTGATCCCCTAAAAAGCAGAACCCAAGGTGTTTAAGAAAAATTTTATTTGTGAGCGAAATAAAAAGCCCGACAGATAACTATCGGGCTGTTGGTTTAGATTGAAGTGTCATTAGTGCAGCTCACACTATGTGAAATGAAAATTCCTAAATCAAAATAAACAACTTACGGCAACTTCTTCTCACCGCGACCTCCGAGAAAAAGTGCCAACGCGCGGTCAATTGCGTGCCTTTCGTGGCTCCAGTTTTTCAGGAAATTGTTGCAGAGCCGTGCAGATTCCGTTCCCGCAAAACCGCCTGCACGAGAAAGCTCGCGATCCTGATTTTCGCGTTTCAGAGCCATCACTTGAGTGATTGAACTATTTCTTCAAAATAAGCGGGCTTTTGCGATCTAGGGTACCAGGCAAGTGCAAGCTCGTCTTTCAAGACGCGACCCTGATTGAGTTTGATGAGTTCGCCACTCTTTAGAATTGGCTCCGCAACCTCTTTAGAAAGCAATCCAAACCCAATCGTAACCCGCACTTTACCCAGGTTATTGACGAAGTGATTTTGCAAATTCAAAGGGTGTTTGCGGAGTTTTTCCTTCAGCACATAGTCTGATCGTTTCACGCAAATAGTTTCTTGGATCAAGCTCGACTTTTTTGCAGGACTCGATCACTGAGTAAATGATTGCTGCAACATCGGCTCCATCGATCGAACGTGAGCCGTAAAAGTTCTTTCGTCCCATCACAGCTTGCCGGATTATTCTTTCAGCTTCGTTGTTCGTCAGCGGAACTTCTGGGATTTGTAAAAACAAGGTCAGCTCGCTCCAGTTTTTCATCGTGTACTCGATAGCTAGTTTAAACTTCGACTCTAATCTTGCTTCGGGATATTTTTCCATCAGCCATTTCTTCATGTCATCGATAATTAATTTCGACTTGTCCGTTCGCAAGATTTTTAATTCTTCAAAGTCCCTGGCTTGCTTCTCGATGGCAAAAAGTTTCTGATATAAAATCAAGTACTCTTCGATGATTGGATAATCATCCTTGATTTCAAAAAAATATCTCCTGGCATGAGCGTGGCACATTGCAAGTTTATTCTGATTTATGTTTTTTGCATGATCATCTTTAAACTGGGCATAGCCAGCGTACCCATCAGTCACAACAATTCCTTTAAAATCTTTTAAAGTTTCCCTGATCACTTTTCCAGATCTGGTAGGCTCAAATCGATAAAAAGATCCTCTGTTATTGGTAACGATCCACATATAGCCGTCAGAGTCTTTCTTGTTGTTTATCGGCCAAGGCGTTTCATCTGAATGAACCACTTTTGAAGATAAAATCTCTTCTCTGATTTGATCAACGACGGGTTCTAAATAAATGGATGTGATTTTTGCCAAATTGTATAAAACTTGCGGCTTTATATTCATCAAGCCCAAAGAGTCCATCATTCTTACTTGTCGCTCCAGCGGGAGGTGATTTAAATATTTGTCCACAACTGTCGAGACTGCAAAATCAACCGAGTAACTCGCGCCCGGAAGAAGCTTTGTTGTTCCATTTGCTGAGATAAAAACATTTTCTTTTTCTGTTTGATTGAACTCTGCTTTAAGTTTGTACTTTTGTTTTTTGTGAATGATTTTCTTGTAAGATCGCTCAACGATTTCAATTTCGGTGCTCTCGTCAAAAAGATTTTCAACTTTTTCCCACTGATCAACACTTGGATTTTCTAAGCCAAAGTCCATAGACGCATCGATCAGATCCTGTTTGCTGGCTTCATGGATGTAGATTTCCTCAAGAAGCTTTTTTGTAGATTTATTTTTTACCAGAGGAATGAAGTTTTGCGAATGAAGTAAAATTTCTTCTTCATCTTTTTTTGATCTCGCTCGGTCCGTGAATTTTTCTGAAGATTTTCCAAAAAACTTCTTTCTTAAAATAGATAAACTCTCTTCGAGAGGAAAAGATTTTTGCTCGGCCTTGTTTTTTTGTTCTTCAATGGTTTTGATTCTTGATTGCAGCCTAAGGATTTCGGCATTCATTAAGATGGCAAGTTCTCTTAAAATTCTTGGATCATTTTCATTCTCAAGGGCTCGCATTGAAGAAGTCTTGCGCAAATCCTTTGGCAAGTAAACCTTGCCCCGCTTGCGTTACAAAACTTCGATCCACTTTGGCTCTGATAACAACTCCGCCACTGAAAATTTGTTTTAATTCTTGGTGCGTGATTTCTGTGATATTTACAAGTTCACATCTTGCCATAAATCTTCCTCGCTCAATTCTTTTTGCAATCAGCACAAGGCCTGTGCCATCAAAGAACAGCGCCTTTAGTCTTCGACGATTTTTTCCAAAAAAAAGATATAAGTGACCCTGATTGATTTCATTCTTCATTTTCTCTCTGACAAAAGAGAGGAGCTTTTCAAATCCGCACCTCATATCAACTTGCTCTTGGTAAATAAAAACGCGCAGTCCTTTCGTATCGACAAACATCATGATCCCATTTTTCGTAACAAGCGCTGAAGAAGAGCGTAATCTGTACCAATGATTTCAACCCGGCAGCCTTGAAGTTTTGCCGACAACTTGACTTCGAAGTTTGGTTTTGCGCCTTCTATGACAGTCACTTCTTCAAAATCAGATTTGCTCTTTTCAGAAAATCGATTTTTCCATTCCATGATTCTGTTTCTTTGAATGCCGGTGGCTTTTCCAAGTGCATAGGCGGTCACTCCCGAGGCGCAAAGCTGCGCAATTTTCTGCTGAATTTCAGGCGGGAATTTTTTCGAAAACCCATTGGCCTTGCGAAACTCCCAAACCTCTGAGCCGATCTCGATTAAACTTG
>JBMOJS010000002.1:0-49208 GCA_049315665.1 Pseudobdellovibrionaceae bacterium | reverse complement strand
TTTATAATTCTGCAGTTTTGTATGAAAGCTTAGGCAATAAAACCAAGGCCTTGAAAAAGTATGAAGAGTTTTTGGCTGTTAGTAAAAAATATCGAGACAACTTAGATGTTTCGTTTGCGATGGCACAGTTATACCGTCAACAAAATCAAAACTCTTATGCCATTCAAAAATATCAAGATTATTTACAGGGAGCTAATGATAGGGATAAAATTATCGAATCTTACTACTGGCTTACAGAGCTGTATAAAAAACAGGGTCGAAAAAGTGAGTCTGAAGAATGGCATAAAAAAACGCTGCTTGTGCAAAGACGATTTTCACCCAACAATCAAGGCGTGGGAGCTGAGTATGCAGCCAAGTTAAGTCTGCAGGACAGTTTTAAAACATTTAGTGAGTTTAAAGCCATTCGATTTCCCGCAGATCCAGTAAAACAAAAAGCAGCAGCTGATAAAAAATTAGCCTTGTTGACCCAATTGAATAAAGAATTGTCAAATGTGATTAAATACAACAGTGCAAATGAAATTATTTCGTCCTTAAGTTTATTGGGACAGGCCAATCAAAATATGGCTGAAACAATCATAGCGACCCCACTGCCAACAGGACTCAATGCTGAACAAACAGTACAGTACAAAGAAGGCGTTAAAAAATTTGCAGAGCCTTTTACCAATAAAACAATAGAAAGTTTTAAAGCCGCCGTGGATCGCGCCTGGGAGCTGCAAACTTACAATGAAGATTATAAATTAGCGTTGAGTTATTTATCACAAAAAGATTCTAAAAATTACTATAATGGTGAAGAGGCAGCTTCAGACATCAGACTGGTAAATTGGGCAGGGCAAAAAAATGAATAAATCCTATTATTTTCTGATTGCGATGTTTTTGATTTTGAATGGATGTGCCACTAAGTCTACATCAAAGGATGAAAAAACGGCTGATAAAAAATCCAAACCAGTGTCTAGCGAAAAAAAAATCAATGAACTACCAAGCAAAGGCAATGATTCTATTTTAGTGAAGGATATTCGCGATAGCGACGCTAGTGATAATTCTTCAGCTCCGTCAGCAATTTCAGCAGCAAAGCCTGTTGAGTCTAGTTTGTATCAAAAATTAGACATAGCTATCAAAGAACAGTCCGATGAAAAAATCTACCAGTCGGCCACCGATATTTTATCGCAGAACTCAGAAGATCATCGGGCTTTGAATGCCATTGGCTTGTATCACTACAAAAAAGGACGATTGAGTTTAGCAAAATCATTATTATTAAAAGCTCTTAGCAAAACTCAATCCTCAGATTTGTATTCTAATCTTGCTATTATTGAGTTGAGTTTAGGTGAAAAAGATGAGGCGATTCGTTCTTTACGTAAAGCCCTAGAGATTTCAAGTCAAGATGCTACGGCATCAGCCAATTTAGGGGCTCTTTATGTTCAAGAAAAAGATTTTAATAAAGCCCGATTGGTTTTAGAGACTGCTTATCGCCAAGGAGTGCGTGAGCCCCGCGTGTTGAATAACTATGCTATAGCGTTGACAGCCAATCAGCAGTACGACAAGGCGGCTGAAATCTATCAATCTGTGCTTAAGGATCAAAACAACAATAAGGAAGTGCTTTTTAATTACGCCATTCTTTTAATTGATCATATGGGAAAATTTACTGAAGGATTGGAAGTGGTGAACAGACTAAAGTTTGTAGGAGGACCAGCTGAGTCTCGAAATAAAATAAATGCTTTGGAAAATAAGGCAAAAGCTGGTTTAAAATAGGATAGAGGATATCGCATGATAAGCATCAGGAGTTTTATTTTAGCAGTCATTGTCTTGTGGATGAGTCCGCTGATGGCACAAAATGCAGAATCCAGTGCTGTGCGGTTTAAAGAAAAAAAAGCAACACTCAACTTTGAAGATGAACTTGTACAGGGAGCCACGCAAAAACCTGAATTGTTTTATTTGTTTCAGAAAAAAAATTTCAATTATAAAAGATTAATTAAACTAAGAGAAAACTTTTTGCCCGAGATGAGACGTACAACTGAAGATATGCAGCGAGTTCGGGGTGGTCATTGAAGCCTTTTATTATTTTAAGAATTTTTAAGGACAATAAACTTGTCGAGGTCAAACAGTTTGATCAAGAGCAGGTGGTAATAGGTAACAAAGCAGAAGTGACTTTGGATTTGGATGATGATGCCATTTCTACAGTCCACTGTGCGATTGAACATCGTGACAAAGGCTATTATATTTGTGATTTGGGTTCGCAAACTGGGACCTTTAAAAATGGCCAAGCGGTTTTAGACGAACCACTGAACAGTGGTGATGATATCCAATTGGGTTCCTATAAAATTGTATTTTATCCTGGAGTGCCTAAACCGGCTTCTGCGCCTGCAGCTATAAAAGAAGCAATACCAGTTTCTTCAATAGATAAAAACACAGCTGTCGTAAAAAATGAAATTCCAAAGACAACCGTAGCCCGTGCCGAGTCGCCCAAGATACCCGCCGTTGAGACTGCTCAGCCCTTAAAATCTGATTTGGCAAAAGTAGATAAATCCCATCTAAGACCAGAAATTAAAAAAAGCAGTATAAGCAGTGCCGGACATAAATCCAAAAAAACCTTTGCACCAGCCAGTGAAGTTACTAGCTTGAAAAACTATTTAAGACCAGGCAAAGGTGCTACCGCTGAAGTCTTGGTGGCTTGGCAAGAAAGAGTTTTGCAGACTCATCACTACAATCATAAAGGTCTAGTTCGTGTGGGTCCTGATGAAAATCAAGTGTCCTTACCCGCGGGGCTTTTGCCAAAAAATTGGAAGTTGATAGAGCTTGGCGCACAAGTGCGTTTGTTTTTAAATGCTGAGGCCGTGGTTGAAGTTGTGGGAGCTGAGGGAAGTTTAGAAAATTCAGAATTATTAAAATCGGGCAAATTACAGCAAAGCGCATCCAAGCAGACTTTACGTCTAGATCAAAATGAAGTGGTTTTTGTTCGCTGGCAGCAATCGCCCTTGCAGGTGATTTTTAGATACACCAGTTCGTCGCCGACAGTGCCCCTGTTGCCGCCTTGGTTGCTTTCGGGTGCCGAGTTGGCTGGTGTTATTGCCTCTATAGTGATGGTTGCATTTTTGGCATTGTACATGTCTTCAATCACACCTGAAGAACCCAAAGAAGAAGAAGCTTTACGTGTAGCCCAAGTCATTTTTGATAAACCCCCTGTGCCAGTGACTCCGCCCAAACCCGAGCCGATTGTTGAAAAGCAACCTCCGAAACCGACAAAACCTTTGCCCCCACCTCCACCTAAAAAAGCCACGGTGAAAGAAGAAAAAGAGGTTGCGCAAAAAAAGGGTAAGCCTACAGAATCCCCACAATCGCAGAAAGCACAGCTAGCGCAAAAAGCGGCTGAGGTTGCGCCAAAGCCATTGAATCAAAATCAGCCAAAGAAATTCACTTCAACTAAGCAAGGTGCAGCCATTAAGACCGGAGACACAGCCGGTGCCAATGCCCAAAGTGCAAATAAAGATTTAAGTAAAGTTGGTTTGTTTAGTGCTTTTGGTGGTGGTGGCGCTAGGTCGAAAATTGATCAGGCTTATTCTGGAAGTGGTGAAGTTTTAGGCATGGCTGGAAAAGCGACCGGCACATCCGGCTTTAATGAAAATCGCGCTGGTGATGATTTGGGTTCTAAATTCAAAGATACCGGTGCGGGCGGAAAAGGCACAGCCACCCAAGGAATTTCAGGTGTGGGGACTAAAGGTCGTAGCAATGGTCAAAGTGCCTACGGAGCCTCTGAAGGATTTGGTAATAAAACGACGACAAATATTGAGGCTGGCGGGGCAGAAGAAAGTTTTGATCCGTCGATTGATCGCGAGGCGGTTCGTCGAGTTATAAGAGCCAATATTAGAGAAATACAAAGTTGCTATGAGCGAGAACTGAACAAACTTTCTAAAGGGCAAATTTTAGAAGGACGAGTTTTAATCAGTTGGACCATTGTAGCCAAAGGCGCGGCTAGTAATGTTAAAGTTGCAAATTCAAGTATTGGAAATAAAAATATAGAAAACTGTGTTCGTGATCGTTTGGCTTCATGGAATTTTCCGTCACCGCCAGATGGTTACTCTGCAGATGTATCTTATCCATTTTTCTTTAAGGCACAAAATCAATAAGGAGGCAGCGTCGTGAACCCAACAAATTTAGATAACTTAAACTTCATCCAGAGGGCCTTCATAGAAGGTGGCACTGTGATGTATGTGATTGCAGCAATCGCAATTTTAGCTGCAATTTTAATTATCGAAAGATTATCCAAATTGTCACAGTTATCCGTAGACAAAAAAGAGTTTACTGATCAAGTTTTTCGTATGGTCATCAGTGGCGACTTAAGGCAAGCGATATCCTTTTGTGATGCTAAGCCGGCACCATTGACCAACACCGTAAAAGCGGGATTGGTGCAAGCTTTAAACCGTCGTCCTGATGAAGAAGTGCAAGTGGCCATGGATGCTGCGGTTTTGCGCGAAATGCCTAAAGTCGAAGGTTGGACTTCTTTTCTAGCTGTTTTTGGTAACATTGCTGTTTTGGCGGGTTTGTTAAGAACCATCATTGGTATGATTGGTTCTTTTAAAGCCGTGGCTGCAGCAGATCCGGCAACCAAAGCATTGGAGCTTTCTAAAGGTATATCTCACGCCTTAAACTGTACTGCTTTTGGTTTATTTGTAGCGATCATTTCGATTGTTGCATATGGCTTGTTTCAGCATCGAATTCAAAAAATTGAAAATGAAGTTGTTGAAAGTAGCATGAGTTTATTGAATTTAGTTGTCGCTAATCGCGATAAATTGAAAGATTAATCCAAAGATGAATTGGGAGAATTTGTGGCTCATATAGATACGGGCGGATCCAGTGGACGACAAAAAAATGTAGATTTGAACTTAGTTCCCTTCATTGATTTAATGAGTGTTCTAATCACTTTTTTATTGATCACTGCGGTTTGGACCCAAGTCTCGATGATTCAGATTGGGACATCAATATATGCCAAGAAGACGGATGATAAGCCCATTGTGCCTCCGCCCCATTCGGATATCCCATTGAAAGTCGATGTTAAAAGTACGGGCTATACTTTAACTGTAGGTAAACAGGTTATTTCTTTGCCGTTGCTGCAAGGGCAATTTGATGATGCAGGTCTAGTGGCCCAACTGCAAAGAGTCAAAGAGCTGTATCCAGAAAAAAAAGACGCTGTTGTGACTGTGGCGGACGAAATGCCATATGAACATTTGATCAAAGCAATGGATAACATACTTCAATCTGGATTCCCGCAAATTTCTGTTGCAACAGGGGGGCCACTGTAATGGCAATTTTTAAACCGGGACAGCGGCACCGTTATCATAATATTCTGGGTAAAAGATCGCAAAAAAGAGATGTCACCACCACTTTGTCATTAACGGCCATGGTAGATATGTTCACCGTGTTGGTTATTTTTCTTTTGCAGAATTACAACGCCACTGGAGAGATTTTATATATACCAAAAGAAGTTGTTTTACCAAAAGCAGCCACAGTTAAAGAGCTAAAACCCGCCACAGTAGTTACAATTTCAAACAAAGAAATTTTAATTGATAAGGATTCTGTAATCACCTTTGAACAGGTTCGCAATCAAGAGCAATGGTTGATCCAGCCCCTTTTTGAAAAAGTGCAGTTAGCTATTCAGAAGGCGCAGCAAGATCAAGAGCAAAAACTCAGAATGCAAATTAAAAATGTCATTGATGATACCCGGGGCGATCCGGCAGAAAATGAAAATAATTGGAAAAAAATCACCATTCAAGCAGATAAGGGAATTGATTTTCTAACAGTTAAAAAAGTTATGTATACTGTGTCAGAAGCTGGTGCCGGTGAAATCAATTTTGCAGTGACAAAGACAGTAAATGACGCTACCAATGCCAATTGATGGAAAAGTACAAAAAATGGATTTATGTTGTTCTATTGGCTTTTTTGTTTTTTGAAGTTTTAGTTGTTTTTCCGAATAAAGTGGGCGTTTCTAAAGATGGCGCAGACGCGTTGGACTCTCAAAATTCAAAAAAAATAAATACCCCTGGGCAAAAAATGCAGGGTGTTCATCTAGTTGAAAAAGATTGGGAATTGTTTTCTGAAAGTGCTGAAGATCAGCAAGGGAAAAGTGTTTGGAATTTAAAAAATGTCAGGGTGCTGTTTTATAAAGAAGAAAAACTTCAGTTTACAGTGACGGGCGATCAAGGCGCCATCGATAGTGCAACCAAGGATTTGCAAATTCGAGGACGTGTAAATACTCAGTCCGAAAATGGCTATGTTTTCAAAACTCATATTATTCGTTACTCTTCACAAAAAAAAATAATCACGGGACCAGAACATGTCGAGGTTTTAGGGCCTATTGTTAGTGGTCAGCGAACAATCACTTTTAATGGTGATGACTTAGTCGCTTTTGTAGATGAAAATAAGATGGTTGTGCAAAAAAACATTCAAGCCGAAAAAAAGTTAAATGACGGAAAAACTATTAAAATCACTTCAGACCAAATAGAACTTAGCACGCTTCATCAAAAAGTGGATTTTATTGGCCAAGTGCATATGTATTACGATCAAATAAAAATTGATGGACCAATGGCCACATTTAATTTTATTGAAAAAAATGCTAGTTTGGATTCTATATTTGTTCAAGGGGGAGCCCAAGTCAGTGATCATGAAAAAGTAGCAACATCAAAAACTTTAAACTTTAATGTTTTAAAAAACGAAATGACATTTTTAGGGCAGCCCAAGGTGGTGCAAAATGATGATGTTTTATCCGGAGAAGAAATTATTTTTATTGATGGCGGTAAAAAAGTAAAAGTACAGAATGTTAAGGCCACTTTGGAGAAAAAATGAGTTTATTAAACATTCAAGATATTTCAAAAAGTTTTAAAAAACGAAAAGTTGTGGATGGCGTATCTTTTTCTGTCACCTCTGGGCAAGTTGTGGGACTGTTGGGACCCAATGGGGCTGGCAAAACCACATCTTTTTATATGGTTGTTGGTCTAGTTGCAGCCGACCAAGGTGAGATTTTGTTAGATCAAAAAAGTATTGTAGATCTACCTATGTATAAGCGATCTCGTATTGGGTTGAGTTATTTGGCTCAAGAGCCCAGTGTGTTTCGTAAGTTGACGGTGGAAGACAATATCATTGTGGCTTTGGAAGCTCATGGCTTTTCGGGTTCTGAAAAATTTGATCGTTTGGAGCATTTAATTTCTGAATTTCGTATTCAGCATATTCGGAATAGTTTTGGCTATGCTTTATCTGGTGGCGAAAGACGTCGTGTTGAAATTGCCAGAGCCTTGGCAGGCTCCCCGGTGTTTTTACTTTTAGACGAACCATTTGCAGGTATTGACCCTATTGCTGTGGCTGATATTCAAAATATTATTCGTGAACTTAAGGCCAAAGGTATAGGTGTTTTGATCACTGACCATAACGTGCGTGAGACTTTAGGAATTTGTGACTATGCTTATATATTGAAGGATGGTAAAATACAAGTCAGTGGGAATGCTCAAGAAATTGCTGAATCTGAAGTGGCCCGAAAATTTTATTTGGGTGAAAATTTTAAACTTTAGCTAAGGGAAACCAGTTCATGGCCTTAAGACAGACGATGAGTTTAAGCCAAAGTTTAGTGATAACGCCGCAGCTGCAGCAGGCCATTAAACTTTTGCAAATGTCCAGACTTGAGCTTGAAGCCTCCGTTCGAACCGAACTGGAAGAAAATCCTATTTTAGAAGAAGCCGAAATCTTAAAAGAAGAAGATGTGCTGCGAACCAAAGAAGCGGCTTCCGAAGTTGAAAACCAAGAAATCCCAGATCAAAATACCCAAGACCCCCAAAAACAAGACGAGTTTGAATGGGAAAGCTACATTGAATCCCAACAAAAGCCGACTTCTTCGACCATGTCAGGATCTGAAGAGATCATGAATTATGAAAACGTGATTTCAACCACGGAAAGCCTGCATGATCACTTGTATTGGCAAGTGAAAATGAATGGCTTTAGCGAGGAAGAAGAGCACGCCGCTGATATTTTAATTGGTGCTATTAATGATGATGGCTATTTAAAAGTCTCTATCGAAGATTTGGCTAAAGAAGAAAATATTGATAAGGATTTATTGGAAGACACCTTAAGTTTGATTCATGAATTCGATCCGGCAGGTGTTGGGGCCCGCAATCTTAAAGAATGTCTATTGATTCAAGCCAAGCATTTAGAAGAAGACACTCATGATTTGACTTCTTTGATTGAAAATCATCTGAAGGATCTAGAGAAAAAAAATTACGAAGCCATAGCCAAAGCTTTGGGTAAAGATTTAGAAGATGTGATTGAAATTTGTAAAATTATATACTCCATGGACCCTAAGCCAGGCAGGGCCTATCTTCCTAGTGACACCCACTACGTCACACCAGATGTTTATGTTTACAAAGTGGGCGATGACTTTGTGGTGTCCCTGAATGAAGACGGCTTGCCACGTTTAAAAATATCTAATTTTTATAAAAATATGCTGAAGTCTGGTGTCGAAAAGCACACCATGATGAATGCTGGAAATGATTCTGATATTAAGACCCAAGACTATATTCAAGAAAAACTGCGTGCGGCTGTGTGGTTGATCAAATCGATTCATCAACGGCAAAGAACTATATTTAAGGTCTCTGATAGTATAGTCAAACGGCAGCGGGAATTTTTTGAAAAAGGCGCAGCTTTTTTAAAGCCTATGGTTTTAAAAGATATTGCTAATGATATTGGTATGCATGAATCTACGGTCAGTCGAGTCACCACCTCGAAGTATATGCATACTCCCCAGGGTATTTATGAACTGAAGTATTTTTTCAATTCTGGCATCAGTTCTTCCGATGGCGGGGATTCCTTAGCCAGTGAATCTGTAAAATTAAAAATCAAAGATTTAGTGGCCAAAGAAGACATCAAAAGCCCCTTGTCGGATCAAAAAATTGTTGAGATTTTAGAAAAAGATGGTGTGCAGATCGCCAGACGCACAGTGGCTAAGTACAGGGATATCTTAAAAATACTTCCATCCAGTCAGCGTAAAAAATATTTCTAGGTGTCGAACAAATCTGGTCCAGTCTAGTTTGTTCTGGACTACTATCACAGTTAAAAAATCATAATACTTATTCTATGAGTATAGTAGACAATGCCGAAGCGGCCGAAAATGCAAAGGGTTCAACAGTCAATGAACAGGCTGTTGAGCCTGATTTAAATCAAGAATTGTTGGGCAATAAATTCAAATACCGGTTGGGGGCGATCCTTTTATTGACCCTTTATCCGGGATGGGGATTTTTATGTGTCTATTTATTTGATGCCAAAGAAATTATTGTTGGGCGCTTTTTGGCTTTATTGATTGGAATTCTTCCCGGTTTATTGACTTACAGAAAAAAATTCAATTACAAGCAGGCAGAATGGGTTTGGGGTCTGTGGCTGTTGATTGGTCAAATGCAGATGATTTACCTGGGTATGACCAATGACTTTCATATCGTGTATATCACAGGGGCTTTTAGTTTTTTTGTTGCTGTAAGTTCGTTTATAAGTATGCAACTTCCTTTTATATTTGCCTCTGTTGGGATGCTGATCAGTATTCCAATCATGGGTCATATGTACAATGCCCCCTTCGACAAATGGATTTCGGTGTTTTTTCAATTGGCCACTATTGCGCTTATCATTTGGTTCAGTTTATTCACTCGGTTAAAGCTTTCTTTTGGTTTGATTGAAACCTTGAAAAAGCTCAAAGATTCTGAACAGGGTCGGGCTGAAAGTGCAAAGATGGCCGCCCTTGGCACGATGGCTGGTGGAGTGGCGCATGAAATAAATAATCCATTGTCGATCATTCAAGGCAAGGCTAGTATTGTTCTACGTATGACTGAACAAGATAAATATGATAAGGCTAAGTTTTCAGCTTCTATGGAAAAAATCATTGAAACAGTGACTCGTATCGGAAAAATCACCAAGGGCCTATTGATGTTTTCAAGAAATGGGGATGCCGATCCTTTCTTAAAAGCACGCATGGATCAAATCATAGAAAACACCATAGAACTTTGTCGTGAAAAATTCAAAGATGCAAAAACAGAACTGGTGATCGAGGCTTTGCCGCAAGTGGAAGTGGATTGTCGAGAAACACAAATTTCACAAGTTATATTTAATCTACTGGGCAATGGCTTAGATGCAGTAAGTACTTTGGAAGAAAAATGGGTCAAACTTTCTGTCAGTCAAAACGAGTCCAGTCTGTCGATTGTTGTGACAGACAGCGGTACTGGGATTCCAGATAAAGTTGCGGCAAAAATGATGACTCCATTTTACACCACCAAAGAAGTTGGTAAAGGGACTGGTTTGGGATTAAGCATTTCTCAAGGTATTGCCACTTCTCACAATGGAACTTTGACATACAATAATAGCACTGGACGAACTCAGTTTGTTTTAAGTATTCCTTTAAGACATGAAGCTGTGCAAAATCCAATACAATCACCTGCCATTGCCGCATAGTTGTTGGGGGCGTTCATGCTGAAAAAAAAAGTTTTGTTTTTTTTGAGTGGTGTATTGATATACACAAATATGCTTTGTGCCAGTGATGATGACGGGGTTAGTTTTCGAATTCATCATCAGTATCAATCTCCGCGAGCTTTAGGCATGGGTGACGCCTTTGTCGCAGTGGCCAATGATTACAGTGCTTTATTTTATAATCCGGCTGGGTTGGCCCGCCGTGAAGACAGTGAGACCAATCTATCGATATCTGCAGGGATCACTCCTACAGCGATCACCTTAGCTAAAGATATCAATGATGCTTCGAAGCTTTCTACCGAGTCTGCACAGCAAAGTAAAATTATTGAGATTTTAGAAAAAGCTTATGGTGAAAGTTATGGTCTGCGGGCCGAAGTTTTTTCTGGCATTATGGTGCACCCCAATTGGGGTATAGGAATTATTCCAGCAGATTTGACCTTGGATCTTTCGGTGCATCGCCAAGTAGGACCGGCGATCAATGACACCACCTATCTGGATTCTACAATTGCTTACGGCTACGGCACTAACGTGCATTGGTTTTCCAATGCGCATACTTCGGTGGGGGCCACCTTAAAATTTGTCAATCGCGGCTATGTCAGTAAGCCTTTAAATATTATAGAACTGGCGGCAGACCCAACATTAGTCAAAAAAGAAGATTTGAAAGAGGGTTATACAGTAGATGCTGATTTGGGAATGTTATACACTCCCGAACTTCCCTCTTCGGGATTTTTTTCTGCTTTTCGCTATGCCCGCCCCACCTTTGGTCTGGTTGCCAGAAATGTGGCCGAGACCGGGTTTGGTCAATCCTTAAAATTATTTCAAAAAACAAAAACCGATAAGCCAGAAAAACTATATCGGGTTTTAGATATCGGCAGTCGTTGGGAGTACCCATCTTTTTGGATATTCACTGGGCGTGGCGTTTTGGATATTCGTGACATTGGTCATCCGTTATTTAACTGGAAAAAGGCTTCCCATATTGGTTTCGAATTTGATTGGTCCATGTCTTCGTGGTGGCGTGGGCAATATCGAGTGGGTTTAAGTGAAGGCTACTGGACAGCAGGCGCTTCGGCTTTATTTACCATTTTCAATTTAGACTTGGTGTCTTATGCTGAAGATGTTGGAACGTACTCATCACCAAAAGCAAATAGAGTTTATTTAGCAAAATTGAATTTGAATTTCTAATCGAAGTCAGGCTAAATTCCAGCAAGGCTTTTTAAAAAATAACGTCCTACTGAACCACTATTGCTGCCACCAGAATCCACAGAAGATTTTAAAGTGTTGCATAGGCTTTCATTGGCAGGGCGTCCATCAGGACAACTGACCCTGTAGGTTGTTAAAACTATGGATCCTAAAACCGCTTGCATGCTGCTAGCCCCTGCGCTGGGGTTGGCACTTGCTAAATCTACCACTGCAGCTAAAGATCCTGCATTCAAAAGACAAGTTTGTAGTGGATACCCAGTGGAAGATGGTGTTGAAGAGCAACCACTTGGATTGATGGAATTCAAATACCCATATAAAGCTGTAGCCAGGTGACCAAAGGCAGCTATAATGAGTGAACCTTTAGCTCCAGATTGATAGCAATAACCGAATGTTGTTTCGGCATTGCTGGCATCCAAAGTGATATTGGCTTTGGATGTGAATGTGATCAAAGACATAAATGTGTCTAATTGATTGGAAGAATTATTTAAGGTCTCAAATGCCGTTACAATTTTTTGGGGATCGGCAAAACCTTCGCGAATAAATTTAGCTGCACAACGGATATTATACGCGGATGCTGATTCTATACCAGAAACTTTATCAAGACAGGCTTCAGCCGTAGAAGTAGTAGCTCCGTCCAAGCAAGATTGCGCATCGCCAATCTTGTCTTTGTCTTTTTCTTTGACACCGCACGAAGATAAAAAAATAAGAGTTAATAGGGTTAGCGTCATTTTATGCATATTTTAATACCTCAATAAAGTTTTATATTTTTTGAAACTAACATGTCCATAAATATAAAAGTTTTTTTCTATGGTGCGCATAAATAGTATCTGTCAAAATCATTTGCTGCTGAAGGCTGGAAGTATAGAACCAGACTAAGGACCTTAAATCAAAGAAGTGTCTCAACTTGAGAGGTTGTGCTGCCGATGAAATAAATATGAATAAAACTTCGACAGTTTTTATAAGTATTCATCTTTTTTTCCAAATTTTATTTTTATTGGTCAATGGATCTACTTCTTGGGCGGGCAATGAATTGCGAGAGTTTTATAGCGGCGTTCGTTGTTTAGGCATGGGCGGAGCCTGTGTTGCTGTTGTTAACGACGAAACAGCTTTGATTGTTAATCCCGCGGCATTGGGAAAATTGCGCGACCTGTATGGAACTATTATAGATCCTGAAATTGAATCCAGTGGAAACAATGCAACTATGTATTCTACGAAGGCTTATTCAAATCCCATTGATTTAACTCAAGTCAAAGAAACTGCAGATGCTACCCGTGAAAAGTACTATCACTGGAAAGGACAAATATTCCCATCCATTGTTGGAAAAAACTTTGGCCTAGGTTTATTAGGTACCTACACTTTGGATGCTGAAATGAACAGTGCAGGCACAGAAATGGATACCTACTACCGCAATGATTACGCGTTGGTTTTTGGCTATAACTTTAGATTTTTTGATGGTCGGATTAAGTTAGGATTTAATGGTAAAATCATCAGTCGCATCGAAGTTAATAATTCCACTTTAGATCCAACAGGGGCTTTGGATTTACCAACCATTGCTAGCGAGGGCACTGGCTTTTCAACAGATGTCGGTTTGATTTTAGCTGCCCCTTGGACTTATATACCCACTTTAAGTGCTGTAGTACGCAATGTGGGGGGGACTCGATTTGATAAAAAAGATGGTCTTCGTTTACAGGCCTCATCACGTCCGACTGAACTTAAACAAGACATGGATGTGGGAATTGCCATATTTCCAATCAATAGCAATCGTGTACGATCCACCTGGACTGTAGAATACCAAGGCGTTTTAACGGTGAAGGATGAAACAGATACTGCCAAAAGAATTCATGCGGGATTTGAATTGAATATGTATGACATTCTATTTTTACGAGCGGGCTACAATCAACGCTATTGGACTGCGGGGTTAGAGCTATCTTCTGAACACATACAGATTCAAGTGGCTTCTTATGGCGAAGAGATCGGCACTGTCGATTCAACGCGCGAGGATCGCCGACTTGTAGGAAAGTTTGCTTTGAGGTTTTAATATGAAAAATAAGATAAATATAATTTTTTTATTTTTTGTTTACTTTATTCAGTTGTCCTGCGGTGGCAACTTTTTAAAGGATTTATCGAAAAAAGATTCAAAAGAAGCATTGTATGAAGACGCATTATTGCTTGTTGATAAACAAAAGTATCAAGATGCTATCGATAAAATCAGCCTTATCACTGACACAGAATACTTAGCCCGCAGCGATGTTAAAACAACGTTGATTGGGGCCTATGCCGGTTTATGTGGTTTAAACTTTATAGATTTTTTTACGGCTGTATCTGCAACCTCAAGCCTGTCTTTGTTTAAAATGCTGACGGCGCCATTTTCAGGAAAGACTGTAATCCCCGCAGCTTGTGATACTGCGCAAAGCTTAATGGAAGCCCAAGGGACTGTGGGAAGTCGAAGCAATGATCAAAAGTTGTTTATGGCTATTTTAGGTATGGTAAAAATGGGAGTCAATTTTCGTGATCGTTTAGATGTCGATGATGGTGTGGGTGATGGCACTATCGATGCGGGCATACAAGTATGTACCAATGGCACTTCTACAGGCCAAATCAGTGATGATCAGTTGAAAAAAGTAGTCGTTGGGTTTGGGTTGTTATTAGAAAATTTTGCCGGCTTAACAGCATCCTTAAGCGGAACTTCGAGTGCAACAATCACGGCACTAGAAGCGCAATGCACCAGTTTAGGGATTAGTTGCAACATCACTAGTGAAAGCTCAGTCACGGCTGGAACATTGACCGCTTTTCGCTATTTGATGGATTCATCCAGTTATGGATTCAGAAGCTGCGATATTTCAACCCCCTTGTTGTGTTGTTTAACGCCATGAAGTATTTTTGTTTATTATTTTTCATACTATCTTCGCCTTTTGTTTTAGCAGCAGAACTCTTTGAGGCCAATCGTTCTATTCGCTCCCTAGGAATGGGTGGCATCTATGTAGCAACTGTACGCGATACAGATGCTCTTTTTTATAATCCTGCAGCCCTTGGGTTTACTAATAAATTGCAATGGAAAATTTTAAACATCAATGCCGGGGTCAATGGCTTAGATGTCTATAATTCATTGAGCGCTATTGATTCAGCTTCTGATTATTCAGATTATTATGGTGTGCCAATATGGGCGGGTGTTAGTGGCAAGTCTGCCTTTGCCTTTCCCAATTTTGGTTTTGGCGCATTCAGTGATAATGATTTAACCTTGCAATTGCACAATCCAGCTTATCCCACTTTTAATGCCAAGTTTCGCAGCGATTATGGCATTGTGGTTGGAGGGGCCATTTCTTTAACTTCCAACACCTACTTGGGTATGAACTTAAAAAGAATTTCTAGATGGGCCGGGAATCAAGATTTAGGAATCAGTACCGTGGCCAATGCCTCAACCCTGTCTTTAAGCACCTTAAAAAGTAATTTTCAAAATAAAGGTGTAGGGTATGGCATTGATCTAGCATTGATGACTGTCTTAGATACAACTCTACATCCAACATTTGCAGCGGTGTGGAAGGATGTTGGCATCACCACCTTTCAAAAAACCGACGGCGCCTCGGCCCCAGATCCGATCAAAGACAATGTGGTTTTAGGCCTTGGATTCAATATCGATCTGCCAGGTTTGGATATGTATTTTGGGGCCGAAGGCAGGCATTTGACTGATAGCACAGAGCAAATAGGTAAAAAGCTTCACTTAGGCACAGAAATATCTTTGCCACTGATTGATTTAAGGGCTGGGGTCAGTCAGGGTTATACCAGTTATGGAGCTGGTTTCAGTTTTCTATTTTTACAAGTTGATGCCGTTTCTTATTCTGAAGAAATTGGTGTCTATCCAGGGCAAAATCCACAAAATCGAATTCAAGTCGGCGTCTCAATAGATTTAAGTTTAGATGCGAATTTTAAATTGATGGAATTGAACGGCAAAAAGCGACGCTTAAAACAACGTCGTTAAAAAATACTTTTCTTCTAAAGGATATAGAGCAACCAAGTGAGTTTTATCATTCGTTTCTATCTGTTGGGTTTTTTGCAAAGCCCTAGCATAAGTCTTTAGCTGTTCAAAGGCTTTATCTTTGTATTTAGAGTCACCGGTCTTGTAATCCACAATCCACACTTGATTGTCAAATTTCGCCCATAAATCAATCTGACCCTGATAGACTATTTGATCTTCCAGATAAGAAAATCCCCATTCCGAAAAACCATTTTTTAAAATATCAGAAAAAGGAATCTGGTCTAGTTGTCGTAAATAATGCAAAGATTTATGTTCTGAATCTGATAACTTATAATAGTTTTCCATAGTGTCTGGGTTTTTTTGTAACTGTAATGTTTGAAAAACATGATGCAGAAAAATACCTTGATCAGCCTTATTCAAAAAATCAATAAGTTGATTTTTATTTTGAGCCAGGGACTTTGAATGAACTTCTGTAAAGGAAGTGCTTTTGACATTTTGCAAAGGTGCAATTTTTTGCCAAGGGTCATTAACAATAATATTTTTTTCAGTTTTTACCTGTTCTGCTTGTATGTCAAAGGCATTATTTTTTACTTTGTAAGAAAATAAATTTTTATAATTATATTGCCCTTCAGTCCAATTCATCTCTGGTAAGTTGATAATTTGTTGGGCCCAAGATTTTTTAGCAATAGCCTGTGGATCCCAAATCAAAGTGATGGTTTCGCGAGCTCGGGTCATAGCTACATAAAGAACGCGATCGATCTCTGCTTTTTCTCGTTGTTGCATAGTTTCTGCAACTTGCAGGCTTAAAAGATCTTTTTTAATTTTCCCACTGTCTTCATCTTTACTTAGCAAAGACCAGATATTTTCATCCTCATCAAAAATAAATTGTGGCGATCTATAGCTACTTGGTGATTTGCCTAAAAATGGCAAAATCACATGATCAAACTGCAAACCTTTTGAGGCATGAACCGTCATGATATGCACTTTGTTGGGTTCTAGAACTGCTGAAGCTTCTTCGTTGAGTGAATGACTGTCGGGATTTGTTGACTGTAAATGAATTTGATTTAAAAAATCATGCAATACAAATGGCCCTTGTCTTGTTTTTTCTTCCAGATTGGTGACTAGTTTCCATAAATTGGCCTCACTACGACCAGAGGGGTCTATAGCATAGGATTGTTCAAAGTATTTGAACTCAATCAAGGCTTTGCGAAAAGTATAAGGCAATCCATAAGAAGTCACATCGACCAATAGTTTTTTTAAACTAGCGATGGTAGAGTGATCAGGCAGAGATATAGATAAAGATTTCCAATGTGAGTTTTGATTCTTACTAATGCTTTTTATAATAAGAGCATCGCTGACTTTATGCCAAGGACCGCGAAGCAGACCAATCAAGTTGGTATTGTCATGGGGATTCAATAGAAAACGGAGTAAAAACAAAGCATCTTTAACCTCTCTTTTTTCTAAAAAACCACCGCCAGAATATATTTGAAAAGGGATCAGATTGTCTTTGCATTCTTGGCCTATATCTTCAGCCATAGAATTTGTTCGTACTAAAATTGAAATTTTTTCTGCTGGAATATTTTTTTGCAACAGCTCTTGAATTCTAAAAGTGATGGCTTTTAGTTCACTGGATCTCTTTTTCGATTCTAACAGTTCGGGATTGTTATTGAGTGTGACTTCGGGCAAGTAAAAAAATACACTGATTTGATCTTGTGGAGTGTCTTCACGGCTTGCGGACATAGCCGCGAAGGGACGCTGTTCGCTGCAAAAAAAGGAATTAAAAAAATGCAACAGATGGGGTTGCGAACGATAATTGATCATTTTTTCAATGTATGTTGAATTTGTTTCTTTACTTTGGATTTGTTCTGCTTTTTTTTGAAACACTTCAGATCTGGATCCGCGAAATAAATAAATACTTTGTTGAGGGTCTCCAACTATAAAGTACGGACTGTCTGAAATCATTTTTTCCAAAAGCTCAACTTGAATAGGATTATTGTCTTGGTATTCATCGATCATCCAATAGTTCCACTGATTAGAGAATTGCTGTACACTGTCGGGACTTTGTCTAAGAAGGCGTAAAGAAAAACTTTCTAAGTCCTGCATCGTCAACTGAGAATTTTTAATTTTGTATTGGTAAAACTTTTCAGAAAACTCATTGGCTAGATTTTGAAAAATACCATTATTTGCAATAAAATCAGGCCAAAATTGAGGGTCAAAGGCCTGGTCGTCACAAAATAGATCTAATTCCTCACGCCAATTTTCTAATTGCTCGTTAAGGTGGGAAGAAAATAAAGCTTTGTCTTTAACATACCGGGGTTTTTTTAGACCATCACGATTTTTAAGCAAACCCAAAACAGTCCAATCTTGAAGCTGCAACCAATGTGCAACATAATCTTGCCATTCTTGATGATTTTTGTAACTAGGATCATTATAAAAACCAAGATCATTTTGAATTTGAACAAATAAATTTTTTGTATTGTTCTTAAATACATTTATTTTATTCAATAAAATTTTCTGATAATCATTTTCAGTTGCCGGTCTAAAATTTTCTGTACAAAGCCAAAGTTGAAAGTATTTTTTTAAAAAATGCACAGTAAGTTTAAGCCCATAATGTTCTAAAAAATAAGACAGCTGTTCCGAAGCCATAAAGTTCTGGCGTAAAATTTTGACAATATTTTTTGTTTCATCAGACTCTGTGATCAGTTCAAAATCCTGACTCAGTCCTAAGCCAGCGGCTTGCTGGCGAAGTAATGCTGAAAGCAAGCCATGAATAGTTGAAATATGCAGTCGGGAGGATCCACTGATAAAATCAAATAAGTTTTGATTATTTATTTGCAAAGCTTTGAATTGCAATCTTTCTTTCAATTCTTGGGTGGCTTTGCGTGTGAAAGTTGTAATAACCACTTTAGGCCATTTTTTATTTTTCGCTTCATAAGACAAACAAAAATTCACAAAGGTTTCAACCAAAGTGGTGGTTTTGCCGGCTCCGGCCCCGGCTTTAATCATTGTGCTAGTTATTAATTCAGATGTTGCGCTCGACATATATCTTTCCAGTGGCAGCTTTCACACATTTGTTCATCATGAGGTTCAGGAGCAATAATGCCCTGACCTATTTTTTGTAAATTTTCAAACAAGACTATTTCAAAGTCTTCAATGAATTTTTTTAAATTATTCTCTGTCAAGTTGGCATCTTTGCGTGAGCTGGCAGAAAACAGACTGCCAGCAAGATCATTTATATAAAAGCCTTTTTTAGTTAAATCTTTTAAAATATAATAAAACAATCCAATCACAGATCCATCAGCATTTGAAATATATTTTTTGTCGATGACCCAAGCATAAAACAACAATTGAATTTGCTTTACTTTAAGCCACTGACCGTAACTTTTTAAAAATCCTGACGTCATCTTATAATCATAAATCACTAGCTGATTGGATTTATTTTTATCTATTCTGTCTATAACACCAGAGAAATGATAAGCTTGATCCGCAATCTGTAAATCAAATTTAAAAGGTATTTCACAGCCCAAAACTGTGGCTTCTGGAAAACTTTCACGTTGCTTTTTTTCTGCTAAAATAAATTTTTTAGCCAGTTGTAAATACTTACTGCTTATTGAATCCCAGATTGAATTTTCCCATATGATAATATTTTTTTCAGTTTTAAGTTGCTTCAATAAAACATCAATCTGAGCATCGGTCCAGTTTAAGTCGGTTTTTTCAGTTAACAGTGCATCAAGAAGTGCATGAGCCAGTTGTCCCAGGGTGCGACGGTCCACATCCAGGTCAATGTCTGGAAGGTCTTTTAATAAAAATAGTTTTTGCGCGGCAAAGGTGAATGGACATTTTATATAACTTTCAAAAGAGGACGGTGATAATTTTATTGGATTTGGTATTTGAATTTCTTCATTTGTCGTGTGATTTGCAATGGATGGTAATTCTGCGTGTTGTTTTTGCAATTGATCCCAGCGGGTTTCTTCTGGGGCCATGGCTTCTTCAATGATAGATAAGTTCTGTGTTTTTTGTAGCTGCAACCAAAAACGAGAAGGCGAATTGATTTGCCCTAAAAAATCAGTGGCCGGGTAACATAAATAAGACTGCACCTGTTTGGATTCAAGAAGCAAACGACATTCAAACTCCAAAGGGTTTTGTAAAGGGTCAATCAGATCAAAACCAAGATCGGAAGTCCATTGTAGATTGAGGCCGCTAAATACAGAATCCACTTTAAATGCATTTTCACTTAAACCTAAAAAAATTTGATATTTACAATTCAAAGAGCTAGCAGACATGATTTTTTGCAATTGAATGCCACATATATTTCCGTGCAGCAGAGTTTTTTCTTTATACGCAGCACATTTTTCTAAATATTGAACCCACCGGGACCAGGACAAAGATATTTGCACCGGGGCTTGTTTATAAAACTCTTTTATTAAGATCTCTAAATCTGTAAAATCAACATCAGACCAGTACTCTTTAGCGGCGTTTATAAAATCATGTCTGTTGTACTCTGAATGGATCAAATGGTCTTTTTGAAACAATCTATGCAATTCAGGATCTTGTAAATCATCCAAAAACTGAACATTTTTATACTTGGACTTGAAATCATCGTAATTCAAATTTTTATCAGCATCATAAATATTTTCTAAATGTGAAAATTGCACATTGTAAGAGAAATTCTTTAGACGACTTAGCCAGCGTTGCACACTCAAGCTATTTTGCAATCGAAAGGATTCTGACTTTTGTACGGGTATCCCTTCAACAATAAAGTATTCTTGTAAAAGTGGGGCATAGGTCTCAATATCTGGGGCTAAAATGGCTATATCTTGCGGGCGTATTTCTGGATCGGCCAGGTGCTTTCTGCATAAGGATACTGCAAATTTAACTTCGGCCAAAGGACCACTGAATTTATAAAACAGATGTTTTTTCTTTTCTTCAGTAGATGTTGCATCTGTTTGTGCCAATGTGCTGTTGATAGTTCTGGGTTTTAAATCTAGGTAGGGTTTTAATAAAAATGGATACTGCTTTTCATAGATAGTTTGTGGATAAAAAATAAAGACATCATTTTTTTGCGAAATTTGCAAAAATAAGTCTGCCTCCATTTTTTTCAGCTGTGACGATAAATCCACAAGCAAAGGTTTATTCCAAAATTGATCTATTTCTTTGAACGATTGCAAATAACTAGGAATCCAAGCTGGTAAAATAATTTTAAGCTGATCTACCAACTGAAATTTTAGAAATTTGCATTTTAAAAAAACTTCATACAGACCAGCTATTGTGCCATCTTCTTTGGCTTTTTCATTTTTCCATTCTAAAAATATTTTTTCAGCTTCGGGGTGAAAAAGCAGTGGAGCAAAGCCATTCATATAAGCTAAGGTTGTATCAGTGGATAGGCTGTGTATGTTTAAAATGTCTGAGTTTTTTTCTATAATATCTTGAAGAAAAGTTTTAAAATGCACAGGCTGAATTGGATTAAGCCCTGGGTTGATTTTGCGTAATAAAAGTTTCCAAAAATCACTGGCCCTTAGAACCTGATCTTCTATAAAAAAGCCGCGCTTATGAAGAAAAAAATTTTGCAGTTCAAGCTTGGATTTTAAATCAGATACGATCCACGTGCTTTGGTCATACAATTCTTGTTCAAGAACTTGGTGAATTTGATCCCGTGAATTGTAGTTAATAATTTTTAACATATGGCCCCAGTTAGAAGATAAAGATTCTAACTGGGGTCTGGCGCAGGTCAATTATTAATAATGACTCAACTCAGGATTGGTCATTAAAGTCAATTTGTTCAATAGTTCGATATTTTTTATTAACAAGGCATACTTGATTTCTAAGCTGTTTTCTGAAACAACTTGATTCTTTAATAGACTCAAAGCTCCCGCGGTTTCACTGGGTTTTTCTACCGCATTCAAGTCTGTTATTGCAGAAAATATGGCACTTTCTTCAATAGCCAGTAAAGGCATGAACTCTTTCACATTGGAAATATTTGTAATCAGATTGGATGCGCTAGTGCCAGCTTCCGGATCTTTTTTTAGAATTTTATCTGTAAGTACGAATATTTCAGCATTTAAAGTGACTAAGATATCTACCTGTTTGTCTAAAGCTAAATTTGGATTTAACTGTAAATCTTTTTCAGAAACAATTTGTCCCTTGTCATTGATTTTTTTAAGTGAGTCTAACAATTGGCTTTTAGCAATTTCAATGGCAGCCACCGAATCCTTGTTGGTTTCAAAATGATCAGCCAATTGGGCTAAAAATAATTTCTTCATAGGTGGTATAAGTTGCTCTTTGCTTTTAATAAAAAAGTCCAAAGCGCTGGCCTTATTCACAATCTGCTGCGAATAGGTCGCATTGTCTATGGCCCAAAAACTCAAGCGGGCCTTGCTGTTTTCGGATACACCTAAATTACTTAAACGCAAACGATCTTGCGGTCCTTCACCGACAGAGCTGCCAATTTTAAATAGATTGGCATTGTTGTCCTTGTCTTGAATAACTGAAGCCTCTAAAGATAAGATTGCACCAATAGCTGCCTGCAGGCGAACTGTGCCTGACTGTGTCACCTTGTTGCCATCGATGGCTTGTAGCAAGACTTGATCGTTGGTGATGGTTGCTGTCATATCATCGCTAAAAATCTGCAGTAAGGTGTTCATGACTAGGCTGTCTTTTTCTATATTCAACTGTAGTAGATACTTTTCCATATCCACGAATGAAAACTCAATAAGGTTTGAAGCATATCTTTGTTTTGGCAGTCCTCTTAAAGTCAATAAGTTAATAGCCATGGCCTTGTCATTTTCATAGCCAATGGTGTCTAATCGATAGTCCGTTATTGCTATATTGGACAAAGATTTTGCTTCCAAAAGATCAAATCCCACTTGGTCTTCACCGCTTTCATCCTTGTATTCATATTTGACCGGCGTAAATCGTTCTAATGATATGAAGTCTTTTTTGCCGGCGTCAGGTGTTCTAAGCATTTGCAGATAGTATTTGTAGGACTGAATGCTAGCTTTAAAATAGTCTTGAAGTTGATTTTCATCAGTAGAGCCTTTTTCTATCAACAAATAAAAAGTTTCATCTAAAAACTGTCGCATGTTGATCAATTGACTGAAAGACCTAGTAATAGCCGCTACAGCGTTGCTGAAATTAAATTCTAGTCGATCCCAACCATGGTAGGCATGAATATAAAAGTTATTATGATCTAAAATTGAATTTCTGACAATTTCTTCAGCCGAGGTTCCAAAATCAAAGCGTTGGCAAGTGGGGTTGTTGCCCACATCAATATCCGTGCAGAATTTGTAAGGCTTTATTAAATCTTTAATTTTTTCTTGATTAAAAGTGGTCCAACCACCAGGCGCTGATAGTTTTTTGATTTCTTGTATATTGATAAATCCTTTTCCATCGGCTTTTTCGATATTTCCGGTATGGGCGGCTTGCATTGCATGAATGTCATAGGCGCCCAGACTTTGTACATCAATAAATCCGTAGTTAATATAGTCCATCACTGATGAATAGTTATTTTCTTTTTCTGGTTTTGCTAAGTTTGTAAAATTGTCCTTATCAAAGGAACCCATAAAATTATGGGTCAAGCCTTGTGAATGGCCCATTTCGTGAGACAAAGTATAGATAAATTCTTTTTTCAAAGCCTCATTGAAAGTTAATTTCGAAAAGTTAACGGCCAAAGCTTCAGAGCTGGTCATAAAACAAGAGCCATTTTTGCTCAATTGACTGATTCTTTCTTTGATTTGATTTAATGAAATTCGTCTTTGAATTTTAAGTTTCTCAGTTTCAGAAATCTGTGCTTTGTATTGTTTCAACATTCCTTCTGCAACCACATTTTCTAATTCATAGATAGACATATTGGGTTTATTTTTTAACTTGTTCATGTAGTATTGACTTAAAGTGCTACTGATTAAAGAATATTTTTGCGCGCTCGATTCGGGATCGATGGATATTCGATCTTGATTTATCGATTTCAAAATATTTCTTGATTTCAGCAGACTAGTGGCCTGGAAGTTTGGCAAAGATGCAGGCCTTTGAATAGAAGTGCTATTGCCAAGTCCTTGTCTTTGTCTTTGCTTTTGTCCAAGCAATTGATCCAATTCGGATTCGCTCAATGAGCTGGAATTTGCAGCTGGTGCTGACGTTGAGTCCGGCGAAATTTCTTTTTGGTATTTATCTTTAAGATCAGAAATTTGTTTTTTCCAGCTTAAAACATTTTTTGTGTCGCGCTGGTTGACTTCAACCGCTTTAGCCACGTTCGCGGCATAGACAATCAGTGAGTCAGCGACGATGATACCTGATCTGGGGTTGGGACCAACTTGTGAAATACCCAAAATGCCGTGGTTATCATTGTTTTTATTATCTATCCAAATGATATTTTTATCTATGTCGCCCAAGTGAGTTTCATTGTTTTCATCAATGATCAACTGAACATAATCGGATGTTCTAGCTAAAGAACTGCCTCTAAAAGCAATTTGATAAGCTTGATTCCAGGATTGCACAACACTTTTGACGGCTTCGATATACAGCCCACGCCGTTCAGAATCATCTGTCGGTAAATTAGCCAAGGTGTAAGTTAAAATTTTACCATTGCGAAAGTCATGTAGAATAGACTTGTGACTTTGACTGCCTTCGCGCCCATAAACTCCATTTTCACTGGGTTTAATTTGTCCTAAGGTAAATACCCCATAACCCAACTGATTTTGCACACTGAAAGGGACTTCCGGGGCAAAGGATGAATCGCTTTTTCCATCATTCCACTTGAAAGAAATCCGTTCTTTAAGAACGGCATTGGTTGTGGCATTGTTCAACGAATTGCCGCCATAAATATCTGATGTGGAATAAAAACCCATGCATTCCGCAAGGGGTTCTAAGTTTACAGAGTATTGCAAAGAAAAATTTAAAATCCCTTCTTGCAATTTCATTTTTACATCTTGAACTTGAGTATCATTGATATCTTTAAAACATTGGCCCATGCCATAAACAGACAATGGTGAGTCCAACTCTGCCGTTTTGTTTTGGGTCCAATCCAGTTGAATATATTCAGCTTGGTTCAAAACGGTTTCTACAATTTGTGGATTGGCGTATTTGGATCCAGAGGCATCTGTAAGTTCTCTTTTTAAATAGCGCACGGGAATAGACATCAGTTCTGGACGGTCATTGCCATTTTTAAAATTGACTACAGAATCGGCCTGACGAATCACCAAACGTTTTTCTTCTAGTATAAATTTAATAATTTTTAAATCACTAGCAATTCCTGGCGCAAATGTGGTGGTTACCGGCGCATCTTCCAGCGTGCGACGGTAAAAAAACTCTTTGTCTTTGATATCAGCTACTCTAAGTGTTGTGCGGGGATCTAATATATTATTATTGATAATTTGTTTGCCCAAAGCATTTTTGGGAACCAACACCAGGTTATTGCTGCCTTGAGCCGTTGTATCAGACAGCTTTAGATTGTTTGTTAAAATACCATCGCCTTCGTTTGTATTTAACTGTGACTGAACATATTTAATAGGATAAGAAATTCTTAAAATCTGAACACAATCTTTTTGCTCTTCTTCGGTCAAGTGTTTTTTAACCTGATCACTGCAGCGAGAAATATTATTG
Organism: Pseudobdellovibrionaceae bacterium; assembly: GCA_049315665.1. Lineage (GTDB taxonomy): Bacteria > Bdellovibrionota > Bdellovibrionia > Bdellovibrionales > Bdellovibrionaceae > JBMOJS01. The sequence goes on along the minus strand of JBMOJS010000002.1, from coordinate 23,962 downwards.
ATTTCTAAACCCTCTTTCAACTGTTGGATCTGAGCTTTGGGAAGATCCGCCTTAGCCAAGTTTGTGATTTCATAAATATTTAAAGAATCCGGTTCTAAAACAGTCAAAACTTTTGCATCAGAAGCTATGTTGGTATTGACACCAAAATCTTGGGCTAATGACTCTGATGTCATGACTTTGTGATCGATGGAATCAGCTAGAAATGTCTGATCTAATGGAAGTTTATCGTCAGACTCTGAAATAAACAGTTTTCTTTCAGTCAATTGCATAGACAATTGAATATGGGTGGCTTCTGTCCAGTTGCTGGGTTTCAATTGCAGTTTCGAAGTGGAGTCGCCCACATCATTTTTTATTTTTTCTAGGGTGCCGTAGCTTTTTATCGCCACTTGAAACAAAGGCACATACAGATCCATGCTTGATTTTGCTGTTGCCAATTTTTGCCGGGCCAACTGTTGTTTTTGCAAAGTCAGTTTTAACTGTTTGTTTATTTTTGGATCAGATGTGGCTTGCAATTGTTTCAGTGACTGAAGCTCTTCCAATGACTTGGCGACGCCCAATTCCAAAGAACTTAGTGATTCTGTGGCAGGAACTTTTTTAAAGACAGTGATATTGAGTGGGTCTAAAAAGAAGCCCACAGTGTATGTGGCGTCGGCCTTTGCAGAAATTTGTAAATTTTTAAAAAAAGCTTTAAATCTTTCTGGGACTTCAGCTTCAACAACAGCAACTGGTTTTTTTTCGTTGATGGCTTTCGACTGCTCGGCCACACTCATATCATTGTTGGATTCTGAAGTGCTGAGGTGAAATGAGGAGTCTTGAATTTGACCAAATTCACTGATGGCAAAGACATTTTCTTTGATGTCTTCGGGCAATTGGGCTTCACGGGTTTTGGTGCACGAAGCTGTCAAAACGACTAAACTTACAAGACCCATCAGTGAAAATGATTTCATAAAAACCTCAGTTAAAAGTTGATTGATAGAATTCCATAATATTTAGATGAATTTTCACTTAAAAAATACAAAGTGGAATCCCCGCCGGGCGTCGGAGATTGAGCATTGGTATGGCCTAAACCCACAGAAAAATTCTTATTAAAATTCCACCCGATCTCTTGTTGATTTTCATACACTTCAGTGATGTTGTTTTCATAGTCTTTGCGGTTGCGATGCGCCAGCTCTGCGTCGATGTACAATTTGTCAGCAAAAGTATAACCTGCCGCTAAAGTCTGTTTCGAAGCCCATTCATTCAAAACTTTACCATCCGTGCCTGTGGTGTATTTATTGAACAGACGAATCAAGCTTGCCGACAATTTTAACTTTAAGTTTTTACTGATTTGATTTTCTGGGGTTAAGGCGATAGCGAAGTTTGGGCCCACACCAAGGTTCAATTGTTTAACGTCTCTGGAGCTTTTAGAGGTTGGAAATATAAATTGAGCATCTGTGGTGAAAGCCAGATTTTTACCTTTAAGAATGGCAGGAAATTTTGTGATTAAAACAGTATCGCCAAAATCGCTTTTGCTGCTGTCATTCAAGTCTTGCGAGTAAGTGAATTCCAAAATGATAGGTGAGCGGGTCAAAGGCGCTTTATTCAAAATGATATCCACCAGATAGTCCACAGAGTCTGTTCGTGTTCCATCTTTGAAGTCATACAAACTGGTGTTGCGTGATGCTTGAAAGACTCCAGAAAATAAATTCGGGGCTTTTTCTGGTGAATTCACTTTGGTGCTTATTTGCGCTGGATGTTGTGAGTAAGTCTGAGGCGCGGTGACAGCCGGTTTATTGATTTTTTCAACAGATTGAGAATTGACTTTTTGCAATGACCCATTCTGTGCCTTTTTGGCGGATTTGTATTTTTTCTTTTTAGATTTTAAAGAGTCGCTTTTGGCTTTGGTCTTCGTGGCTTCTGACGAAGGCTTTGGCGCTGGCAGTTGCGACCAGGCTTGGGGACTTAGTCCAACCATAGAAGTTATTAGCCCCATTGCTAGGATCCTAGAAAAGGGAGCGAACAGTTGATTTTTTAGGCAGTTAGCGTTTTTTGTCACTTTACACCTCGTTAATATTACTCTATTGCAAATAAACCTATGGCCATGGCCCTTGGTTTTATTAAAAATGATCTTGGCACTTCAATTAAAACTATTTGCATGCTGGATGCCAGCCGGTGGTATATAAGTCTTTATGACTATGGATTATGATGTTTTGATTTATACGGATGGAGCCTGTTCGGGAAATCCAGGCCCAGGGGCCTGGGCTTATATTTTTTATGATGCCAAACAAGGGCATGTGCTAGAACAAGCCGATTTTGCCGCGGCCACCACCAATAATCGTATGGAGATTGAAGGGGTTTTGCGCGCTTTAGATCAAGTTTTGCAAATGGGCGCGCAAAAAGTGATTTTATATTCGGACTCCGTTTACGTTTTAAAGGGTGCAAATATCTGGTTGAACAACTGGAAGCGGCAGGGGTGGAAAAAAGCCGACGGGCAAGAGATTTCTAACCCCGATCTGTGGCAAAAAATGGATCAAATTTTAATTGCCTGCAAAGAAAAGAAAATAAAAATCGATTGGCGTTATTGCCCAGGACATAAGGGGATTCCCGGCAATGAAAGATGCGATCAGTTGGCGGTAGCACTATCTAAACAGTTTAGTATAGATACATATCAAGGCGCTGCTGACTATTATATTTTTGATATTCGCACTTTGCCAGAAAATATTCCTTGGCCCACTGGGGCCAGCGGTGGAGGACCCTCCGCCAATGAAAAAAAACAGGTTTATTATATCAGCTATTTGGACCACAAGCTTGTGAAACATAATACTTGGAATGAGTGTTCGGCCCGCGTCCAAGGCCGCAGGGGCGCTTTATACAAAAAAATTCAATCACAAACAGAATATAAAGAAACTTTAACCAAATGGGGCCTTGATCCCCAATCTACTTTTTAGGATATTAAGAGCTTATGGAAATCAAAGGTAAAAATATATTGATCACTGGTGCTAATCGTGGAATCGGCAGAGCTGTTGCAAAAAAATTGGCTGAAGACCATTGTCATATGCATCTTTTGGTAAGAAAACAGGATTCTGTTTTAGAGAAAGAAATTCTAGATGCCGGTGCGGCTTCGGTCAAGTTATGGGTGGGGGATTTATCCAGCCAAAGCCAGATTGAAAAATTTTATAGCGAAATTAAAGATACGCCCATAGACATATTATTTAACAATGCGGGGATTTTAACCGGTGGTTTGTTAGAAGAACAACCCATTGATGATATTTATAAAATGTTGCAGGTGAATGTGAACGCCCTGATTCATTTGACCCAGTTGTTTTTACCTTCAATGTTGGCGCGCAAAAAAGGCAAAATTATCAATCACTCTAGCGTCACGGGGTATATGCATTTTCCTTGCGCCAGTACTTATGCTGCTGCCAAGTCGGCAGTGATTGCCTTTACAAACTCTTTGCGTTTAGAACTGCATGGAACTGGGGTCAGTACTTTATTGTTGATCACTCCTGGAATTAAAACCCGGATGTTTGATGAAATTGAAGTGAAATATGGAAAGAACATTTCTTTAACTTCAAATGCCGCCATTCCACCACAAAAGTATGCATCGATGATTCGTGAAGCTATTCTAGAGGACTTGCCAGTGCTAGAGCCTGGTTTGAATATCGCCGGAGTCGGTGTGCGCTTAGCTCGTTTTGCCAAACCGGCCTTTGATTTTGTGGCCCTGAAAAAATTTCGTCGTTAATTAAAAATCATGGCGCAAAAAATCCAATACAAAAAATTTCATTTTTACAATATCGAAAGATCCAACTTCGATATCGAAACTTGGTCAAAATGGACATGGCAGATGCAAAACGCTATCGAAAGTGAATCTGATTTTGCAAAATATTTTGATCTTAGTGAGGATGAACGAACAGCTTTTCGCCAAGGTCAAAGTATTTTTAATATCAGGGCTACCCCCTACTATGCCACCTTAGCCAAGGCTGTGCCGCACTTACGAAAAATTTTAGTTCCACAAATACATGAATTGCAAGCCGGCACTCAACAGATGTTGGATCCTTTAGGCGAAAGAGAAAATAATCCTGCTCCTCGATTGATTCACCGTTATCCCGATCGGGTGTTGTTTTTGATCACAGACACCTGCAGTGTTTATTGTCGTTTTTGCACGCGAAAGCATTTTACTGGACAAGAACAAGCTTTTATAAAATCCAACGAATATAAACAGTCTATAGATTACATAAAGAAACATCCTGGATTGCGAGAGGTGATTTTATCTGGCGGTGACCCCTTGACCTTGTCGGATGGAATTTTAAATTCTGTTTTGTCAGATCTTAGAGCCATTGACCATATCGAAATCATTCGCATTGGCACGCGAATGCCCGTGGTTTGTCCCATGCGAATCACCGATGAATTGGCAAAAATTTTACAAAAACACAATCCAGTTTACATTATGAATCATTTCAATCATCCGGATGAAATCACTGTTCAATCCGCTGAAGCGCTGACTCGCTTGGCGGATCATGGTTTGCCGATGATGAATCAAATGGTGTTTTTGAATGGAGTCAATAATCATGCGGCTTTGGTGCAGGCCTTGAATCGCAGATTGTTGTATTTGCGAGTCAAACCTTATTATATGTTTCAATGTGATCCATCTTTGGGAACGGATCATCTGCGCACATCGCTGCAGGATTCTTTGGATATACAAAAACAGCTGTGGGGCAATCTGTCTGGCTTGGCCATGCCAAATCTTTCGGTAGATATACCCAATGGTGGAGGAAAGACTTACTATGTGCCCAATTTTGAAACTCACCGTGAAGAAGAAAAAATTTTCTATCAAGGTTGGGATGGGGTGAAGGCCCACTATGCCAACCCCCCAGCAGAAAATATATTAAAACCCCATGTCGCAGATGAGTATATTGCCGAGTGGGAATCTTTAAAATCTGCAAAAAATTTATAGTAAAGACGGATATCGGCTGGGTTTATAAGTGTTATGAATACGCCCTACACTGCGGCTCGATGTTATCCACGCTTAAAAATTTTCTACTTCCACATTGAACTCCAGTTTTGGGATCTTGGTACGTTCTTTATTCTTAGGCGCTTATACAATAGCCAATAAAAATGCAGATAGGTTTCAGATGGAAGTAAGAAGCTTCCGTAAAATAAGCTGGAACTTCACTAATGCTGTACAATGGCTAGGGTATTATGGCTTACTCAAGTTCTATTGTTTTCGTAAACTGTATCAAAACAAGACGCGGACGCAGCAAAGCCCTAGGCTTTAGATAATTCTTGATTCAGCCGATGACGATACTAATGAACCCAGTCCAAAGTATGGTGATTTTATTTCTTGGATCGATGTTGGCCGTTGTTGCGCCATCAGAACTGTTTGCACAATCCGGATCTGAGCGAAAAACTGTTTGCCCCTATAAATATGATAGTTCAGGGCTGCCTATTTTGTCTGGAGCCCAGGTGGGTGGTCACGATTGCCAAACACAGTTGCGCGGGGGCAAGCCACACTCAGTCTGTATCGGTGGAACATTTAAAAGCGGCTATGGCTGTTTTTATGAATCAGCCGGCACAACAGGCGACAATTTAACCCGATCGCAACAGACAGATAAAAAAAACCCAGAGGCCTCAGCAAATACAAGATCTGCAGCAGCTCCCAATCAACAACAAGCTATCAGTGAGTGTGCAGGCCTAGTGCAAAAACAGATGCAAGCCTGCAATGACGGTTACCAAAATTTAGTTAAAACTTGCAATGCTGAAAATGATTCTGGGGTACAAAGTGCCACAACCGCTGCAGCTGTGGCCGCCCAAGCCTTGAACGCCCAAGCCCAATCCAGCATTCAAGCCGCCTGCTCGGGCATGGCCAAGGCCGCACAGGGGGCCCAAGCTGCGGTGGCCGCCTTAAGTTTTAGCTGTGATCGCGCCAAGGACAGCTGTATTTCAAGTTGCCGAGAAGCACGTTCAGCGGTGCAAAAGTGTCAGGGCTCTACTGCGGGTTTTTCGGATACAGCGCAAGCTATTGATGGCTACTACGGCTCGCCAGAAATGACGATCATCGATAGAAATCTGGATGAGTGCAGCCAAGTGCAAACGGCCTTCAAACAAAGTTCATCTCAACTGCTGGCAGGATTAATGTCATCGTCCAACACTAACAAACAATGTGCGGCCTTGAATGCAGCCAGTAGCAAAAATGCCTATTGCCAAGCCTTCGGCGGCTCGGACCCGATTTGTGCCAATCAAGGTCCAGTGAACTGTTCAGCGCCGGATCAGGCATCAACACAATTTTGTATATGCGCTACCAATCCCGCATCGCCCAACTGTGCCAATGTTAATAGTAAATTATCCCAGGGTTGGGGCAATGCCATTCGTGCTGGCGGCGGCGGCAGCTCTGCTGGCGGCAGCGATAAAAGTTTAAATGGCATCGGTGACATCGGCTTGGGAGATAGTTTAGATTTTCAACAGCTACCTAATAAAGAATCTGGGCCAACAGAAGATGTGGGCGGGAAGCAGGGGACTGGTGCTGGTCTAGCTGCTGGTGGAAATCCCTTGGGAAATAATCTAGATAAGCAGGGTGGGCCAGGCGGATACTCTGGCGAAGACAATCCCATGGCAGTGAATGCGGGATATTACGCTGGTGGCGGCGGCGGAGGCGGCAGTAGCTATCGACCTAGTTCAGGAGCCTCGTCATACAATCCTTACAATCCAAAATCACCACAGTACAATGGACCCAATCTAAGAGATTTTTTGCCGAATGGAAAATTTGATCCTAAAAGGGGTACGGCGGGGGAAGCCGGCATCGATGGGATCACCGGTCCAAACACAGATATTTGGCAAAAGATGCACAACCGCTATCAGGCATTGCGCAGCACTTTTTTACAATGACTTACAAATTCCAATAGGCTCTAAATTATTCTAAAGCCACACTGCGCCTGGTAGAGCTTGATTTTTCTATAAAGGATAAAACCATACTGGTGGCTCCTTGGGGAACACGAATATAGTGTCTGCTGATTTGTTTAGGAATATATCCTAAAAGTAGTTCTGCATTTAAGTCTTTCAATGATTGACGGGTGACTCCCAAATGATCAGCTAAGTTTTGCAGATCCAATCCGCCGGGAACAGAAACAACATCGTATTGCAAAGGTGACCGTCTTTCTAAATCACGAAAGCCGTAAAGATTTGGAGCTTTGGCAATCAGCATGGCCGCTAAAATTTTGGGCACGTATTCTTGCGTCTCTTCAGGCAAGGCTTTTAACTGAATCAGTTCCCAATAATCTTTAGTTTGATGTTTTTTAATTTGCCGGCGCAGACCATTTTCGCCCATGTTGTAGCTAGCAGCCACTAAGTACCAGGAGCCAAACTCTTCATGCAGATCTTTGATATAGCGTATGGCCGCCCAGGTGCTTTTTTTTAAATCTCGACGTTCATCCAGCCACCAGTTTTTTTTCAAACCATAGCGTTGCCCTGTGGGTTCAATAAATTGCCAAGGGCCGACGGCATCTGCAGAGCTGGTTGCTACCGCAGAAAAACCACTTTCAATCATAACCATATAAGCTAAATCCAAAGGCAATTGCGCTTTTTTAAGTTCATCTTGTATCAAAGGCATATAGCGATAGGATCTTTCAAGCCAACTCTTGAACCACTTCTTTCCATTGACTTGATAATAGGCAACCCATTTTTTGACTTTGTCATTGTAGGTTACGGGAAGATCAAACACCAATAAATCCGAGGAAGAACTTTTGTTTTGCAACGCCAAGCTTTTTAATTTTTCTTTTAAGCTTGGACCTGCTGACAAAGTTTCTTTCACGCTGGGAATAGCTACTGGTTTGTTTTCGTTTACGGCGGCTGATGCGCAATTATCAAAAATCAACAACGTAAGTCCAAAAAATATTTTTACCATGACATATTGTCGCCCACTTTTAAAGTCAGGTCGACCCAGGCCATAAAAACCAGTCTTTGTGTTGATAGGTGTAAGTAAAAATTTTGACAGGGCTATGTAGATTTATGACATTGTTAAAAAAAAACGGTGAAGAAAGTGGACTTTGGTCTGCATTCTAATCGCAAAAAAATGAACAATGATTCTTAAATCATCATCTTAGTCTAGAATGTATCAAAATGGCACATTCGTTGCTGCGCATTTATTAACAGGTTTTATTTACAGGCCTTATTAACAGGCTTTATTTACAGGCTTTAGATCAAGGAGTGTTGGTTGAGTACAAAGGGAGTTTATTCTGCATTGAGTGGAGCCATGGCCCAAAGTCTAAAGCTAGACACCATTGCCAATAATCTAGCCAATGTAAACACTCCCGGATTTAAAAAAGATCAACAGCTATTTCAAGAATATCTAACCACCTATGAAAAACCGACAGAGGTCATGCCGATTCCCCGGGATGTGGCCGCCATAGAAAGCTTTTATAACTTTCAAGGTGGAGACAAAAGTTTTGTCGACAGCAAAGGCACCTTCACTGATTTTTCTCAGGGCAGTTTAAAAAAAACCGGCAACCCTTTGGATGTGGGGATTGATGGCAAAGGTTTTTTTGAGGTGGCAACTCCCCAAGGTGTGCGTTTGACCAGGGCTGGTCACTTTACTTTGGATGGCAACGGGCAGCTGGTCACTCAACAGGGTTATCCAGTTTTAAAAACAGCAGAACCGGGTGCAGACCCTGCCAGCCGAGTGATCAACATAGGTCAAGGTGGTGGAGTTTCTATTTCAGATTCTGGTGAAGTGATGCAAGGGGATCAGGTGGTGGCTAAACTATCCTTGGTTGACGTTGCAAATCCAGATTCTTTGCAAAAAATTGGCACATCATTGTATGGGTTTAAAAATAACATGGCCCCACAAATTTCGATCTTAAGCAATCCTTCTTTAAAGCAAGGCTTTATGGAAGGCTCTAATGTGAACATCGTTGAGGAAATGACTGAAATGATCAAAACCCAACGCGTTTTTGAAAGCACACAAAAAGCGATCAGTGCTTATGACTCTATGGCAGAGAAACTGGTTAATGTGGTTGGTAAAACTGGACAATAAAAGGAGTGACCTGTGGTTAAAAGTTTAAATACTGCGGCAACTGGAATGCAAGCGCAACAAGCCAATATGGATGTTATTGCCAATAATATTGCCAATGCTTCAACCATGGGTTTTAAAAAATCACGAGCTGAATTTGAAGATTTGATGTACCAGACACAAAAAGAACCAGGCACAGCCACGGGTTTAAACGCCTATTCCCCTAACGGAGTGCAAACAGGTTTGGGTGTTAAAACAGCTTCTGTACAAAAGGATTTTGAAAATGGAAATTCTTTAGTCACCAAAGGGGCCTTGGATTTACAAATTGAAGGACCAGGATTTTTTCAAGTACTTACCCCTGACGGACAAGTTATGTTTACTCGTGATGGGGCCTTTAAAAAAGATCCCACTGGAAAAATGATTGATAAAAATGGCAATACTTTACAACCCGAAATCACTATCCCGACCAATGTTTCGGGTTTAGAAATTGATCAAAAAGGGGAAGTGCGAATTATTTCTGGTCTATCGGATGCTCAGCAAACCATTGGGCAAATTGATATCGTGAATTTTGTTAACCCTGCAGGGTTAAAATCCATGGGAAAAAATCTTTTTTCACAAACCACATCCAGTGGTCAACCGCAAGCGACTAGGCCAGGTTTAAACGGCAGCGGTTATTTGGCACAAGGTCAATTAGAAACCAGCAATGTTAATATTGTCGATGAGATGGTGAATATGATCACCTCGCAAAGAGCCTATGAAACCAACAGCAAAGTGATTCAGGCTTCGGATCAGATGCTACAAACAATAAATAATATGAGGTAGATTTTTTGTGAATGTACTGAGCTATTTTAATTCAAAATCAAATCGGCAATTGATTTTAGCCGCGGTCATCATTTTACTTTGTATGCTGCAAAGTTTAATAGCTCAGGCTCAAGATATTAATTCTGCAGTTAGAATTGAGATTGAATTTTTAGAAAAAACTGAAATTTCCCCTAGGGATATGGTCAGTTGGTTAGATATTGTGAATGTTAAAAATCCAGACTTGGTTTTGTTGCAAGAGCTTAAAGAAATTCAAATACCATTTAAAGAAAATTTTTCTAGCACAGAGCTGGCAGATTTTATTAAAAAAACTTTAACTGAAAAAGAAACTTTAAAGAAAAAAAATCCCTTATTCAAACTTCCTCAATCTATGCATTTAATCAAATCTAAAAATCATTTTTCTGAAGAAGAGATTCTTCGTAAAACTCGCCATTATTTGCAAATTCTGTGTGAAGGTTGTACTTTTCAAGTTCAGTTGGCTAATACCCAGGTGCTGCAGGCAATAAAGGATTGGGATCTGGACTTTTCTAATATGAAGATTCAGGCTCAACAATTAATTCCTATATTTGAAAACAAGCAAAAAACAATGAAGTGGTTACAAATCAACACCCGCTTTTATGCTCCGGTGCAGGTGGCTGCAAAAAATATTTTTACCAATGAACGCATTAAAAATTCAGATTTAGTAACGAAACAGATGGACATTACTTTTCAAAAAAATATAGTTTTAAAAGCAGATGAAATAGTCAATAAAATCACTTCTAGAAATTTATCCGCTGGTAGTCCCGTTGTTTATACAGATCTTAAAAAAGAACCTGATATTTTTAAAGGACAAACTTTAAAAGCCATTTTTAAAAGTGAAAACTTACTTATTCAGACCTCTGTGGTTTCAGAAGAATCAGGACGTATTGGTGATATCATAAGAGTTAAACATCAAGATACAGCCAAAGTTTTTTCCGCAAAAGTGCTTGATGCAGAAAATGTGAGCATTAAATGAAAAATTGGATTTTATTTTTATCTTTAGTTGCTTTTACCGGCTGTGCTACAACTGAAAGTCTATGGAAAAGTCTAAATAATGAAGAGGATAAAAACACTTCAGCCATAAAACCGGATGCTGCGACTGGGGCTACCAAGTATTCTCAATCTTCACAAATGCCCGTAACATCGGACCGCAATTATAAAAAAGTCACTAAAAACCAATTGGAAGAAGAGTCCAATTTGGGCAGTCAAGCGGGATCCTTATGGGTGATGGATGGTCAGGGATCATTTTTATTTTCGCAAAATAAAACCAGACAGCCCGGTGATTTATTGAATGTAAAACTAGAAGGGGCAGCTTTGAAACAGGTCGAAACCAAAGTCAAAGTTATTAAACAACTTTTAAAACAGTTGGAAGATCAAAAACGCCAAGAAGAATTAAAAAATAATCCAAAACTGGCAGACAATTCTGCAAGCCGTGAACCTGCAAGCGCGCAGGGTGCCCCTGCAGCCAAACCCGCCGGCGCAATTGCCGCAAATAAAACGGATGATAAAGAAGAAAGTGATTCTTTAGCAGATATGGAAAGTGTGCCTACTCGTATTGTAGAAAAGCTTCCCGATGGAAACTACCGCATCAAAGGCAGCCAGCCTTTTATGATAGGTAAACGTGAATACAAGGTTTTAATCACGGGTTTGATTAGAGCTGAAGACTTTAATGATGAAGGTATTACCTCGAAAAAATTATTAGATCCGCAGTTTGATGTGGTGAGTTTACGTAAAGTGGGAGCACGCAATGAGTAAGACTAATCTGGGTCATTTATTAAAAGAAGTGGGTGCTTTGATCCTGATTGTTATATTTATTTTAATTGCCGTGCAAGCGGCCCAGGCTGCGCGTTTGAAAGACATTGCCAGTATTCGTGGGGTGCGCGAAAATCAACTCATTGGTTATGGCTTAGTGGTGGGCCTTAAAGGCACCGGCGATGGAAAAACAGAATTCACAACAAAAAGTATGATTCGTATGTTGGACAAGCTAGGCGTCAAAGTCGACAATCAAGATTTACAAACAAAAAATGTCGCGGCAGTTATAGTAACAGCCACTCTGCCGGCTTTTGCCAAAGCAGGAAATCCTATTGATGTTACGGTCAGTGCTATTGGTGAAGCGCAATCTTTACAAGGCGGGACTTTATTGCAGTCACCGTTACGTGCCGCCAATGATCAGATCTTCGCAGTGGCACAAGGGACTGTGGTTATTGGCAGTGATGGCAAAGATGCTCACCTAACAGCGGGACGAATTCCTAATGGAGCACTGATTGAAAAAGATGTGTCTGCAGATTTTTCTTCTCGCAAGATGTATCGTCTAACTTTGATCAATCCTGATTTCACCACGGCAGCAAGGACATCGCTGACTATAAATAAAGAATTGGGTGGGTTGTATGCTTCAGCTAAAGATGCAGGGACCATTGATATTATTACGCCTTTTGCATTTGAAAATAAAGGTGTGGAGTTATTGGCAACCATAGAATCCATTGAAGTGAATCCAGACATGAAAGCAAAAGTAATAGTGAATGAAAAAACTGGAACTGTGGTGATGGGAGAAAAAGTTAAGATTTCAAAAATCGCTTTATCCCATGGATCGCTAGCGATCAAAGTGGGCGGTGATGGTGCAGATTCTAAAAAAAGCAAAGAAGAAAAAGTTATGCTTTTGGATGCGGGGTCTAGTGTGGGGGATCTAGTCCAGTCTTTAAATAAGATCGGAGTCTCTCCAAAAGACCTGATAACTATACTTCAGTCGATCAAGGCAGCTGGAGCTTTGCACGGGGAACTTGAAATATTATGAGATTTTTGTTTCGAAATAAGACAGTTAGTAATAAAATTAAAGTATTAGCATCAAACATATGGATGTGTTTGACGCCCGGGGAGGGTGAGAAAGAGATCGAGAACCATGGATGGTCAAGAGTCAAAGGTTTCTTGCAGGAAACAGAAGCAAAAGGTCAGCAGGCACCAAGGATTGGTGAGTACGAGCCCAAGCTAACGACGACGAGTCAAGTGCAGGACGCACATGATTCTCTGACTCCACTCCCCTTTTTTTATTTTTTTACACAAGGGTTAGTGACCTTGTGAAGATAGCCGGCAACAAGGCTTTGCCGATGAAAGACACTGGCGACACCTCAGCAGCAATGGATGCTAAACTTAAAGATGTTGCTAACATGTACGAAAAACATTTCTTGCGTGAAATGGTCAAGGCCATGAGGTCGACAGTGACCGAAAGTGATTTTATTAAATCCAGTGCTGGAGAAAAAATATTTCGTGAACAGTTGGATCAAGAGTATGTTGAAAAATGGGGTGACCAAGGGGGAATTGGTTTATCAAAAATTATTTATGATCAGTTGCTTGATAAATTTGGCGAGCAGTTGGGGTTGAAGCCATCTGCAGATCGCCCACGCGGGCCACTGCCACTTCCTGTTAAAACAAATTCGAATTTTTATGTGTCGGCGCAAAAAAATCCAGCCGCTAATAATTCATCCATGCAAATGACTTTTACTAGACAAGACAACCCTGGGGGAACGTCTGGTGAGCTGGTCAGTCCCTGGGCCGGAGTCCTGTCTAAGCAATGGAAATTGGATGGGCAAAATATTTTTGAAGTGGATCATGACAATGGTTTAAAAAGCCGCCTGATGTTTGAAGGCCAGCCTAGCTCGAATTTAAAGGCCGGAGACCCTTTGCAGCCTGGACAAAGATTGGGTTTGTTAAGTCCATCGGCCTTGAATTTTTACTGGACTTTGCAAGAAAAACTCCAGCTAGGGCTATAGAAAATCTTCTTTCTACAGTATCAATATGATACACTGATAAAAAGCACGGAGGCTCTTTATGAAAGTCACTCACAATAAAGTAGGTCAAAATTTAAATCTGATTGATAACGCAAAAGCGGATCGTGCAGAAGCTGGCAAAAGCAAAGAGTCGCAAAAAAAAGCAGATCTACTTTTTAGTTCGGGCTTAGGGGACTCTTCCAGAGTTGAAGTGTCGCCGCGAGCACAAGAGGCCCGTAGAATCAAAGAATTAGCTATGGCTGTCCCGGATGTGGATGAAGCCAAAGTAGCCAAATTTAGAAAGTTGATTGATGATGGCGAATACAGTGTCGACTCTAAGGCAGTGGCTGATCGATTGGTGGATGAACATTTAGGCTCTGAATAATCAAAGTAAGGAGTATTAAGACATGGATCCGTCTTTAGAAAAAGCTTACGTCAAACTATCAAATAACTTAGAAGAGTTGGTAAAAATTTATCGTTCACTGCTAGATATTGTTCGTAAAGAAAAAGATTATTTGATCTTAGCCAACCAAGAAAAATTGGAAGAAAACAATCAGCTGAAAGAATCAGTTTTATTTAAATTACGGGCACAAGATTCTTTACGCATGCGCTACGCTGCCGAGCTAGCGAGTTTGCTAAAATCAGATGTGGATAATCCACGCTTGTTGGTTTTAGCGCAAAAAATGGGTGGTCATGAGGGCGATCGTTTACGCAGTCTGCATTCGGCTTTGGATATCGTGATTCGTCGTATGACCGAGATCAATAAAGAAAATGAAGAATATGCAAAATCAGCTTTAAAAACTTTGGACGGAGCTTTGCAAGATATTAAAGGCAGTCTGTCAGGTAAAAAAACCTACGAAAAATCAGGACAATACAAATCAGGATCGGATACTGCTGGGCATTTTGTTCGTAAAGAAATTTAGAGGAGTGGATGGCAAAAATCAATGCAATGATGGATATGGGCAAACGCTCGATGGCGAACAGCCAAACCGCCTTGCAGACGGTGGGCCATAACATAGCCAATAAATCCACAGAAGGTTTTTCTAGGCAACGTGTAGAGCAAGTTTCTGCAGTACCAATTGGCGAGGGGCGTATACAGATTGGTATGGGCTCTAGAGCCAGTGGTGTCACTCGAGTCAATAATCCTTGGTTAGAAAAACAAATTCAAAGAGAACAATCCAGTATGGGCTATATGAATAGCCGTGCTGAAGCCCTAGGCAGGGTCGAACAGGTTTACAATGAACAAATGAATAAAGGTTTAAATCAGTACATGACTGATTTTTTCAATGGTTTTCGTGAATTGTCCAACAGCCCAGAAAGCTTGGCGACTAGAACGATGGTGCGTGAAAATGCCAATGCCATGACCAAAGATTTTGGCCGTGTGGTTAATCAATTGCAAGATGTGCAAAAAGATTTAGATGGTCAGTTGATCACCTCTACTCAAGAAGTCAATATCATGATTAAAGAAATTGCTGCTTTGAATGAAAAAATTCAATTGGTCGAAGTGCAAGGGACGCCAGCCAATGACCAAAGGGATCGTCGCGATTTATTGCTTAAAAAATTAGGTGAAAAAATTGATATCAGTTGGGCTGAAAGTGCTTCTGATGGTATGGTTTCAGTTTCTGCTGGCGGCAGCGGCATTTTAGTTTCAGGAACTTCGGTTGCGCAACTCCAAGCCAAATCTTCTGACGATGGGACTCGTATTGATATTTACTATTACGAAAAATCCAACAGCAGTCCAACCAATATCACCGAACGTATCAAAGGTGGGCAAATGGGTGGAGCACTACAGGTGCGTGACCATGTGGTTGAAGATTTATTAAAAAACGTAGATCAGTTGGCCTACTCTTTAGCCAAAGAAGTCAATAAAGCTCATATCGAAGGCTTTGATAATAATGGACGCAGCGGAATTTTATTTTTTGAAATGCCTGAAGCTGTAAAAGGGGCCGCGCAAAACTTATCCGTTAACAAAACAATTTTTGATGATGTATCTAGAATTGCTGCAGCTTCTAAACCCGATGCTCCTGGTGACAACACTGTGGCCAATGTGATTTCGGCTTTACAGTATAAAAATACCATGATGAGCGAAAAAGCCACTTTTGATGATTTCTATAATACTCAGGTGGGGCAAATTGGCACGATCACTCAGGGGGCTATGAAGTCGCAATCTTCGCAAGAAAATATTTTAAATCAGTTAGGGCAAATCCGTGAAAGCATAAGTGGCGTCAGCTTAGATGAAGAGGCCACTAAAATGATTGAGTTTCAAAAAACTTATGATGCTTCGGCTAGGCTTATTAAAACCGCCGATGAAATGTTTGATACGATATTAAATTTAAAAAGGCTTTGATAGATGAGAATAGCCGATAAAATGAAATTCAGTCAGGTTGAACAGAATATCAGTCGCAATCGCACTGAAATGGCGGATCTACAAAATCAAGCTGCGACCCAAAAAAGAATCAACAAGCCTTCCGATGATCCTTTAACTTCGACTCGGGTTTTGCACTCCAGAACTGAAGAGCGAGGCAATAATCAGTTTGTCAAAAATATAAATAATGCGAAAGCCTTCCTAGAGTTTTCAGATCAGGCTTTGGGTGAATTGAGCGAGTCTTTGATTCGAGCCAAAGAGCTGGCCATCAGTCAAGCCAATGATGCCAGTGGCAATGAAGACAGTCGTCTGGTGACGGCTTCTGAAGTGGGGCAGATTTTTAATCAGGCTGTACAAATTGGTAATCGTAAATTTGGCGATCGTTTTATCTTTGCTGGTCACAAAACTCAGGCGGCTCCTTTCAATCGGGCTGGTGAGTACTTTGGTGATGATGGTGATATCAAAATCCAAATTCACAAAAACTCGTTTATACCTATGAATATTTCTGGGGATAAGGTATTTTTTGGTAAAGGCACTGGTCGTGATAATACATTGCGAGTGCGATATGAAACCCCCACTACCGTACCGGAACTTAAAGATTTTCAGCAAGAAGAAATCAGTCGCAAAGAAAAAAACATGGAGCAAGAGCAAAATCTGCTGCAAACCAGGGGTCCAGCTTCCATGGGTCAGTTGCATCGCATTGCAGACCCCGTCAACAATAGCGCTGCGGTGAATGTTTTTAGTGCGCTTAAATCCTTAGAAATAAGTATGAAAGCCAATGACAAAATGGGTATCCAGGAGTGCTTAGACTCTTTGGATCAAGCTATTTCCCAAGTCGTTCTGGCCCGTTCTGAAGTGGGGTCTAGAGTCACCTCAATCAACAGCACCATGGACTCTTTGCAAAAAGCCACCATGGACAACAAGATTTTAGCCTCGCAGCTTGAAGATGCTGATGCCTTTCAGGTGGTCAGCGACATCAATAAAAAAGACACGGCCCTAAAGGCCACCTTAGAAACTTCGGGTAAACTGATTCAGACAAGTTTACTTGACTTCCTTCGCTAGAAATTATACCTACAGTTGCTTAAATTTAAGCCGATAACGACTGCATACGCAAAAGGAGTTGTTCATGCTGGTTCTTACAAGGAAGTTGGGCGAGAGTATCGCTATCGATGATCATATCAAAATTCGCGTGGTACAAATCAAAGGCAAGCAAGTACGACTTGGTATTGAGGCTCCTAAGGATACAAAAATTCATAGGGAAGAAGTGTATGCTGCTATTCAAGAGCAAAATCAGCAATCTTCCCAGGTGAGTTCGGATAAGACGCGGTCTGTGGCCCGTCTCCTCAAACCCTAATCGCAGGCTGAAAAGCAGCAAATCCTTCGTTGCAACCTCCTTCGCTTACTTGCGAAATAGGAGTACTATTCCTCAGTCGCTCAGTCGGTTGACGCCTCGACTTTGCTGCTTTTGAGCCAGCTCGAGTGCTACAGCCATTTTATTGCAACTCCTAAGCTATTCCTCAGTCGCTCAGTTGGTTGGCGCACCTGGTCTGACTTTGGTCAATGAGATGAGTTTTTATTTCTAGCCGGTTGATTCGCGACAGACTTTAAATTTTTAAAAATAATTCAGGACAAATCTATAGAAATTTGACCTGAAGGCTGTTATCCTGTGTCTAGTGGTCTAATTGGCAGTTTCCAGGAGGGGGGCTTGATGATCATAAACACATCGCGCTTTGGTAAAGTAGAATTAATGTCTGAGGATTTAATTCAGTTTCCAGAAGGTTTATTGGGCTTTGCCGATTTAAGGCAATTTGTTCTTTTGGATGATCCCAATGACGAAATCTTTGCTTGGCTACAAAGTTGTGAAACTCCAGCTGTGGCTTTTCCAGTTTTAGAGCCTGAGCTGTTTATTGAAAATCATAAAACCAATCTGACTAAAAGTGATATGGCTTCATTAAAAATCACCGAAGATAATAAAGCCAAACTGCATTTTTTTTCGATCATCACTATTCCTGAAGATCCCACGCAAATGACAGCCAATTTAAAAGCCCCTGTAGTTATAAATATTGAACTGAAGTTAGCCAGACAGTGTGTCTTGCAAGACAATCATTTAGCGATACGCGAACCCATTTTTGCAAAACTACAGCAACGAGTGGTACAAAATCCAAATGTGTCTATCAAACACCAATCTGCGGGGATCGATGTGGCTACTCCGCTGAAAGAGCGCTTGGCCGAGATTTAGATCTCGCTTAAACAAAAATTCAAAAATTCTGTATTGTCGCCGAATTATTTCAATCCGGTTACTGGGGCAAAAAGCAATTGAGCAGAACCAACAGTGCCGGTTATGGTCAGTTTTAAATCTTTGCCTTCGATACTTTTCATCGACACAGGGAACTCGATCAAATAGGGCGTTGTGAATTTAGTATAATAGGGGTAAAAGCGGCGAACTTCTTCAGTCAGAAGTTTTACTTTAGTGGCCTTGCCTTCATAGCGCTGCGAACCCGTATCTAAAAAAATCTTCCATAGAGTTTTGTTTTTATGCAGATCATTGTGTTTGCGTTCGGGAGTATAAAAACTAACAAAAAATTCACTTTTTTGTGCTAATTTCTGTTCGGACTTTATCTTGTCTTCATTCCATTGTTGGGCATTCCACTGATAAATGCGTGCATACTGGTCAGACTGCCCAGCGGACACTGTAGAATTCAAAATCGTCGCTTGAACATCCAAGGTGTTGGCTAGACCAGAATACTTTTGTGATCTTTGCGTGTTTTTTTCAATCACCGATTGATAATCAGATTCAGTTATAATTGGCAAACCAGAATTAACTTGTGGACCAGCGCAGGCCAGTAAAAAAAATGGAAAGAAAAATGTATAGAGATGTTTCATAGATTTACTTCCATTGGTCCAAAAATTTTTTTAAATCCGCATAGGCATTTTTTCTTAAGGTGTCGTTGTAAATTTCATGGCAAGCATCGGCGTAAATATATATTTCTTTATTTGATGAGCCCAATTTTTTAAAAACCTCGCGCCCACGGGGAGTGCTGACCACCGGATCTTTTTCAGGCAATTGAAACAAGGTGGGTAAGGTGATGTTAACAGCTAAACCAGGAATCTTTTCAAAGCATTCTAAAAACCCCAAATAAACACGAGGTGAAACTTTTTGATGGCGCAAAGGATCTTGTTCACATTCACGAATGACCTCTGGATCATGGGTCAAATACTCATTCTTCATTCCCGAATCCATCGTTAAATGCGGTAAAAAATTGGATACTTTTTTGGCTAAAAATTTCTTCCATTCAGGGACGGGCATGGCCACTTCTAAAAAAGGAGCGCTGCAAACCTGGGCCGTGATTTTTTTTTGTAAATCCAGATCTTCGGCCAAAGCCCGCAGCTGAATCATGCCTCCCATAGAGTGGCTTAACAGAATCACTGGTTTATTTTTAACATCTTCCAATTGTAAACAGTTATTTATGAAAGTCTTAAAATCATCCAAATAGTCTTGAAAGTGTTCTGCATAGCCTCTTGGACCTTCGGATTTTCCATGGCCACGGATATCCCAAGCTATAAAATTCCAAGAATCATTTTTAAAAAAATCAACCAACCGATGGTAGCATTCTGAATGCTCACCATGTCCATGAGTGATAATGACTGTGCCAACGGGGTTTTGTACTTTCCAGTTTTGAAAAAACAAGCGCCCTGGCTTTAAACTTTGAAAAAAACCTTCTGATCTTTGCAACATAGATTCAGGTTAATATGAGTATTGACCTCTTACAACAATCGTATCTTGTGCGGCGGGTCCATGGGCTGGTTCTGTCAGCAAATTTTGTACTGGATAATCTAAACTAAAATGAATGCCCCTGGATTCTTTTCTTAACAAAGCACAGCGCACAGTCAAAGAGGCTACGGTGGCAATATTTCTTAACTCTAAAATATCACTGTGAAGTTTCATATTCGAATAATATTCTTTCACTTCAGATAAAATATTTTCTAAACGGTGATCGGCCCGTTGCAAGCGTTTATTTGATCGCACAATACCAACATAGTTCCACATCAGTCGGCGAATCTCTTCCCACATATGATTGATGACTATCATTTCGTCAGCGTTGGATTCTTGTGGATGCACCCAAGCCGGGGGGGCTGGGTGGCGAGTGGTCGATAAATAAGTCTGTGGGTTTTGTATCAATTGCTGACTGCAATTGTGGGACATAGTTAGGCATTCCAACAAAGAGTTTGAAGCCAAGCGGTTAGCCCCATGCAAGCCAGTGCAGGCGGTTTCGCCAATGGCCCAAAGGCCGGCAATATCTGTGCGTCCATTCAGATCAGTCAATACTCCGCCACACAAATAATGGGCAGCAGGCACCACGGGGATTGGTTTTTGTGTAAGATCAATTCCATGCTGCAAACATTTTTGATAAATCAGCGGAAAGCGCTGTTTTAAAAAATCAGCGGGCAAATGAGTCATATCTAAGTAAACACACACAGCCCCGGTTTTTTTCATTTCGGCATCAATCGAGCGGGCCACAATATCTCTGGGAGCGAGCGAGCCCAGAGGGTGATGTTTTTTCATAAAAGCCACACCTTGGGCATTGATCAATTCTCCGCCCTCTCCACGTAAGGCTTCTGAAATCAAAAAATTTCTAGCTTCGGAATGATACAAACAGGTGGGGTGAAATTGCATAAACTCTAGATTGGCCAAACGTGCGCCTGCGCGGTAAGCCATGGCCAAACCATCGCCAGAAGCCCCACTCCAGTTTGAGGTGTAAAGGTAGACCTTGCCAGCGCCGCCTGTTGCCAAAATTGTTTGTGGCGCGGTGATGCTTAAAACATCGGCTGTTCTTTTATCCAAAGCATAGCAGCCACAACAGGTGTTTGGTGACATATCATTGGGATCTAGATGTTTATTTAAAATCAAATCAATAGCATAGTGCTCTTCAAGCAAATGAATATGGGGATGTGACAGCACTCGGGCTAGCAAAGTGCGATGAATTTCTAGTCCTGTTTGATCAGCAAAATGCAAAATTCGACGAAATGAATGCCCACCTTCTTTGGTTAAACCCTCATCAAAATGAACGCCCCAGTTTACTAAATCATTAATTCTATCAGGGGCTTGCTCTATATAATTCCTGACCACTGTTTCTTTGCAAAGTCCTGCGCCAGCCACTAAGGTGTCTGTAACATGACTGCTAAAACTGTCTTCGTCTGACATCACAGCGGCGATGCCACCTTGAGCCATGCTGGAGTTGGTTTCAGGGGCTTTTTCTTTAGATAAAATCACAATATGGGTGAATTTTTCAGCCAACTTCAAGGCCACGGACAGTCCCGCTGTCCCAGAACCTATAATTAATACATCGCACTCTTTATGCAAAGATGGGTTTTTCATATTTCCCCTTTTAATGGCAATTATCTGATTTGGCAAAGGAGTCTTGCTTGATTCTTATCAGCTTATAAAACTAGAATAAGACTAAGGGCCAAAGGGGCCAGCAAAAATGGAAGTCTAGGGAAGGGCTTGTAAATATGTCGGAAAGATTAAAGCAGACTCTAAAAATCTTGGTTTTCACCGGGTTTATAGCTGCAGCTTTATGGCGTGTGGATCAATCCTACATGACAGGGCGACAGCAGATTTTTAAATCTCGCTTACAGCAACAGGTTTTCGGTACCGAGCAAATTCTGCTCAATCAGTTTCAACTGCTACAAAAAAATCTTTTTTACGCGGTCTCTTTGCAGAATGTGATGGAAAGTAAAAAAGTCGATTGGCCTTGGGAGGCCTTTCCGGATCAATATGCGGTGGTGGTGTTTAATAAAAATCAAAAGGACACTGAAACTCCGGTGCTGGTGAGTTTTAAAGAAAGATCCTTGGCTTCAACCTGGAGCGAACAAGACAAAACAGATATTAAAAATATCAATAATACTCATTCCAGCGAAATCTGGACTTTGAATGTTTGGTTTGATGGAAGCCAGAAAAAGCATTTGCACTGGCAATTGCAGCAGGGGCCATGGAGTGTACACCTATGGAGTGATTTTAAATCTTTAAGCCATTCGTTTTTCTGGAGTTCGCAGAAAAAAATGGATTGGATGGTCTTTAATTTTTCTGGCATCAATGTATTGCACTCTGTGGCAGAATATATGGGGCAATCGATGGGGCAGACCCAAGTATTCAAATATTTACAGCAGTCCACTCAACTGCAGGGTGACTTTGTTTTGCAAGATTCACAAAATTCAACTTTGAATTATTTTAAACGTATTCCACAGACCAATCTGTTTGTAACCACTCAGGTGGCGAACTCAGTGGTTCAAGAAGGGCGCTGGCAATTGCTGGGTCCACTGGCTGTATTTTTTATTGGTATTTTATTACTGGTGCAGTTTTCAGATCTGATTTTTGCACCCAAAAAATCAGCAGCCCCAAAAAGATTGTACAAAGAAACTGTTCTTTCGACTGCGCCATCGGCTGTGATTTTAAAACCGGAGCCCACCATCGCGGCAGATACCACAGTCAAAGCAACAATTATAGATTCTGCTAATGCTACTGCGGAGAATACCGCTACGGATGCCGCCAAGGATGTTGCAGTTGGTGTTATTGCAGATAGCATTCCACAAAAAGTATTGGGTTTAAAAAATATTTCTACTGAAGAAATGGTGCAAGTGAAGGCCGCTTTATTGGATGAGGTGCAAAAAGATAAAAAAGCTTTTCCTGATATCAACTTTGATTCTTTGCTAGATGAATTGCCATCTGCAGATAATCATGTGACGGCTTTTGATAATTTAAAAGTTGAATTTGCAAAAGAAGAAATCAAAGATTTAGATTTTATTGAACCAGAAGAGATTTTAGGAAAAGAATTGAAAAACTATAAAACCACCATTCGTCGACCCGGGCAGGGAGTTCTGTGAAGATACAGGACTACGCCAATCAATTCACTGTTGGTTTGTGGACTCAATCTTTAGAGCCAGGGGCTAGCTTAAAAATTTTCTTGTCACAGGCTGGGTTTGATACTTTTTTTGTTCAAGAAAAAGAATTGCTATTAGAAAAAATTAAAAATTTTCCACCACATATTTTGGTTGTTGATTATAAGGATCTGGCAACATCGGTCCGAACGGATATGCATGAAATTTTTAATTTGAACCCTGAAATTCAATGGATTTTTTTGGCTGAATCTAAAGATCTACCGCAATTGTTATCATTAAAAGCCTACGGCATTGTGGATATTATTTGTGAAAAGAATGAAACCCTGGCCGCCTGTTTGCAATGGTCTATCGAAAAGGCTTGTGAAAAACTTTTTTTCATTTACCAAAACGAACAATTACTGCATGAATTAAAAAAAGCAACACCTGTCCAGCTAGATCAAATGCAGTTGCCAGAAAGCTCTACCTCTAAGATCACCGAATATTCTGATAACAAGAGCGAGCTTGGGCAAACATCAGATGCTTTGTCAGGTGAGTTAGATCCTCAACACGCACTTCAAGAAAACTCTATGGCAGATAATGAGTTTATTATTAAAGAGTTTCGTGCCGTAGCTACACAGGAAGAATTGATTCAAAAATTGGTTGTATTTTTACCGCCAAAATCCATGATGCTTTATTTTAAATTTCTACCTTCTATCCAGGCTTTTGTAGCCACCCATTGTTGTGGTTTGCCACAAGAACAAATTCAAGGGGTGGGCTGTCGTTTAAGTTTAGAAGAACAGTCGACTTTTTCAGCTGACGTGATTCTAGGTCGTTTGCCACTGTCTTTGGCCTCTTTGTTAGAAAAAGCCTTTCAAAAAAATAAGTTTAAAGTACAACCCCTTTTTTTGCAAAATCAACTGCAAGGTCTTATTGTAGAAATGAATCTAGAAATCTATGACCAGCATTATCGAGATCTTCTAAGTCTCTTTTCACTCGCCTTTTCAAACTTTTTTTTAGAGAAAAAAATAGATGCCTTGGAAGTTAAAGACTTTGTTACCGAAGTGGGCAATCGCAGCTATTATTTAAAAACTTTAAGTGTTGAGTGGGCTCGCGCTCGCCGCTCTAAAAAACCATTGGCTATCG
>JBMOJS010000050.1:0-14475 GCA_049315665.1 Pseudobdellovibrionaceae bacterium | reverse complement strand
ATAGAAATCCACTTTTCACCAAAGGCAGTATCGGCTGTACTTCCCGAGCCGTATTGACCTGTGTATTAAAATCGCCACCCAAAACAATGGGGGTGTTGGGAAACTGCTTCTGATATTCAGTAATGATCTTGGCCATGGCTTCGTACTGTGCGGTGCGAAGTTTGTTAGATAAGGGGTCGCCATCACCATCGCGCTTGGACTTGGCATGATTGCCTAAAACAATCAAAAATGGTTTTTCGCCCTTGGATTTGCTAAGCAATAATGCGGGGACATCCCTAGAAAATATTCTAACTTGTCGCCCATCCAAAGGCCACAGCATATCCTTATGGGTTTGCTGCTCAATAAAAAAAGGCAGATCGACTTTAACTAAAAAACCAATGTCGATGCCGCGAGAATCATTGCCTTCAATCAAATAGGATTTGTATTTGTCTTTAAGACCTTTGCTGGCCAAGTGCTCTAGGGCTTGTTGACTTTCTATTTCGGTCGCAATCATAAGATCAGGATATTCGTCATCAGTGATCTGACGAATCCTTTCAATTTCAAACTCCGGTTTTATATCATCATTTTTACCCATACCAGAGCTTTGATTCTTTTGAGCCTGCCATACTAATGGACGCCCCCATAAATACCAAGATGGTACTTTCTGCTGCCGAATATATTGTTGCTGCTCTGCTAGGCGTGCTTGAATTTGCGCCTGAGTCGGCTTCCAGAAAAAATTTTCTACATTGAATGACATTATTTTTAATTCTTTGATTTCACTGAAGTCCCTGACCCCGGTGGGGGCCGGTCGATATTGGTATTTCTGCGGAAGGTTCAACGACAGTTCTTGAACGGCGGCTGGATCTTTAAAAAGACCCGAGCATTCAAGTCGGGCTGCCGATGCAGAACTGACTAAGCTTTGGACAGTGACAAAAAGGGTCAGGCAGCTGAGTAATTTAGAGATCATTTGGCATTCCCTTCTAAGTTTAAACGTTCTTAAAAGCATTTATAAAATTATAGACCTTGATTGCCTTGTATTGCATATTTCAGGCCGCACTTTTTGCAGCAATACGGGCGGCGAAGCCCTGATCTTTTAAAGCTCCACAGAATCGACAAAGGGTCCTGCTTGTTGATCCTTACGAAGCATGGCCAATAATTGTTGAGCCACGGGGCCGGCCAATCCTGCGGCGCCAGCACTACCGACTTTTTGCCCTTCGTATTCAACCACCGGTAAAATATCTAAAGTGGTTCCGATCATCATCACCTCATGGGCGGTTTTAATATCAGATTCGGTGATATCAGACTCATCGATGGAAGTGATTATTCCATCGTGCAAAAGTGTTTGCGCTAAATCCAAGGTTCGCATCATGGTGGTGCCTTTTAAAATTTGCAATAAGCGTGGTCGTAATAAACGCCGTTTTGAATCCACAATCACCATATTTTCAGTACTGCTTTCTGCTAGATAGCCTTCTTTATCAAAGGCCACAGTAAAGTCCACTCCGGCATCTACGGATTCTTTTTTCATCAAAACATTGGGCAAATAATTGCAAGTTTTAGTACGGGCCAACCACGGCTCCTTGACGGGAACAGAGCTTCGCCCCACTTTAACCCCAGTGGCAAACTTTTCCGCTGGTAAAGGTTTGTACTCGGTCAGGACTAAATACATTTGTGCCGCCAAGGATTCATAAGGATTGGCAGTAAATCCACCAGGCCCCCTAGAAATATACAAGCGATACATGAGGTTTGGTTTTTTAACTATCAATGACATTTGGAAAATAATCTTTTTAATTTCTTCTTTGCTGTGCGGAAGCTGCAGACCAATTTTTTCTGCAGATATTTCTAAGCGATCCAAGTGGGGCTGCAATAGATAAATCTTGCCGTTCACGCACTTGATGGCTTCAAAGACGCCATCCCCACGATGCACAATATGATCATCAATGGGGACTATCATCAATGAGGGATCTGTTGTTACGCCACCTAGCCAAGTGCTGTACATGGCTAGATAAGTGGCCTGAGCTGGGTATTTTTTTTGCTGCAAGACCGCTAAAACTTGGGATGAAGATAAAACATTTAACATCGCAATTTCCTTCAGAAAAAAATAGATTTTTAAACCGTTTAGGTTCTAGAATGTTTGAAACGCTTTTACAACAAGGATGATTTATGAATAGCCTTTTTTTTCGCTCTATTGTGCTTTTAGCCATAACTCTTTCTGTGGGTTGCGCTAGTAAAAAAACCAAACCTGAAACCGAACGAACACCCAATGAAGTGTCAGACCTTGAAGTGAAACTGAAAAAAAATAAGGATAAAAAATCAGCGGAAGACAGCTCAGACAAAGCTGTAGCGACTCCCAGCAAAGAATCTGCAGAGCCACCATCGGAAACAGCACCGGCACAGCCAGCGACTCCGGCAGAAGAAGTTCCACTAGCCAAGTCACGCATTGTTGGGCCGATCTCTGCAGAAAAAGCCCTGGGTTGGTTAAAAAATGGCAACCTGCGTTTTGTCAGTGGTCGCCTTCGTAAAGATGGCGCTGGTAAAAAAGATTTAATACGTACATCCATCAACCAGAGCCCTCATGCTGTGGTGATATCTAGCAGTGATTCACGAGTCTCTCCTGAACTTATTTTTGATCAAAAATTAGGCGAAATTTATGTGGTGCGCATTGTAGGACCCTTTGTGAATGATGCTGTGTCCGCCAGCGTAGATCATGCTGTGCAAAATTTAGGAGCCAATCTTGTGGTGATTCTAGGTCATCAAGATGGGGCCGACACGACAGGTTTGGTGGATAAATTGCGCCAGGACTCAAAATTGATTCAAGAGGCCGAAAAAGCAGGGGAACTGGTGGTCAAATCTGCTTTTTATGATATAAAAACCGGCCAAGTGCGCTGGCCCTAACAGGGGGCCCGGTTAATTGTTCCACGAAAGGCTTTTTGGCATGCAACGACGTATCTTAATGACCACAGCTTTACCCTATGCCAATGGCCAAATTCATATTGGTCATTTGGTTGAATATCTGCAGGCTGATTTTTGGTCGCGTTTTCAAAAAATGCAAGGCCACGAATGTGTTTTTGTTTGTGCCGATGACACCCATGGAACCCCCATCATGGTCAAAGCCCGGGAGCAAGGAATTACTCCAGAAGCTTTGATTGCCAAAAGCTATGATGAACATGTTAAAGATTTTGGCGATTTTCTGATTCAATTTGATCATTATAGTTCTACCAACAGCGCTGACAATCGTCGCTTGTGTGAAGAATTCTACCAACACATGAAAGCCAAAAATCATATCGCTATTCGTGAAATTCATCAGCTTTATTGTGACCACGACAAGATGTTTTTGCCCGATCGTTTTGTAAAAGGCACTTGCCCCAAGTGCGGGGCCTTAAACCAATATGGGGATTCTTGTGATATCTGCGGATCCACTTATTCCCCGGAAGATATGAAAGATGCCAAGTGTTCGGTGTGCAGCAATACCCCGGTTAAAAAACCCAGTGAGCATTATTTTTTTCAATTGAATCATTTTAAAGAAGAACTGCGCCAATGGTTGCCCGATCACACATCGAATGAAATCCATAAAAAAATGTTAGAATGGTTCAATGAAGATTTAAGGGATTGGGATATTTCTAGGGACGAACCCTATTTTGGTTTTGCCATCCCCGGCACGGACAATAAAAAGTTTTTTTACGTTTGGGTGGATGCCCCCATTGGTTATATTGCCTCGACCACAGAATGGTGCGCCAAAAATCAACGCCAAGTCAATGATTTTTGGAAAAACCAAGATACAGAAATTTATCATTTTATTGGCAAGGACATTGTTTATTTTCACACTTTATTTTGGCCGGCCCTGTTGAAGGCCGCAGAATATCAAACACCAAAACAAGTTTTTGTTCATGGGCATTTGATGGTCAACGGCGAAAAAATGTCTAAATCCAAGGGCACTTTTATAGCGGCTAGAACATACCTGCAGCACTTGCAACCGGAATACTTGCGCTACTATTATGGCAGCAAGCTGGGTAGCAGCGCAGAAGACATTGATTTGAACTTGAATGATTTTGTCAGTCGAGTGAATTCTGATCTGGTGGGCAAAATCACCAACTTGGCTTCCCGCGGGGCTTCGATGTTGGGTAAAAATTTTTCCAGCCAAATGGTGGATTTAGATACTGAAGGTTTGCAGGTGGTGAAAGCGGCCCAAGAAAAGTCGGCAGAAATTGCGGCTTTGTATGAGCAACGTGAATTTGCTAAAGCCGTGAATGAAATCCGTGGCATTGCCGATAGCACCAATAAATATTTTGATGAAAAAGCGCCGTGGAAGTTGATCAAAGAAAACCCGGCACAGACGCAAAAAATTCTGACCAGCACTTTGAATGCTTTTCGCATTATTGCTATTTACTTGCGCCCCATTTTGCCGACTTATGCAGACAATGTAGGTCGACTTTTTGGTGAGCCTTTGGGGCGTTGGACCGATGCGCAAACTTTAGTGCAAAACAAAAGTATTCAAGCCTATGAACACTTGATGACCCGTATCGACCCTAAGCAAGTGCAAGCCATGGTCGATGCCAGTGTGACTGCTCCGCCGTCTGCGAAAAAATAAGACGAAGTGTTAGATTATAAATGGATTTTGGTCTGGATATAGGATGGGCGCTGGACGCGCCCTAATCCACAACTAGTGTTTTTTTCTATGTTCAATAATATATTGTGCTTCTAAGGCGGTCAGTACGCATGAACTTACGATTTGCTCCACCGTAGTGGTTCTTTGTAAAACGTTGGCAGAACGGCGCACGCCCATCAAAAAAGGCCCAATCACTTCAACTTTACCAATCTGCTGCAAAAGTTTGTAACAAATATTCGAAGATTCTAGATTTGGAAAAATCAAAATATTGGCTTCGCCTTGCAATTGGCAAAATGGAAAGATCCGGCCTGAAATACTGGGGTTAACCGCTGTATCGGCTTGCATATCCCCATCCACCAAAATATCTGGGCGCAAAGTTTTCACTAACTCGGCCGCTTTTTTCATTTTTGCGGGAGTGCCTGAAGATCCACTGAAGTTGGAATAACTGAGCATTGCCACTTTAGGTTCTACTTTGAAGTACTCGGCCACTCTTGCGGCTTGCACAGCAATTTGGGCCAACTGTTCAGCGCTTGGGTTGTAGTTCACCGTGGTGTCGGCCAAAATTAAAAAACGATCTTCCAATAAAACTATATTTAGACCACTGGCTACGCCATCTTGATGTGTGCCAATGGTTTGTAAAATCGGCCTTACAGCATCGCTATAGTTTTGCGAAGAGCCAGTGACCATGCCATCGGCATCCCCTTGCAAAACCATCATTGCTGCAAAATAATTGGGATCGGCCATCAAACGTTCGGCCTCGCGCATATTCACGCCCTTGCGTTGACGTTTTTGAAAAAGCTCTTGCACGTAGTTTTTAAACTGGGGATCTGCAGAAGGGTGAATAATTTTGACATCGCTCAAAGTAGTTAGTTCTAGCTGTGCAATTTTTTCGCGAACACGGTCAGGGTATCCTAACAAAATGGGTTCACAGATTTTTTCTTCCACCAAAGTGCGCAAAGCTTTTAAAACTTTACTTGATGATCCTTCTGGAAACACAATGCGTGGCAGTTTGCCACCCTGGGCAGCGGCATTTTGTTGCACGCGATTGATGGCTGAACGAATAAATACTTTTGATGGACCTTGAAAGGCTTCAAGACTTTCTTTGTAAGCTTCCCAATCGCTGATGGTTTTACGAGCCACACCAGATTTGATCGCAGCTTGCGCCACAGCCGGGGCCACCCACATCAACACACGGGTATCAAAAGGTTTTGGAATTAAATACTCACGGCCAAATTTAAAGCTTTTTCCACCATAGGTGTCAGACACTGTGTCTGGAACTTCTTCGCGGGCCAGGTTGGCCAAGGCATGAACGGCAGCTAATTTCATTTCTTCATTGATTTGTGTCGAACGTGTATCTAAGGCTCCGCGAAAGATCGACGGAAAGCCCAAAACATTGTTCACTTGATTGGGATAATCGGATCTTCCCGTAGCGACAATGGCATCGGGTCGGGCTTCGCGAGCTTTAGCCGGAGTGATTTCTGGATTTGGATTGGCCATGGCAAAAATAATTGGATCTTTGGCCATGCCTTTGAGCATTTCATGAGTCAATGCGCCGGCTACAGACAGTCCAACAAACACATCAGCACCCACCAAAGCTTGGGTCAGTGTGCGCGCTTCAGTGGCATTGGCAAAAGCCTCTTTGTATTTATTCATGCCTTCTTTTCGGCCTTTGTAAATAACCCCAGTGCTGTCACACATGATCAGATTTTCACGACGAACACCTAAAGAAATAAAAATATTTGAACAAGCCACCGCAGAAGCGCCGGCCCCGTTCACCACCAAACGAATATTTTCTAGTTTGCGACCAGTCACTGAACATGCATTCAGTAAGGCTGCGCCAGATACAATGGCTGTTCCATGCTGATCATCATGAAATACCGGAATATTCATTTCACGCTTCAAAGTCTCTTCAATTTCAAAACATTCAGGGGCTTTAATATCTTCTAGATTGATGCCACCAAAAGTAGGTTCTAGGGCTTTCACAGCGGCAATGAATTCAGCTGTTGTTGTTTTGCCAATTTCAATATCAAACACATCAATGCCGGCAAATTGTTTGAATAAAATGCCTTTGCCTTCCATCACCGGTTTTGAAGCCAAAGCCCCAATATCACCCAAACCTAACACCGCCGTACCGTTAGAAATAACACCGACGAGATTGCCCTTGGCGGTGTAATCATAAACACTTTCAGGGTTTTTAGCGATGACCAAGCAGGGTGCAGCAACGCCAGGTGAATAAGCCAAAGCCAGATCTTTTTCAGTGTGGCAAGGCTTACTAGAAATCACTTCAATTTTTCCAGGTTTTCCCTTGGTGTGATATTCTAAAGCTTCTAAATCGTGAGCTGACATGGTTTTTGTGTTTTCAGTTTCTTTTGTAGTTGCCAAAGTGTTCTCCGCTGTTGTGAGTAATGCTGTTTCTTTTATTGAAGTTCGCTGCCTTTGTCTTCCATTTTAGAGCGTTGACTCTACTTGGCATAAAAACACAGGTCAATGCCGGGCACAGCATGTCAGTTTTTACTGTTGCCTATGGGCGGGCCTTCGACGAAAATTCCCTTCTATGAGTTTTGTTCACTTGCATGTTCATTCTGAATACTCTTTGCTCGAGGCTGCGTGTCGAGTGAAATCCATTGTCAAAAAAGCAGCCGAGTGTGGCATGCCTGCTGTGGCTTTGACTGACAACGGAAATATGTTTGCCGCTATTGAATTTTATTTTGCTGCTCAAGCTGCAAATATAAAACCCATTTTGGGTCTAGATATTTATTTGGCTCCAGGGTCTCGCTTAGAAAAAAAGCAAGACAAAGACAATGTCCCTCAGTTTCCGCGCAGACTGGTTTTACTAGCACAAAATATCAAGGGTTATCAGAATCTTTGCGAGATCAGTTCCATAGGCTATCAAGAAGGTTTTTATTGGAAGCCCAGGGTTGACTACGAAGTATTAGAAAAACTGAATTCAGATTTGATCTGCCTGTCGGGGGGCTTGCGCGGCGAAGTGGTGGACACTTTTTTAAAAGAAGGGGCCGAGGCTGCTCTAAATAAGATCTACCGCTTGCAAAGTATTTTTCCAGATCGCTTTTATCTAGAACTGAATCGCACCGGTTTGCCTGAATGGAAAAAGATCAATGAGTTTTTACTGCAGGTTCATCAACTGACTGGCGCCCCGTTGGTGGCGACCAACGACGTCCACTATATGACAGCGGATGATCAGATTGCGCAAGAGGTTTTGGTGTGCATCGGCAGCAATAAAACTTTGCAAGACGAAACACGTTTTCGTTTAGGCAGTGACCAGTTTTATTTTAAATCTGCAGAACAAATGAAGGCCTTGTTTGCTGATATTCCTTCGGCCATTGAAAACACTTTGAAAATTGCTGATCAATGCAATGTGAAGTTCAAGATGAAAGATGATAATGGCAAGCCCATTTATCACTTGCCCAGTTATCCCACTGAAGGTGGGCGAACGCTGAAAGAAGAAATGCAGCGCAAGTCTTTGGATGGCCTTGAAGTGCGTTTTGCTGAAGCCGAAACTCGACAAGAAGTCATTAGTGAAGAAAAAAAGCAAGAATACAAAGAGCGCCTGGATTATGAATTGGGCGTCATCGATCGCATGGGCTTTAACGGTTATTTTTTAATCGTCCATGATTTTATTGCTTGGGCCAAAGAAAACAAAATTCCGGTGGGACCTGGTCGGGGATCTGGGGCAGGATCTTTGGTGGCCTTTTCTTTACGCATCACCGATCTGGATCCGGTGCCGTATTCTTTGTTATTTGAGCGATTTTTAAATCCCGAACGTATATCCATGCCTGACTTTGATATCGATTTTTGTCAAGACCGCCGCGGCGATGTGATTCGCTATGTGACAGAAAAATATGGTGCGGGGTCGGTGTCACAGATCATCACTTATGGAAAGCTGCAAACCCGGGCGGCCATCAAAGATGTGGGGCGTGTTTTGGGAATGACTTTTGCTGAAGTGGATGTGGTCAGCAAATTGATTCCAGAAAAACTAGGGATAACCTTAAAAGAATCCATTGAAACGGAACCCCGTCTGCGGGAGCTGATTGAAATGAACCCCACGGTTTCAACACTGATGGATTTGGCTTTAAAAATTGAAGGTATGGTTCGTCATGCGGGTATACATGCTGCGGGCGTGATTATTGCCGATGGCGAATTGATTCATCATGCGCCTTTGTACAAAGGCGCTAATGGCGAAAACGTCGTTCAGTACGACATGAAGCATGCCGAAAAAATTGGTTTGATCAAATTCGACTTTTTGGGTTTGAAAACCTTGACCCATATTCAGCATGCTTTGGATATGGTCGAAAAAAATCGCGGTGTGAAAATTGCCACTCAAGATATTTCTTTGCATGACAAGGGTATTTATGAATTGATGTCTAGGGGTGACACTGCTGGAGTGTTTCAGTTCGAGGGTGAGGGCATCACCGATGCCACCCGCAAAATCAAACCCTCCGGCTTTGCTGATATCACGGCCATCACCTCTTTGTATCGTCCAGGACCCATGGCCAATATTCCAGACTTCACCAAACGCAAACATGGCGAGTCCCCCGTCGAATACATCATTCAAGATACCGAAGAAGCTTTAAAAGAAACCTATGGCATTATGGTTTATCAAGAACAGGTGATGGGCATCGCTTCTAAAATTGCCGGTTATTCACTGGGCGAAGCCGACATGCTTCGTCGGGCCATGGGTAAAAAAATCAAAGAAGAAATGGATCAGCACCGGCACCGCTTTATGCAAGGGGCTGCACAAAAAGGCCATGATCCTAAAAAATCAGAAGAGCTTTTTGATCTGATGTACAAGTTCGCCGATTATGGTTTTAACAAATCCCATGCGGCGGCCTATTCGGTGATCACCGCGCAGACAGCGTGGATTAAAAATTATTATCCAGCGGAATTTTTCGCGGCTTTATTAAGCACCGAGATCAGTGACACCGACAAAGTGGTCAAATATGTCAAAGACGCCCAAAAGCGGGGGCTTTACGTAAAGACTCCACATGTGAATTTTTCTGATTATTTATTCACTGTGCATGGGTCTGAAATATATTTTGGTTTAGGAGCCATCAAAGGTGTGGGTGAAGCCGCCGTACAGTCGATTTTAGAAGCCCGGGCCCAAAAGCCGGATCAGAAATTCACCAGCTTGGATGATTTTTTTAATTCGATTGATCTGCGTCGAGTAAACAAAAAAGTGATTGAATGTTTGATCAAAGCTGGGGCTTTGGATCAATTTTCTTACCACCGTGGCCAACTGATGAATGGCTATCAAAAATTTTTGGATCGGGCCTTGGGCTTTCAAAAAGACCAGCAGTCCGGTCAGACGTCTTTGTTTGATATGGGCTTGAGCGAAGCGGTGGTGATGGAAGAATGCAAACCCTGGTCACGGTCGGCTTCCTTGGCTTATGAAAAAGAAATTTTGGGATTTTATCTCAGTGATCATCCCTTGAAGGGCTATGAACACTTGGCCAAGCTGTGGACTTCGTCCAGTATTGCTGATTTGCCAGGACTGGCTTTGCCCGTGACTGCAGCAACTGGCGCAAACTCCCAGGGCGATAAAAGCAACAAAGGCAACTATGGTCGTAATAGAGAAAATAAAAAAAGAGTCATTGTATCGGGCTTGATTGCCGAACTTCGCGAAGTCATCACTAAAAAAGGCACTCGCATGGCTTTTGCCAAAATTGAAGACCTCACTGGATTTTGTGAAGCCGTGATCTTTCCGGATGTGTATGCCCGCTACGAACAAGAGCTAAAACAAGACAAGGCTTTGTTGATTGGTGGAACTTTAGAGGTGGAAGAAGAACAAGCCAAGGTGATTGTGGATCAGCTGTCTTTGTTGGATCAGGTTTTACAAAAATCCAAAAAGATGGTGTTCAAATTGCAAGATCTATCCCTGGATGAATATGAAAAGTTGAAAAACTTGGTGCAGGATCATCCGGGTGCAACTCCGGTGGGCTTAGAGATTGCTTTGCAAGAACTTGCGCATAAAGTGACTTTAGAAAACGATCAAATGAAAGTGAATGCAGACAGTTTGTTTTTTGAACAGATCCATGCCGCTTTTGGACGCACCGATTTTATTGAATTAAGGATGAGTTAGATCTTCATAGAAGGACATTAAAGTGGATATATATAAAAGTAAGTTGTTTAAAATGTTTTTAACTTTGATATTAGCCGTGATCGCCCTAGGCCCGAAACTAGCGCAAGCACAAACATCAAGTAAGGACTTTATCGAACGCACCGAAGTGGGATCTTCCGACGAAGTTAACCCGGTGTTGGCCAAAAAAATCATTCAAGATCAGGTGCAATCGCAAATTGCCGAAAATGTGATTCGTGATTTGTTGGGGGCTGATAAGTTTCAAAAAAATAAAACGGTGATTCAAAATAAAATTCTTAAACTCAGCCCGCGTTTTATGCCTTTCACCAAAACCGGAGACCTGACTAAAGATGGTGATATTTTTAAAATGCAAGTGACTTCGCGCTTAGCCCTGAAGGATTTGCAAACCTTGTTGGAAGAAAATGGCCTGTTGGGTTTAAGCGATGCAACGCCAGTCATTGTCCCTTTGATTTTTGTGCTGGACGATGTGGACTCCCAGACTTTTTTCTGGTGGAGCTCTGGATCCAGCAATGAATTACAAAACTTATTTTTAAAAATTGAAGATCAAGCCAGGTCTTCTTTTTGGAAAAGTGGATTTTATATTTTAAAGCCTCAACAAGCCCATATGCAAAGTTTGGTGCCTGAACATTTACGCAAAGCTAAACTGAACCCAGAAGAAATGTCCGCTGTGGCCGAAGCTTTAAAAGCCCCTTTGGTTTTAGAAGGCCCCATTATTGTTCGCAAAGCAGAGCAAAAAAAATTCAATATTGAAATGAATTTCAAAGTGTTTCAGGCCAACAATGGCAAAACCATTGCTGACGTGGTTCGTAAGTTCACGACAGAACCTGGGGATCCACAAGTGGTTGTGCCAAAAAAAATCAAAGAAGTTTTAGACCTAGTGATGACAGATTTGGCGACGCAAGTGACAGAAGTATGGCAAAGGGGAAGCTTAGGTAGTTCTACTTTTAAGCTGACTTTTCAAGGTTTTTTTTCGCCCCTACAGTTAGAAAGTTTCAAGCAATCTTTGCAAAATCAGGTGACCAGTGTACGCAATGTGAAAGAAAGAGTGATCAGCACGAAGGCTGTCACTTTTGAAGTGGATGCCGTAGGATCATTGCAAGAAGTGGCGCAAAAAATTTCTGGGATCAGTGTGCAAAACCGCCGCTGGACGGCTTCATCCATCAATGACTTAGAAATCATTTTTAAAACCGCAGGTGGTGTGCAGTGAGATTTATTATTTTTAGTGTTTTGTTGCTAGGCAGCCTTGTTGGATGCAGCACTGTAGATCGCACAACTTCAGGTCCTAAAAAAATCGTGCAAGAAGAAAGTCGTCTAAGTGTTTCTGAAGGCAATACTAACACCATGAAAAAGCGCTTGGTTATTTTGCCTTTTTTGGATGGGTCAGACAAGGTCTTCCCCCCTGATTGGAAGGAGCAAGCCCGCTTGGCTTTAGCTAAGGATTTGAATCTGACCGGGCAAGTGATGGTAATTCAAGCGCAAGATTTAAAAATAAATAATGAAGAGTTCATTAAAAATGCAGAATACGATTTGCTGGCCTTGTCAAAACCAGCCAACGCCGCAGGGGTGGTTGCGGTGATCGAAGGGAAAATTTTGGATTTTAAATTGCGCAAAGAAGCCGATAAGATTGGCGTTGTACGCAGTCTTAAAATCACTTCTGAAGCCCAGGTGCAGATTCGCATGGTGCTAGCGCGCACCGGCCGCGAGGTCTTTAACACGGTAAAAACGGTGACTTTGGAAGAAGATGAAACACGACTGGCCGAGCGGGTTTCTGAAGATCAAAAGGTGCAGCGCAATTCGCAAATGATTGGGCAAATGATGTCCGAGGCTTTTCGTGATTTTACTCCACAACTGCTGGCCTCTTTAGATAAAATCTCTTGGGAAGGTCGCGTAGCGGCCATTCAAGGTGATCGTATTTATTTGAATGTGGGTCGCATATCTGGGCTTCAGGTCGGTGATTTATTGAAGGTCAGTGAAGAGTCCGAAGATATTTATGATCCCGAAACAGGGCGACATATTGGTCGGGTGCCAGGGCGCCTGAAAGGCACTTTAGAAGTGGTGAATTATTTTGGTCAAGATGGATCCATAGCGGTGATTCATTCTGGGGCTGGGTTTCGTGAAAATGATCGTGTGGAGTTGTATCAATAAATGGAAGTCAAGTGGTTGGGCCTGCAGGATTATGAACTGGTTTTGCAGTGGCAAAAAAAAATGCAAGCCAGCATCAAGGGCAGTAAAAAAATTTTGCTTTTGGGATTAGAGCACCCTTCGGTCATTACTTTGGGGCGCAGGTCCCAGGCGCAAAAAGATATTTTGTGGTCCGAAGATCAACTTCAACAATCCCAAATCACCATCGAAAACAGTGATCGCGGTGGACGAGCCACCTTGCATTCTCCGGGGCAATTGGTGATCTATCCCATCGTGGATTTATCGATGTGGAAAATCTCTGTTCCTGATTTTGTGCAGTTGTTGTTAGCAAACACGCAGAGTGTTTTAGCCCTTGGGGGTATAGACTGTTATGTTGATACAGATCGCCCTGGCGTTTATACCACGCAAGGTAAGCTGGCTTTTTGTGGTTTACGGATTGAGCAGGGTGTAAGCAGGCATGGATTGTCCATCAACGTCAGCAATGATTTGAGCCTGTTTGAAAGCAGTGTGGCCTGTGGTCATGGTCAGCAAAGTTTGGATAAGGTGCAAAACTGGCCGAGGAGTGTGGCGTCGACTTGGACCACCAAGAATCTATTTGAAATGTGGTCCGTCGAGTGTTACAAAAAATTCAACAGCAAGTCTTCTTTGCGATCCCTTAGCGCAGTTGGTAGCGCGTTTCCTTGACATGGAAGAGGTCACTGGTTCAAGTCCAGTAGGGATCACCATTTTCTTTAAAAAAGGTTCTCTTGATTTAATGGGGTTCTTTGTAAAAGAATTGACTTTGTACTGGTGTTTTGCCAAGTAACATTTTAAAGAGGCTGGGATATCAAATGCAAACCCACTATTTGTTACGCCAATTCAAAAAACTTTTTAGTTTTTGGTTTATACTACAGGTTATTGCTTTATTGCCTTATGTGATATCTAACGCTGAAACTAAAAAAACCTCGGATTGTTTTTTAGTTAAGGTAAAGTCTTTGTATAAAGCCAATGATAAATGGGGTTATCAACTAGGCACTGGATCAGTCATTGAGTTCCATGAGCAAAATCAAGCCTCTGGTAAACAGCTTATTTTAACTGCGGCCCATGTTGTTGCAAATTCAGACAAAATCATGGCCACGTGCAATGGTTTAGATCCGTTTGAATTAAAAATTCATGCTATAGATTATAATCGTGATGTTGCTTTTTTAGAGCCGTTATACAAGATCTTGAACTTAAAAACTTTCTTTATAATTTCTGATTCAAAAGAATCAGCACATGGTGTTGCTGAAGATTTGAATGCTAACGAATTAATGATTGCCAATGATTTTTTTAGATTATTTGACTTCAAATCTTTAAAAGAAAACTGGCGTAATAGTATTTGGCCCAAAGATTTTTTACCTCAAACTGCTCCCCACGAATCATTTTACATTTTAAATAAACTAGCTCCGGCTCCACAAAAAGTCAGTCAGATGTTATATGCAACGAACCCCATTCTTTCTGTGGAGCAACCTCTTCAAGTCAATTTAGGTTTAAGGCCAGGGATGAGTGGGTCGCCACTATTTTATAAAGACGATCAATCCTCATCGGGATCGAGTTATAGATTGTTAGGAATAGCTTCTAAAACGCTAAAGTATGAAACTGAAAGTCTCTTTATTCC
>JBMOJS010000280.1:0-3279 GCA_049315665.1 Pseudobdellovibrionaceae bacterium | reverse complement strand
GATACTAGCTAGCAGCGCCAGAAGAATTTTTTCTTGTCTTGAGAACATCTAAGGATTGTAATATTGTGCCCTCTATGAAAGCAATAAAGAATATAGTTTTAGGGGTCGTATTTTTAACTTTGGGCGTTTTAGCAATTTGGGCTTTGTTTTCCTACTACAGCGTCATTTTTTCTCGCACTGTGGAGGGAAAAGTCACCGGAGTCCAAAAAGTGGATTTGTCTCTGTCTGTGATGTCTTTTCAATCTAAAAATGCCGAAATCAATCCTAAGGTTTTTTCTTTCGCCGTAGCGATAAAAGATAAAAAAACGGCGGAGATTGCGACTGCATCGTCTGAAGATAGGCAATGGATGGTGGTGCAGCCGGGGCAGTGTGCCAAGGCTGTCTTTTTGCCTTATCCACCATGGAATTTCGAGAAAAAAGGCACTTACTATGGTGCTAGACTTATTCAACTTTATGAATGTGCAGACTTAGAAAAAATCGATAAAGTTGAGACAGAAAAGGCCCATCAATAAAAACTATTAAGAACAGGACCACGGATCTATGTCATCAACAGAAATAAATCTGCCCCACACCGTTGCTATTGAACCTGCCACAAGGGGATTAAAAGGTCGGCTGCAAGTGCCTGGAGACAAATCCATTTCACATCGTGGTTTGCTATTTGGGGCTTTGGCTGAGGGTGAAACGGAAGTTTTGGATATTTTGATCAGTGAAGATGTTCAGTCAACTCAAAAGTGTTTACAAGCATTGGGTGTGCAAGTTCTCCACGAAAAAAACCGCACAGTGGTGCAAGGCTTGGGGCGCAGGGGATTAAAGGCTCCTAGCGTAGATTTGGATTGTGGCAATTCAGGAACAACCATGCGCTTGATGATGGGTGTTCTGGCAGGGCACAAATTTTCAAGCCCCATGTTTGGAGATGCCTCACTGAGTGGCCGCCCCATGAAGCGGGTGGCGGAGCCCTTGGCTTTGATGGGCGCGCGCTTTGAATTGACTAAAAATAATTATGCTCCTTTGACGGTGCACGGAGCTGATCTTAAAGGCATTGATTATGAATTGAAAGTGGCCAGTGCGCAAATCAAGTCGGCGGTCTTACTGGCAGGGCTTTTGGCCGAAGGCACCACCACGGTTCGCGGCGAAATTCACAGCCGTGACCACAGTGAACGTATGTTGAAGTATTTTGGTGCAGATTTAGAGGTGGCCGGCGATGAAGTGCGTGTTGTTGGCGGTGCGACTTTAAAAGGGCAATCGGTGAAAGTTCCTGGGGATCCGTCGACCGCCGCTTTTTGGTTGGCGGCGGGATCTATGGTGCCAGGCTCAGAAATTATTTTAGACAATGTGGGCTTGAATCCCAGCCGTACCGGCTTGATGGACGTGCTTTTGCGCATGGGAGCCGCAATTGAAGTTGAACAAACTGCTTTTGTGCCAGAACCTGTGGGGCGCTTAAAGGTGAAATCGGCGGCTTTAAAAGCCACCAATATCAGTCCAGAAGAAGTTCCGCGTTTGATTGACGAATTGCCTTTGTTTGCCTTGCTTGCCACCCAAGCCCATGGGGTGAGTGTGGTGCGTGGGGCTGAAGAATTGCGCATCAAAGAAACCGATCGCATCGACGCCGTGGCAAAAAATTTGCGAGCCATGGGGATCGAGATTGAAACCACCCATGATGGATTTATTATTGAAGGACCGCAAACTTTGAAGGCGGCTAAAGTGGATTCTTTTCATGATCATCGCATTGCCATGGTATTTGCTATTGCCGGACTATTGACCTCTGAGGGTAAAAAAACCACGGTTGAAAAGGCCCATGCAGCGGCAGTGTCTTACCCGCAATTTTATAAAACCTTGTCCGAATTGCAGGGGCAGTGATGGCAAAAAAAAAGACACTTAAAAAAACTGGCGCTGCAAAAAAGCCAAAGCAAATAAAAATAAATTTGCCGCAAAATTCGTATTCAGCTTATGTTGGCGAAAATATTTTTTCTGATTTTGCAAAATGGCAAAAGATTTTGCCCTCAAAGCGGGCATTTTTGATTTATGATCAGATCTTAATTCAAGCTCACAAGAATGTAAAAAATGAATTGTTGGCTGCAGGTTGGACTGTAGAAAGTATTGCCGTACAAGCCGGGGAGTCTTTGAAAGACATTCAAAGTGTCTGGCCTTTGTTTCAACAATTGATGGATAAAAAAGCCGATCGCTGGTCGGTGATTTTTGCCTTGGGCGGGGGAAGTGTTGGCGATGCGGTGGGCTTTGTGGCCTCCACCTACATGCGGGGTCTTAGTTGGGTGGGTGTGCCCACCACACTTTTAGCTCAGGTGGATAGCAGCTTGGGTGGCAAAACGGGAATCAATCACCCCGCCGGAAAAAACTTGGTAGGCAGCTTTCATCAGCCGCACTTGGTTTTGTGTGATGTGAATTTTTTAAACACTTTGTCCACCCGTGAAATCATTTCTGGATTTGCTGAAGCCGTAAAATACGGCATTGTTTATGATAAAATTTTTTTTCAAAAGTGCATCGATTTTTGGCCGCAGATTTTAAAAAAAGATCCCCAAGCTTTGCAATGGGTGGTGGAAAAATCTTTGTATTGGAAAGCCAAAGCTGTTGTTGGCGATGAAAAAGATTTGCGGGGCGTGCGCGAAGTTTTGAATTTTGGCCACACTTTTGGTCATGCCATTGAAAAGGCCACCAACTACGAATTTTTTCAACATGGCGAGGCTGTTTTATTGGGAATGAAATTTGCGATCTTATTATCCACACAAAAAAATCATCTGTCGGTGCAAAAAGCCGCGCAGATTTTAAACTTCTTGCAAGATGTTCCTGTGCCAAAAATTCCAGAGTCCGTGCGCTGGCCGCAGTTGTTTGCTCCAATCTTGAAAGATAAAAAAAATAAGGATGCAAAACTGAAATTTGTCCTGTTGAAAGATTTAGGCCGCTCTGTTTTGGACAACAGTTCCACGGAAAAAGAATTGCAAGATTGCTACCACAGCTTTTTGCAATTGGAAAAAGAAAGGACCAGTGTCTAGTGTCTTCACAAATCGGAGTTCTTTTTCGCGTCACTACTTTTGGCGAATCCCACGGTGAAGCTTTGGGTGTGGTTATTGATGGCTGCCCTGCGGGTTTTGACTTAGATTTATCACAGATTCAAAAAGAGCTGGCGCGGCGCCGACCGGGGCAGTCTAAAATCACTACACCACGGCAAGAGGCCGATGAAGTGCGTTTTTTATCAGGCTTGTTTGAAGGTAAAACCACAGGGGCCCCATTAGCTGCTTTGGTGTTTAATCAAGATGCTAGGTC
>JBMOJS010000049.1:0-14782 GCA_049315665.1 Pseudobdellovibrionaceae bacterium | reverse complement strand
TTTTTCGCTGATTTTTGCCTAATTTGGGGAACATCTAATATGAGTCAATTCGACACTCTGGAACCTTGTCAAAGATGTTCCGTTAGAATAAAGGCCACCCAATATGACAGCTCCACTTTTGAAAACAATTTTTGATTATAGCGATTACAAAAAGTATATTTGTGATCGCTTTGAAAATAGTGAAGGCAAGGGGCGGGGGCTGAAGCTTAAAATGGCTGAACATTTGCATTGCCAAACCAGTTTTGTGTCGCAAGTGTTAAATGGTCAGCCGCATTTTAGCCTTGAACAAGCAATCAAGTTGAACTCCTTTTTTTTGCACAACAAAGATGAATCACAATTTTTTATTTTGGTCCTGCAATATCAACGGGCGGGGTCGTCCGATCTGCAGGCCTACTTCAAAGAACAAATGCGCGATATTTTAAAACAGCGCAGTGATCTTAAAAATCGTCTGAAAGTCAAAAATGGTTTGAAGCTGGTGCAACAACAGACTTATTATTCTTCGTGGCACTATGCCGCAGTTCACATGCTGGTCAGTATTGATAAATACCAAAAGCCTGAAGCTATAGAAAAATATTTAAATTTACCCCGAGAAAAAACTTTAGAAATTTTAACCTTTTTAGAGCAAGCGGGATTGATTGCCAGAAAAAACGGTCACTATGTCAGCGGGGTCACTCGCTTGCATCTGCCCAAAGACTCCCCTTTGATTCAAAGACAGCACAGCAACTGGCGATTGAAAGCCATCGATGCTATTTCTTTGAATCGCGATCAGGATTTGCATTATTCCACCGTGGTATCCATGAGCCCCAGCGACGTGCCCGTGGTGAAAGAGATTTTAATCAAGGCCATCGAAGAGTGCCGCAAAGTGATCAAAGAATCCAAAGAAGAATCTTTGCAAAGCATTTGTATTGATCTGTTTGAGGTTTAGATCTCTATGCACGACTTTGGCAATAATTATGACATATTCGTCTAAATTTATTGCATTACCAATATATTACCATTATAGTAATATATTGGTAACTAGACCAGGGCCAAGATGTGAAAAATGATATACTTTATCTGCAAAAATTAAAGGCTCCCGAGGTCACAACCGGGATGCTATTGGGGGTTCTTTCGGACTACAAAAGTCCACAAAAGAAGATCAATAATTTGCACAATAAAGGGCTTATTTCCCTTGTTAAGCAAGGTGTGTATCTTATTAGTAGTGATTTAGGTCTAAGGCCTTATTCAAAAGATATCCTAGCCAACTTAATATATGGGCCTTCTTATATTTCGATGACTACGGCACTATCGAATTACGGTTTTATCCCTGAAAGAGTGAATACCATAACTTCGGTGTGTTTTGGCAGAGGAAAATCATTTTCAACGCCGGTGGGGGAATTTGAATTTCACCATATTAAGAAAAATTTGTATCCTTTAGGGGTTCAGCTTAAAGAAGTTTTTAAAGGGGCCTTTTGTCATTACGCTACTCCAGAAAAAGCATTGCTTGATTTTATTTACTTTAAAGAAACCAAAGGGGAGTTTAAAAATCAAAAAGATTATTTGAATTATATTTTAGAGGCTCATCGCCTGGATGTGAACGCTATAAAGAGCCAAGTGTCCCGTAAAAGATTGCAAACTTATTCTGAACAATATCCATTTCAACATGTGCAGTGGTTTTCAGATGAACTGACAAGGAAATTAGTAAAATGAATGAAGCTGTCGAACAAATGCTTATTAAGTACAACCCTCAGTCTGTTGAAGATCACGAAAATGCATTGAAAGAAATCCTGCAGGAAATTATTTTACTTGGCTTAGATCGTAATGACTTTTTTGAAAAAGCGGCCTTTTATGGTGGTACCGCTTTAAGAATCATGTACGGTTTGGATCGTTTTTCTGAGGATCTTGACTTTACATTATTGCAACCCAATCCAAAATTTAAGTTGGATAAGTACTTTGCAGGCCTTGAGCGAGAACTTAAAGCCTATGGTTTTGACTGCTTATTGCAAAGAATAGACAAAAGCGGAGGGTTTAATATTGAATCGGCTTTTCTAAAGACAAATACCCAAATACTTTTTTTTAATATCCGATCTGCAAAAGGATTTGCAGAAAATATTCAAAAAAATAAAGTTTTAAAAATTAAGTTTGAGGTAGATGTCAATCCAGCAACTTCATTTGATACAGAGATTAAAACTTTGTTATTGCCATCGCCATACACAGTAAAGACATTGAGTTTGCCATCTTTATTTGCGGGTAAAATGCACGCGGCATTGCTACGTCAATGGAAAACACGAGTTAAGGGTCGAGACTTTTACGACGTTCAATGGTATTTGGCTCGCGGGATACCAATCAGGAAAAGTTATTTAGAAGAAAAAATGAAAATATCGGGAGCACTAAAACAGCCATTAACTGTAAAAGTATTGATCGACTTATTCGAGCAGCGTGTTGATTCAATTCAATGGGATCAGGCGAAGGCAGATGTGCTGGGCTTTTTAAAAGACAAAAGTCAGGTGAGCCATTGGTCTGCTGCATTTTTTAAAGATATGATTCAAAAAGTGAAGTTGGAATAGATCATAAAAAATCTTTGATTTTTTCTTTTAGATCCAACAGGATTTTTTTGACTTCTTCCAACTGAACTTCATCGGGGGAAGTTTTATTTTCAGATTGTTGGGATACCTTTTGCCAAGATTGCAAAGCATCCTGCAGATCGTTTTGCAACTGCGGCCATGCCTGGTCTTTGTTTTTATCCACGGTCAATGGACTTAGCTTACTCCCAGATCGCGGTTCGCCAGGGGTGCTATCGGCTATTGGATAAAGACTTTCTTTTGCATTTTCGGGCAATAAAGCAGTGGGTGTTAGTGATGCTGGTTTTTTCTTGTTGTCTTTACTCATGATGTTTCAGTCAGTGTGTGATATAAAACATCGTTTTGACAAGCAATAATTCAAAATGATACT
Source organism: Pseudobdellovibrionaceae bacterium (assembly GCA_049315665.1). GTDB lineage: Bacteria > Bdellovibrionota > Bdellovibrionia > Bdellovibrionales > Bdellovibrionaceae > JBMOJS01. Next base: position 11,851 of record JBMOJS010000049.1, on the reverse strand, counting down.
TCTATTCCTTTATAGAGGTGATCATGAGTAAAGAAATTATATACACCATGAAGGGTGTCAGCAAAGTTTTTCCTCCTAACCGCTATGTTTTAAAGAACATTTACCTTTCTTACTTTTATGGGGCCAAGATTGGCGTATTGGGTTTGAATGGGGCTGGTAAATCCACATTGCTAAAAATTATGGCAGGGGTCGATAAAGATTTTTTAGGGGATGCTTTTCCCTCCAAGCAAATGAAGGTGGGCTATTTGCCTCAAGAACCTCACTTGGATGAAACAATGACTGTGAAGGAAAATATTTTTTCAGGCATGGGGGAGCTACCCCTATTGATGAAGCAGTTCAATGAAATTTCAGAAAAGTTCAATGATCCTGATCTTGATCCCGATGTGATGAACACTTTGATTGAAAAACAAGGAGTCGTTCAAGAAAAAATTGAAGCCTTGAATGGTTGGGAAGTGGATCAAAAGATCGAAATAGCCATGGATGCTTTGCGCACTCCCGAAGGGGATTCTGCGGTGGCCCATCTTTCTGGTGGAGAAAAGCGCCGAGTGGCCTTGTGTCGCTTATTGATGAGCAATCCGGATATCTTGTTGCTGGATGAACCCACCAATCACCTGGATGCTGAATCTGTGGCTTGGTTAGAGCAGTATCTTGCTAAATTTCCAGGCACAGTGATTGCGGTGACCCATGATCGCTATTTTTTAGATAATGTGGCCGGTTGGATTTTAGAATTGGATCGTGGTGAGGGTATACCTTGGAAGGGCAATTATTCATCTTGGTTGGACCAAAAAGATAAAAGAACCGCCTTGGAACAAAAAGATCAATCCCGTCGACAAAAAACCTTAGAGCGTGAGTTAGAATGGATTCGCATGGGGGCTAAGGCTCGACAAGCCAAGTCCAAAGCGCGTATTTCTGCCTATGAAAATCTATTGAAAGAACCTACGGTCGAAAAAATGCAAGAGCTGTCTATATATATTCCGCCAGGGCCTCGCTTGGGGGATGTGGTTGTCGAAGCTAAAAATATCACCAAAGCCTTTGGCTCTAAACTGCTTTTGGATGGAGTCAGTTTTATGATTCCCCGTGGGGCTATTGTCGGCGTGATTGGCCCCAATGGTGTGGGTAAGACCACCTTGTTTAAAATGATCACTGGCCAAGACAAGCCCGACAGCGGTAGCTTTAATGTTGGACAAACAGTGAAAGTGTCCTATGTCGATCAAAGCCGTGAAACATTGGACCCCAATAAAAGTGTCTATGAAGAGTTATCTGGTGGACAAGATGTGATCCCACTAGGGGGGCGCGAAGTGAATGCCCGTCAGTATGTTTCTTGGTTCAATTTCACTGGGGATTCCCAGCAAAAAAAGGTGGGAACTTTATCCGGTGGTGAACGCAATCGGGTGAACCTAGCAAAGATCTTAAAACAAGGGGCTAATTTATTGCTGTTGGATGAACCAACCAATGATTTGGATGTGAATACCATGCGCGCCCTAGAAGATGCGCTGTTGGAATTTGGTGGTTCTGCCGTAGTGATTTCCCATGACCGCTGGTTTTTAGATCGTATCTGTACACATATTTTAGCTTTTGAAGGGGATTCACAGGTTTTCTTTTATCCAGGGAACTTTTCTGAATACGACGAAGACCGAAAAAAGCGTTTAGGAGAATCATCCAGTCCCAAAAGACCGCGTTTTCGCAGTATCAACTAGCCTTACGGGGCCCCGAGCGGTTTTTTTGGCGCACAGCCTAAAAAATAATTTTTAAATTTTGATAGTGGGCTAAAAGCTGCCTGTAGTCGGCATCTGTGCCCCCATGGTCGGGGTGCAGTTTTTTGGCCAGTCGACGAAAGGCCGATTTTAGTTCGTGTCTTTGAAAAGCGGGATTTAAATTTTCTTTGGCATTGGCAAAATAAGATTTCGACTTTTTTTGTTCATCACTTAGTTGGTGCGGGGGTGGTGTTGGCTGTGATTTGACTTCAGATTTAAAAATCAAAGCGTCGTCTTGAAATCCTTTGCTGGCTTGTGTTTGCGCGGTTGTCTAAAATAAAAACAATTAGTGTTGTTTGCGCCCCCTTGGTTTTTTAGGGGGTTGGAAAATGAATTTTCAAATAGATAGTGTTGCATCCAATCTGCAGTTGTTGAATTTTCAGTTGCAAAAAAAGGTGGATGTTTTTCGTCGTTGCCAAAGGCTTTTGCCTCTTGCTTTTTAAGCTTATCTTGAAAAATTTCTGCAAAGCTTTTGTGGTTATTCATAGGGTATTTGTCGGAGCGAAATGCTGTTTCTTAGAGTCAAGAAAACCCTTGGTGCAAAAAAAAATGCGGGTGTGTGCATTTTTTTTTGGACAAAGACCAAGAACTAGCTACACTTAAGCCATAGTAAAGACCAAACACCTTAACGGAGGAAAAAATGGCAAAAAAAGCGACTAAAAAAGTAGCTACAAAAAAAGCAGCAGCTCCTAAAAAAGCGGCTACAAAAAAAGCAGCAGCCCCAAAGGCTACAAAAAAAGCGGCTCCAGCTGCTAAAAGAAAACCAAATGCAGCATTTATGAAGGCGTTGACTCCTTCTACAGCATTGGCTGCAGTGGTGGGCGCAGCTCCACTTCCACGCACTGAAGTTGTTAAAAAACTTTGGGCTTATATTAAAAAATTCAATTTGCAAGATGCTAAAAATCGCAGAAACATCAATGCTGATGCAAAATTGAAAGAAGTGTTTGGCGGTAAAACAACTGTTTCAATGTTTGACATGACCAAATTGGTTTCTAAACATTTGAAATAGATCTTATTTGTTGCAAAACAAAGAGCTTTTAAAAGAACCGGCCTGCATAGGCCGGTTTTTTAATTTATAGAGCCTGCACTTTAGATTTATGGGGATTTAACGTCAGCCTTTTATGTCAAATAACTTTCGACCCAGTCAATAGCTCTATACGCTGGACGACCACTGGCTTCTCTGTTACAAAAGAGCCTTATGGCCATAAAACCTTTGTCCTTGGAAGAGATCAAAAAGATGCGTGCGGCTTGCCAATTGGCGGCGCAGACTTTGTTGTATATTGAAAAATATGTAAAACCAGGTGTAACCACCAATGAACTGAATCAGTTGGTGCATGATTACACACTCACTCACAATGCGATTCCCGCCCCTTTGGGTTATCATGGCTTTCCCAAATCTTTGTGCACATCTGTAAATCAAGTGGTTTGCCACGGTTTGCCGGATGAAACAGTTTTAAAAGTGGGCGATATTATCAACGTGGATGTCACATCCATCAAAGACGGTTTTTTTGGCGACACTTCAAAAACTTTTATGGTCGGGGAAGTCAGCCCCCAGGCTTTTGATATTGTTGAAGCTGCAAAATTAGCTATGGAAAAAGGCATTGAAGCCATCACTCCTAATGGACGTACTGGGGATATTGGTTTTGAAATCCATAAATTTGCTACGCGCAAAGGTTATAGCACGGTTAAAGACATTGGTGGGCATGGCATTGGTCGCACCTTTCATGACGAGCCTTTTGTTCCAGCCCACGGTAAAAAAGGCAAGGGAGAACGTTTAGTCCCTTTTCATTGTATCACGGTTGAGCCCATGTTGAATCAGGGCACAGACCAATTGGTTGAAGTCGCCATACCGGGATCTTCTATCAAATATTATAAAACCGCAGATGGTTTATTATCAGCACAGTTTGAACACACCGTTTTGGTGACAGATAAAGGTTACGAAATTTTAACATTACCCTAAATCATTGATTGGAGAATAAACATGGCTTTGAATGTATCCGCACAAAAAAACGCAGCAAAAAAAAATCAAAAGGCAATTCTAGCTTCCGCTAGTCCGTCGATAAAATCTAAAAAATCGGCAGGCAACGACTACCGTGTATGCAAAGAAGCCATGGAAAACCCCAAAGTTTTTGCAGAACTTGCACGTTGGGGCCGTGAAGAAATCAGTATTGCTGAAACAGAAATGCCTGGCTTAATGGCTTTGCGCCAAGAGTATGGCCGTCAACAGCCGCTCAAAGGAGCCCGAGTTTCAGGCTGTTTGCATATGACTATTCAAACAGCAGTGCTGATTGAAACATTGAAATATTTAGGTGCCGAAGTGCGCTGGTCTTCTTGCAATATTTTTTCAACTCAAGATCACGCGGCTGTGGCTATTGCGGCCGTAGGAATTCCCGTTTTTGCGTGGAAAGGCCAAACCCAAGAAGAAGCCAATTGGTGCACAGAGCAAACCATCACTGGCTGGGGTGCTGAAGGTTTTAATTTAATTTTAGACGATGGTGGTGATTTGACCAACATGATGCATGAGCCGCGTTTTGCAAAAGAAATGAAAAAGATCATTGGGGTTTCAGAAGAAACCACAACCGGCGTGCACAACTTAGAAGTGTTATTAAAATCAGGAAAACTAAAAATTCCGGCGATCAATGTGAATGACTCTGTCACTAAATCTAAATTTGATAACTTGTACGGCTGTCGTGAATCTTTGGCGGATGGTATCAAGCGCGCTACAGACACTATGGTTGCTGGCAAAATTGTGGTCGTGGCGGGGTACGGAGATGTTGGCAAAGGCTCGGCCTTTTCAATGCGTGGTCTTGGGGCTCGTGTTTTGATCACAGAAGTTGATCCCATTTGTGCTTTGCAAGCTTCTATGGAAGGCTTTCAAGTGGTCACTATGGAAGAGGCTGCTACCCAAGCAGATATTTTTGTTACTGCTACTGGTTGTTGTGACATCATCACCGAAAAGATATTTTTGAAAATGAAAAACAATGCCATTGTTTGTAATATTGGCCATTTTGATATTGAAATTGATATGGCTTGGTTGAATAAAAACTCAAAGGCTCGTGAAATTAAGCCTCAGGTTGATATACATACTTTAAAAAATGGTAAAAGCATTATTATTTTAGCCAAAGGAAGATTGGTCAATTTAGGTTGCGGAACAGGACATCCTTCTTTTGTGATGTCGGCTTCCTTCACCAACCAAGTTTTGGCTCAATTGGATTTGTTTACTAATCGTGATAAATACGAAAATATTGCTGTTTATCGATTACCTAAACATTTGGACGAAAAAGTAGCAGCCTTGCATTTACAAAAATTGGGTGTGAACTTAACTAAATTGACAAACAAGCAATCCAAATATCTGCACGTTTCTGATCAAGGACCATTTAAGCCAGAACACTACCGCTATTGATTCTACAAAAAACAGCTTAAATAATGCTCTGGTCTTTAGCCTGGTTGTTCAGTCAGCCGGGCCAAAGACCAGGCCGATCTACCCTTAAGTTTTTGTTATCATTGCAGATAAGATATCTGGGGGCTTATTTGAAAATAAGATTCAAAGCAAAGATTTTTGTATATTCATCATTTTTAGGCACAATTGTCTTTTTTTCGGCTTGCCAGAGAAGCGAAGAAATAAATCGATCCAAATTGAATGAAAGCAGTGCTTCATACGCTTTACAAAATAACCAGAAAGAATTGTCGTCCTTGCAGCCGGCGCTTTCTTTGAATGAAGTGTTGGATAGTGAGTGTGCTGATTGCCAACAAGCAGAGGCTGCTAAATTTGAAACTGCAGAAAGCTGCGGAGAAGATCGCGGTTACCTGTTAAAACAATTAGAAAATATTCGCGCCGGTGAGCTTGCAGTACTAGACCCTCAGTTGCCACAAAAAACACCTTTCTATATCCAGACGCCTTCTGCCAGCACAGCAAACATTGCCCAAGTGCCTAGAAAGTGTATTGCCTTCACTATGAAAAATTTTGCCTTAGATATACTGAAGGCCGCACAAACACGCAGTAATTCTTTTGGCTATTGTGAAAGCGATCAAGGGGCGCCTAGGCCTGGCAATTATGCTCCTTGTGTGACTGAAGATTATGTGAATGTGGTCTATAACTCTTTTATTGATATTGCTGATTGTATGGATCTGCCGCAAAAACTGATTTTGCCTAAGATATTCAACGAAAGCGGTTTTCACCTAAATGCTATTGCCCCACTTCGGGTTTATGCTGCTGGAAAAATTGATTCCGAACCAATACCTTTTCCGTATAAAGAAGAGGATCCTGACCAGCCTGGTAAAACAAAGTTTATTCCAACTGTAACAGCCAAAATCAATGCTTTGATTGAAAAAAAACTGGCAGAAATGATTGCCACCGGCGAATTAAATCCTAAAAACTTTTCATCTTCGCAAGAGTACAAAACCCATCTGGATGAATTAAAACAAAAATTTTTGAAATCTGCAACGATCATTGGTGGTGACTCTGGCCTGGGGCAAATGACCAAATCGGCTTTATTGGATGTTAAAGAAAATATTCAAAATGCCTATACCTGGAGCTATATTTTAGAAGCAGAAAAAGATCAGTTTGGTGAATTTGTACGCGACCAAAATGGAAAAATCAAATTGAAGAAAAGAGACAAAGTCAGTGATTCTTGTCAGCGTTTAAAAAAACTAAATCCTAAATTATGGAGCAGTGATATTCAAAGCGATGTGAAGAATCGCTGTTCTATGGTGATTGCACCGCCAAATCCACTGCGCAGTTTGGTTTATTATGGGGTTTTGTTTAAAAGCAACCGCCGCAACATTGATAATCATTGGTTGAATCAAAAAATTAAAGATCGTATTGAAAAAATCAACTTGAGTGCCATTCAAACCAAGGATGATCAGATCAGTCCATCAGATCAGCAAAGCATAAAAGACATGCTGACTTTGTTATCTTACAATGCCGGCCCTGGGTCCTCGGTTGTATTTTTTGCCAACTGGTTGGATTATCGATTGGATGCTGCAAAAATTGATCGTTTTAAGATTCAAAGAAAAAAAGATTTTGATTTTGGTTTGGCGATGCCAGAAAAAACTATTATTATTGATTTTAATAAATACGCCATTGTTGATGGGGCAAAGAAGTATATTGAAAAACCTTTGTATAAATTAAGCTCTGAAGAACTTCAGAATTTAAAAAATGAAGCGGTGGATTTGTATAAAGAAATTAAACAACTGCAGCAACAAAAAGCAGCGTTGGATCCACAACAAACTGAACAAATAGCAGATTTAGAAAAGCAGATCAGCTTTAAAAAACAAAGAGTCAATAATATAGCCAATTTTGGCATCTACAATCTATCTTTTCCCGTGTACTTGCGTATTTACCGAGAAGGCTGGGCCAAGGGCTATTTAAACTATGTGAAAGATTTTGCCACTAAACTAGATAAGAACTTAGGGAAGGGTGTATGCACTTCAGAATCATTTCTTTCTTTATAGTTTTGGCTTTGGTTTTGTTGTTCTTTTTTAAAGATGTTGGTTTAAACAATTGGTCTGCTTTTTCTAGTAATGATATTTCTAAGGATCATGCTTCTGGCCTTAAGAAAGAAAATCCTGAAGGTCTACAAGATTCAACAGATAAAAAAGACTCTGTGAACAGTGAATCCACTGTTGTTGACGATGTTGAGCCGGGTGTAAAAGATAATACAGTCGTAGAATTGCAACATGCTCCTACGGGCTTGCGTGAAAATTTTAAATCACAGATCAAAAATCTATTTGAAAAGGTGAGTTCAGAAAAGTCAGTGGGCAGAAAGTTGGACTTTATCGCTACAGTTAAAGAACGCTTGCAGGCAACAAAATCCGCTACAACGTCCAGACAGCCCGAACAAGATGAAATTTACACCAGCCTAACCTTAGGGGCCTTGGATTTATTACCTGCTAAAACGGACTTTGACCATAAAAAGTGTGATTCCTATAAAAATCAAATGATCATGCAATTCGAACCAACGGCGGATGAAATACCAACCGAAGAAGCTGTGCTAGAAGTTTATAAGATTTTAGAATCTTTGTGCAGCCAGACCTAAGTCGCATTCAATATCCACAGACTTTTTTCAGCTACTCAGTTTTATTAATGATTATTGATTTAAGCTTTGTTGTCTAAAGGGCGATAACAAGATCATATGGTTGGTGAATAAAAACATTTCTGTATGTAGGAAAAAATGCTGAAGCTTGGGTTGCTAAAAAAAGAATCTTCAATTTTTGTTTGGATGGTCATACTATTCACTATTCCCATTAGTGTGATGTTTTATATTACATACCAATTTAAGATGGATGTAGTCGATTTTGCGCGTAAAGAGATCGAAGGTATTTACTGGTTGCAAAAAGTATCGGACATTGAAAATGCCTTCATAGCTGAAAAACAATCTATGGACGTAAGATTTTTAAGTCAGCGACTGTCAGATTTTAGCTATGAATACAAAAAAAGTGAAATATATAAAAGCCGTGCCATCAATGATGTTGATTTGAAGTTGTTGGATGGTCAATTGGTTATAAATACTTTGCGTAAAGATAAAGAAAATAAAACTTTTGATGCATTCGAAATCACCTTGCAAATGCAGAAGTACATAGTTGATAAATCCAATTTAATTTTAGATCCAGATTTGGATTCCTATTATCTTATGGCCACGGTTACCGATATATTGCCTAGCTTTAAACTTAAATATTTACAAAAATCTGATCCTTTAGTACTAAAAGAAATTCAGAAAAATTTAAATGATTCATTAAGTAAATCTATTTTATATGATGATCAGTTTTATGGTGCAAGCTCATCACTCGAAAAAAATTTAAAGCCTCATGTCGCCTTTGAAATGATTTCAGATGGTGATCTGGGGATAGCACTGACCAGGTTAGAAAAATTCAGATCCATAGGCCTAATAGAACTGAAAATATTATTAGAAAAAAGAATTCAAAGTCATTTGAATGATCTATGGTCATCCTTAGGCGTGGTCTTGTTTTTCTATGTTTTGGCTTTAGCAGTCGTTTTTATTTTGCTGCAAAAGTTTATTTTGGCACAGAAGAAAATAAAATTGGTGATTAAAAAAAATCAGGCTGAAAAGCAATATGTGCAAGGAATATTGAATACTTCTTTGGATGGAATTATTGGTTTTGATAAAATGGGCACTATTATAGAGTTCAACCCTGCCTGCGAAAATATATTGCTGCGGCCCAAATCAGCTGCTTTTGGTAAAAATATTTCAGAAGTAGTAATCAGCCTTGATTTGCAATCTAGATTGCAGGTCTTAAATAGTGAACACAAAATAACGGATCATAAAGCAATTTTAGGAAAAAAATTTGAAACATCCATTGAAAACTTTGTTGGCGAACAGATCTGTGTTGAAATGGTTATACTAAAACATCAGCAAGAGCATGGTAATCAATTCGTTTTGTTTATGCGTGATTTGACCGAAAATAAAAAATTAGAAGATGCGGCAACCAATTCGGCTAGGTTGGCTTCTTTGGGAGTTATGGCTTCTGGCATTGCTCATGAAATCAATAACCCTGTGGCTATTATTTATGGTATGGCTGGTCTTTTAGGGCGCGGATTGAATGGCGAAGACATTGGGCAGGATAAAATGCGTGATATGACCACTAAAATACGCACGGCTTGTAATCGAATTTTATCCATTATTCGCGGTATTAAAGCTTTTGCTCACAATGGCGATAATGACAAGTTTGAAACAATATCTTTGGCGGCGTTGATCGATGAATCCCTAGAGTATATGAACGAAAAATTTCGATCTGCTGCCATTCAGTTAAAAGTGGATCCGGTGCCAGAAGTCAGCATAGAATGCCGTCGTGTGCAGATTTCACAAATCATTATCAATCTCTTGGGCAATGCATTTGATGCCGTTCGCGAACAGAAGCCCAATTGGGTGCATTTGGATTTTCAATTGATGCCTGACGTGCTAATTATTCAGGTTACGGACTCTGGCGGTGGTATACCTCCAGAAGTAGAAAAAAAATTATTCACTCCATTTTTTACAACCAAAGGTGTAGGCAAGGGAACCGGTCTAGGTTTGTCTATTTCTATGGGCATACTGGCCGACCATCAGGGGTCTTTAAGTCTAGATCGATTGTGCAAAAACACACGCTTTGTGATAAAATTACCCTTACGTCAATCTGCAAGCTTGTCTGATTCTGAAAAAAAAGCGGCTTAAAGGTTTTCACAAATTCATAAAAAATATTTTTAGTTGTATGGATGCTGAATATTTTAAAGCATTTATAATATTAAATAATTGACATGCGTTTATATTTTTCGAAGTAGATGCATTACTCTGTAACATAATTAAAAACTTTATTGTGTAAATTTTTTTTATATACAGACTAAAAAAAAACACATAGCCTTTTCTTATTGATTTAAACAATTAAAAATAACGTAAACACGGAGGTTCGTATCATGATGCTCAAGTCGATAATTCTAAGTGCAATACTGTCACTTGGAATAAGCTATGCACACGCTCAAGATGCCGCTCAAGGTGAAGATTTTTCTTTGGCAGATATTTTAAATCTAAAAGTTGAATCGGCGTCCAAAGAGGCGGAGCCCTTGTCTGAGGCTCCAGTACCCGTGACTGTGATCACTGCAAAAATGATTAAAGACACTGGTGTAAGAACTTTGAAAGATGCTTTGATTCTATTTGTGCCTGGGATGACTGATGTGGCTGACAGAAATGAAAGTAATTTTGCTCCACGTGGAATATATGCTACAGCCATGCAAAAAGTGCTTATCATGGTGAATGGTCATCGCTTGAATTCGCGCAGTTATCTGACTTCTGAGCCTGATTATTCTATTTCTTTGCATGGTGTAGAACGTATCGAGATTCTTCGTGGTCCAGGTTCATCACTTTATGGTAACGTCGCTTTATCTGGTGTTGTAAATTTAATCATGAAAAAGGGCAAGGACGTTAAAGGGAGTTTGGCAGAGGTCGCTGCTGGCAGCTTTGGAGCTGAACGCGGTCGTTTTTTAACCGGTTCATCAACGGATGATACTGACTTGCTTATTTGGGGTCAGACCTACAAAGCCAATGGTGAGGAAATTACTATTGATGGCAGCGAATCGTACATGTCAGGCAAGACAGGAACTATTTATGTCGGAGCGACTAAAAAGCCTGAGCCTTATGATCTGGGTGTGATTTATAAATCTGGAAAATTAAGTTACTATTTAGGCAGCCGTCAAAGCAGTTGGGTAGAACCTTATGCGCAAACAGTCACTTATAACTATGACTTGTACCGCAGATTTTTAGGTCAAGGTCCTGGCTTGGGTATGACTTTTGGTCACTTGGGTGTAAAATATGACACCACAGAAGGCGCTTGGTCTTTCCAAGTCAATCCATACTATGACACCTCAACCATTAAATTGATTTTGGCTGGTGCCAATGGTGCGGGAACTGGGGCCTATTGGGCTGACCGGTCTTGGGGTTTGATTTTGCAAGCCAATAAAACATATGAAAATGCTTTGGGTAAAGGCAGTTTGTTGATTGGTGCCCAGTATGACGGTTTTGAGGTTTATGATTCTTTAAGAGGTACCTACACCAGTGGTAATATCTCTGCAATTTCAGACTCTAAAACCACACCTTTATTGCAACCCGGTGGCGAGGACATCACTTCTTTCTTCATACAAAGTAAACAAAGATTGTCTGATAAATGGATTGTCAATGGCGGTGTTCGTTACGATAAAAAGAAACGTAAAACCTTGGCTGACTTTCAAAAACCCAGTCCGCGTTTAGCTTTTATTTATCTTCCTAATGAAGCATGGGATTTTAAATTTTCTTATTCAGAGTCTTTCGTTGATGCCCCTTACTGGTATCGTTACAACAGTTTGCCAGCGTTTGGTGGGTCCGAGGCCATTACTCCAGAGCTATTGAATGCAATGCAATTTGTTGCTAGCTGGAAGGGTAAAACTATGGGTAATACCTTAACCAGTTATATACAAAAAGGGAAAGATATATTGACTAATAGGGCCACAGCGGCTGGAACAACTGCTGATCCCAAGTATATCAATTCGGGAGTCATTGATTCTTACGGCTTTGAAAATGAGTTTAAATATTTTGCAAAAAACTTCGATTTAAACTGGGTACTTACTTACT
>JBMOJS010000279.1:0-3314 GCA_049315665.1 Pseudobdellovibrionaceae bacterium | reverse complement strand
TTGCTGAGATTGAAAACTACATTGGTAAAAACCCCCTGCATCGCTTGCCTGGATTGAAGATGTCACCAGGGCGAATTGATTACCTTAGCCAACAAGAAATTTTGCAGTTGCTTCGAGGGAATTCAACAGAAGAGTGTTATCCACTGATTCTTGTGGCTTTAAATACAGGTCTGCGCATTGGTGAACTGACAGGGCTATGCTGGGATCGAGTGAATTTTCAAACCAATATGATTGAAGTTTCAAGATCGCTAACAAGATCAGGATTGGCCAACACAACAAAGACCAACCTTATTCGTTACATTCCCATGAACAATGAAGTTCGCGATTGTTTGGAGGATCTTTTGAAAAAACAAAAAGGTCCACAATTTGTTTTTACTGATCCTAAAGGTAATCATTATAATCCTGATCATTTTTCACAACGAAAGTTTCAACAGGCTTTAGATCGCGTGGGTGTTCGAAGGGTTCACTTTCATATTCTACGTCATACTTATGCCAGTCACTTTATGATGAATGGCGGTAACATCTACGATTTACAAAAAATCTTAGGGCATACCAAAGTGGACATGACTATGAAATATGCGCATCTGTCGCCCCAACATCTTAACCGTGCTGTCGAGACCGTGCGCTTTTCTGCAGAAGGCGGAGATCGGGGTCATAGCCCCTTTTTATCCCCTCGGGAAAATAACAACTCACGCTTAAAGGTGGTGTAGAAACATTAAGTGCTTGTTTTTATTAGTAAATATTGTAGATAAATTTTGTTTACAAAAAAGGTTGGCGGAGGATGCGAGATTCGAACTCGCGTTACCTTTTAAGGGGTAAACTCGCTTTCCAAGCGAGCGGATTCAACCACTCTCCCAACCCTCCGAGATGCTAGGTTTATTTTTGAAGCTTTAGTTCTAAAGACTTGTGCCACAAAAATCAATGATTATTCTTCAGCAATAAGTATCTTCGGCCATGTAAATGGCAGCCATAGCCAGGCTCTCTGATTTTAAAATTACTTCAGCTGTTCCCATCGACATCCAGGATGCTCATCACTGTAGGTGGCCGCAAAAAAACGATTTTGTTTTGAACTATTCTTATTGTTGGAACGAACAAACTCTTGGGCCAAAACCCTCTGATTTTTTACATCTACAGAAAATGTCCACCCCTGAAATAATAAAAACTGTAAAGTTGAATCAAGCCCTGTTCTGTCTTTATAACTAGATATTAACTGATCACCGGGTAAAACCTTAGCCGCTTGCATAGTGAATAAAAATGAGCACATCTCTTTAGACACTTTAGACCCGGCAATGCCCATATCATAAACAAAAGCCAAATCTGGAGATTTATCCACAAGCTGTCCCACTGTGTTGCCAATTCTACCTACCAAACTACTTTCGAACCAGCTGGGTTTTTCGCCAGCTCTAGGCGGTAGCAAGCTCTTCACGGGGTCTGGCTTATAATCAGGATTCAAACAAGACAAGGCTTTGACAGCCAAAGGCTGAACATGGTCCCAATAATCTTCATCATAACCCGTTCTAGCGATAACTAAATTTTGTGAAGGGATGATGATAATCAATTGCCCATAGTGTCCTGCTGCAAAGTACATATCTGATGGAGCCTGCGGCATTTCACGGGGATACAGAATTTTTTTGCCGTTGGATTTATCTAAAACCAGACCATCTTCGCGATAGATATCTTTATTCAACCAAAAAATTCTTCGGCTTGGCGCTCCCAAATCCTTAATATAAGGCAAAGATGTATTTTCATTAAACACCGCCGGTGAAACTTCTTCGGAGGCTTCTTTCACCCAGCTTTGCGGTAGAAGTTCTTGTTCAATATTATTTTGGTTTTTCCATTTTCCATTTTGCAAATACAGCTGGCCAATCTTAGCCATGTCTTTCAAAGTCATGTATGCATAAGAGGATCCTACAAACGTTCCGGATGCATCAGTTTCAATTTTAAAATTTTCTAAACCCAAAGGTTCGGCCAAAAGTTTTTGTGGCATTTGCGCATAATCGTCGCCGTAGATTTTTTTAAGCACGGCCATCAAGATCACCATATTGCCACCACTGTAGACCCAGCGATTTCCGGGACCTTCAGGATTCATGGGGGCTTTCAAAGCATAGTCCGCCATGTTTTTTTGCCCCTGCATATAAAGCATAGGGATAAATGTAGAGCCCTTTGCCCCACTGCCATAAGTTTCATTCCAATTGAAGTTGGCAGACATTTCTACCAGATTTTCTAATGTGATTTTTTCGTATTTATCTTTGTCAGCTGGATTTATTTTTAACAAACCAGGCTCAGGAAAAAATGTTTTTAATGGCGTCTTTAAAGAAACTTTTTCACCTTGATAAGTAACACCTTCTTGAATAGCCCTGGCCAACAAAGTGGCAGTGATCATTTTTGTGGCTGACCACTGGACATGGGGAGACTGGGGCTGCACTACGCCATCGTACCATTCATAAACAAGCTTTCCGTCTTTGATCACTACTAAACCATCGGTTTTAAGCGGAGCTAAATTTTTATACTTATAACTAGGATATTTCGGATCTACTTTTTGTTCGGTGGCGAACGCCTTGAACGCCTGGCAAGCCGGAGAATTTTCTAGATGGTTGGTGGGCATTAAGGGCTTAGGAAAAGAAGTTGAATCTGCTTTTACATGGATAACAGGTAACAATAGCATCGATGCCATGGTTAATTTTAAGCAAGATTTGATGGTTTTCATAAAGCGACCTTTGATCCTTTGTCTTGTTCTTCCATTTATAAAAACAATTTATTTTGCAAAGCCAATGCCGCAATATGATCCCGATAATAGTGCCTGCAGCCATGCAAGCTGACGTGAAACAGCTCAAAACTTTGTAGAGAAGAAGTGTTGCGAGCAAAATATTTCTATGATTTTCGCTAGTTAAAACCTATTGTCGAAATTGTAGCTATTTGGCTGTGGATTGTCTCAGTCATTTTCTAAGTGTCAGAACATAGCGGCTTTTTTAACCATTTTCACTATTGCACGAATAATATGACCATGTTATAATGACCATAGTCATATAGGAATTTTTATGAAAATTACAGCTGCAAAATTCAAAGCCCAATGTTTAAAATTGATGGATCAGGTTGCTTCCAATCAAAACGAAATTATCATTACCAAACGAGGCAAATCTGTGGCCCGCTTAGTGGCCGTTAAAAGCAATTCTTCGTCTCAACATTCTGGTGTTTTTGGTCGTATGAAAAACACAGTGGAAATTCTGGATGACATTGTGACCTCTACAGGTGAAAAATGGTCTGCGGATGAGTAAAGTTTTATTAGATACCCATACATGGGTTTGGCTCATGAA
>JBMOJS010000278.1:0-3334 GCA_049315665.1 Pseudobdellovibrionaceae bacterium | reverse complement strand
TGATATTTGCAACGACACGACTTGTGTCGAGGACATCAATGCCCCCGAACGCAGCGAAAGCGGGCAAAATGATCAAAGCTCCACCATGCCTGCCCCCGCTTCACCAAATCCAGAGGTGACGGTTTCGCCGCCGCCGATCACAGCTGCGCCGCCAATAACCACAACTCCAGAACCGTCATTGCCTGCACCATCAGAGGGGTCGACAGATCCCGTTGTTACGGCACCAACACCTACACCACCGCCTGCCTCTTCCCCCGCCAATGAATTTGCTTATATTGATCCCGAACGTTGGATTCAAAAAGCGGCCCTGGATAAGGCCTTGCAGTACTACAAAAAAAACGCCAGTAGAATTAAAAACAAAAATTATTTATCTGTGATTGACTTTTCTTTGCACAACAGTAAAAAAAGATTTTATCTGATTGATATGAAAACCGGTGCTGTCGAAAAATACCTGACCGCCCATGGTAAAAATTCGGACACTGACTTTGATGGTTATGCCACTGTGTTTTCGAACACTGTTGATTCAAAACAATCTTCTGTAGGCTTTTATCTGACTGCAGAGACCTATAGCGGTCAACATGGCTATTCGTTAAGATTGGACGGTTTAAGCAGCACCAACAGCAAGGCCCGTGAAAGATACATCGTCATTCACGGCGCTGACTACGTTCGTGATGGCCTTAATCCCATTGGCCGTAGCTGGGGCTGCCCGGCGGTGGATTTGAAATACACCAAACAGTTCATAGATAAAATCAAAAATGGCAGTGTGATTTTTGCCTGGCACCCCCAGTGGAATTAAAGACTTAAACATGAGCTTTCAGCCTCAAATGCCATATAATCCGGCCTAATGGAGACAAGGCCACTAGCCGTTAAAAATGTCTTTTAAAAGTCTTTAAAAAGACCTATAATAGACCTTGTAGGGAGAATTTATGAAGGCTCTTAAAATTTCAAAAGATATAATTACACTGGCTGAATTTAAAAATTCGGCGGCAACAATTTTAAAACAAATCGGCGATTCATCGCAACCTGTCTTGATCACCCAAAATGGCAAACCCGCGGGTGTACTTTTATCACCTGCAGAATTTGACCGAATTCAAGAGCAAGAAACTGTTCGTTTCATGACAGCTGTGAGTCGTGGAATCAAGGATGCTGACGATGGAAAAGTTTTGACATCCGCTCAAGCTAAATCGCGTTTGGGTTTAAAAAAATAAAATGACCAAGGATTTTAAAGTCCTTTGGACTGAAAATGCGATTGAAGATTTATTAGCTATTAAAGAATATATTTCTGAAGACTCGCCAGCCCGTGCTGAGACTTGGATTATTGAGCTTTTTAAATCAGGCGAAAGTCTTGTGAACTTACCATTGCGAGGACGGATCGTACCAGAATTCAAGCAAGAAAATTTAAGAGAACTTTTGATCGATAACTACCGACTGGTTTATCGAATCAAAAAAATATCCATTGAAATCGTCACAGTTTTTGAAGGTCATCGACAGCTCAACAAAAAAGATTTAAAAAAATAATCACGATCAGTCAGATATAATACCAGCCTAGACTTTGCCACCGGTGACGAAGCCTTGCGGCATCAAACATGAACTAACTAAAAAATAAACACTTGTATCGAATTCATACAACCCCACCTCCCTGGCTTATTATTTGCACCTGTATTTTTAGATATCAGGTGCAATTTAATAAAGGACCAGTTATGGAAGTGTCTCAAAATAAAACAATCAGTGTATTTGACTACAATGATTTTAGAATTTTTTTGCGCGATTGGTTTGATTGGCAAAAAGCTAAAAATGGAATGACCTTCGCCAAGTTTGCTGAAGTTTCAGGCTTTCAATCAAAAAGTCATATTCATTTGATCATGTCTAATAAAAGAGCATTGACTGGTGAAGGCATCGACAAAACTTTGAAGGGCCTTGGCCTTAGCGATATCGAAGCTCAAGGTTTTATTTTACTGGTCAAATATGGCCAAACCCGAAACATACAAGATCGTCTGCTTTTTTGGGATGCCTTTGTCGCATTGAAGCCGCAAAAGAAATCCTATAAAACAGTGACGGACTTAGACACTTATTTACAGAACTTTTTTATTCCGGTGATGCTGCAAATTCTAAGACAAAAAAATCTTCATCTGGGAGTCAATGAATTGAGTCAACTGCTGGGTGTTTCAAAAGAAGTGGTGGATTCTGGACTGAATGTTCTGGGTAAGCTGGGATTGATCAAGTTCTTACCCAATGAAGACATTGAAGTTTTGCCAGAGCTTTTAACCACCAACGAAGGGGGTTCCAACCAATCCCTGTTGGATTTTCATAAAAGTGGTTTGCAAAAAAGCATCGAAGCTTTGTCTTTAAAAAGTGAAGAGCGTGAATTTCAATCCTTGCTACTGGCTTTACCCAAGCAGGGTTTGCAGCACTTAAAAACCAAACTGCGCCAATTTGCCGACGAGATTGACCAAATGTATGGTGGCCCACAGCCTGACGCAGAAAAAATTTATTACTGCAGTCTAAATATTGTCCCTGTATCAAACTCTCTGCCTTCAGTAAACAACCCAACCCACGAAGCCTTGAATAAAGCAGGCTAAAGGATTTATTTATGATCAAAAAATATCTTTTAATCACCCTGGTCAATTTCATCTTTTTGTCTTGGGCCCAGGCGGACCGCTTTAACAATCCGCTAGAAAAACAGGCCAACAATTTGGCTTTGCAAGACTCTAGTACCTTATTTTCGCCACAGCTGCTGATCGAATTTTTTAAACAGTCCACCCAGGCTAAAATCACTTTTAAAAATATTTCTGCTTGGGGCACCTTTGATCCTGCCCTTAATCTAATTACCATCAATGATCAGTTAAAAAGTCCCACCCAGCGGGCTCAAGTGCTGCTGCATGAACTGACCCACGCTTACCGGACGCAATTCAACCCCAATGAAGTGTCTTGGCTGAATGAAGGCTTGGCCGAAGTGCAGGTCTATACAGCCTCTGGATGGAATGACAGTCACACGGGGAGTTTGGACAAAACTATAAAAATGATCGCCATGAATGGTGATGATCCCCAAGCCCTATTTAGCAAAGGCGATCAAATCGAACACTTTTATAATCAATCCTTTCAATTGGTTTATTATATCTACGCCCATTTTGGTAAAGAAGACGTGCTTAAGTGTATGCTGACCAGCCCACACACTGGTTGGAAAAATGTTTACCAATGCGCCCCTAATTTTCATTTTAAAAATGAAGAGCAAGCCAATAGTTTTTCCAAACTGAGTGACGGCCCCGGCAGCTGTGCCTTACCGTATTGACTCATAGATAAATGTCCCTGAACTAGGATCTGGTTACGCAACTTT
>JBMOJS010000277.1:0-3344 GCA_049315665.1 Pseudobdellovibrionaceae bacterium | reverse complement strand
TAAAAACGCTTTTTGCTTTTTGTACAAGAGGGTGATTTTCTACAGCCTCCTGCAGTTTACTTTTATCATCAGCCTGCTTTTTTACCATCAAGTTTTGCGCGGACTCACCTTTGTTTTCAACAGTAGGGGCGATCACTTCAAAAGCATAGCCCTGGCCCCATTGTGAATCAATATAAGCTTGCAGTTTTTTGCGATTTTCCGAATCCTTCATTTGCTCTTTTAAAAAAACTAAATTTTGTGGCACAGCAAAATACAAACAAAAGTTTTCTTCTTTTAAAAACAAAAGATTATCTAATTTAGCAGCAAACAAGGCGTCTTGCTGACGCACTTGATTTATAAACTTCACCCATTTTTCAATAGGAGATAAGTCCTCATCCGCTAAAAGCTTTTTTTTTTCTACAGTAGGTGGAGCGGAAGCGGGCGAAGCCGTATCAGATAAAGTTTTGGTATTCGGTAAGGCTGATGCCAGTAAGTCTGCAATTTGGCGACGACGAGGGGCCGACAGCATTCTAAGCAGCAAAACATCCAACACCAAGCGTGGATCCTGGGCCCTGGCCATATCCTGACTGCCCTTCAGGGCCATATCAAAAAGTAGGTGTAAATCAGTTTCGCTAGTCAGTGATTGCAGTTGAATGAAGTCCTGCAGTTCAGACTCAGAAGCTTCCACCAAAGCTGAAAGCTCAATGGTCGAGGTGGTCAAAAAAGTCATTAATGTGTGACGAATGTACTCTATAAGTTCTTTAAAAAACAAAATCGGCTCAGTGCCTGAGGAGTATAATTTCTTAAGACCATCCATCAATAAAGTTGAATTCTGGGTCAACAGGGCAGACAAAATATTTTTCAACAAAGTGCGATCCGTCAGCCCCATCAAGTCGGCCACTTCTTGCAAAGAAAATGCACCGTTGGTGAAGCTCATGGCTTGTTCTAGCAAGCTCAAGGTGTCGCGCATGGATCCATCACCATTTTTGGCTAAAAGCCACAGAGCTTTGTCTTCAGCATTGATATTTTCGGACTGGCAGATGCGTTGCAACTGTTCGACAATTTCGCGCGTAGGAATGCGACGGAAATCATATCTTTGGCAGCGTGAAAGTATGGTGGCCGGGATTTTATGGGCGTCCGTGGTGGCCATGATAAATACCACATGGGCGGGCGGTTCTTCTAGAGTTTTTAATAAGGCATTGAAGGCACTGGTTGAAAGCATGTGAACTTCATCAATGATGTAAATCTTGTAGCGCCCTGAAGAAGGCATAAAAATCACGGTTTCCCGCAACTCGCGAATGGCATCCACACCGTTGTTGGAGGCCCCATCGATTTCAATCACATCCACACTGCGGCCTTCAGTGATTTCAGTGCATGAAGAGCAGGTTTGGCAGGGAGCAAAGTCTATGGCCTGCTGGCAACGTAAGGCTTTGGCTAAAATACGGGCTGTAGAGGTTTTGCCAGTTCCCCGAGTGCCGGTGAATAGCAAGGCATGGTGCAGGCGATCTTTACGTAGGGCATTCAATAAAGTTTGAGAGACATGGGACTGCCCAACAAGTTCTTGAAAAGATTGGGGACGCCATTTGCGTGCTATCACCTGATAAGACAAAAAGACACCTTCCAAAGGACTTAAAATAAAGAGGCCAGGCACCCCACATCACACAACCTTATTATTGCCGTTGCTTTCTTCCGAACCTGGCGGATTCGTAACAGGACTTGTTGCATGGGACCCGGCCCACTTTGATGTAACGTGCATCATATATAATTTACAATAACAAACTTTGCGGCCCTGTGTAAAAAACTTAAGCACTTAAAGTCACTTATATTTCTTTTAACACGGTATGCAAATTGAAAGGACATTTTCAGACACTCTAATATTGTTCGTTTGTGAGGAAGTATGTCGATAAAAACAATGATCGTGGCTGCAATGCTGCTGGTAAATTCAGTCGTTTTCGCAAAGGTTTCAACGTCTTTAAATGTGGTCCCTATACATTACAAAGCTTCATTGCCTATAAGAACAGCGCCGGCTTTGATAAGCAGTTATTCGGTGCAAAGCTTTAAAGATTGGAAGAACGAAAAAATCCAAGCAGCAAACAAAAAGTATGATAACAGTCAAAAGAAAACCTTAAGCCCCTTGCAACAAGCAGAGGCCAAAGAGGCTTATGACTGGGCCACAGAATTGACTATTACTGACTATGTGGTGGGTTATTTAGCCAAAATTCCTGATCAAAAAAAGGCTATTCGTGAAGCCTCGGCTCAGCTTTCTGTAGAGGAAGTTGCAGAGCTTATGACAGTTTATGCCAATGCCCTTTTCACCCCTGACAAATCCATTGGGACCCCTTCCGTTGAAAATAAAATTCAGGCCACCAACCTAAAGTGATATTGCGTTGCAATAAAAAATGACGCCAGCTTTTTTAAACTGCTGCCCTTGACTTCGAATATTACGGCTTCATATTAGCTTTCGTTGTTATAGACATTATATTTAATTTTAAGAGGAGGCGAATATGTCTAAGTCTAGTTTGGGTGTGAGACCCTTGCACGATCGTATTTTGGTAAAAAGAACAGCTGAAGAAGAAAAAACGGCAGGTGGGTTGTTTATCCCTGATACAGCTAAAGAAAAACCACAAAAAGGTGAAATTGTAGCCACTGGCAAAGGCCGTGTTACTGAAGATGGCAAAATTTTGCCTTTGGAAGTTAAAGCTGGCGACAAAGTTCTTTTCAGTAAATATGCAGGAACAGAACTTAAATTGGAAGGTCAAGAGTTCCTAATGATGCGCGAAGAAGATATCTTGGGCGTATTTAACTAAGCATTCAATTTTATAATTAATAAATTAAACGGAGAAAAATATGAGTAAAGAATTAAGATTTTCAGAAGATGCTCGCGCTCACATTCTAAAAGGTGTGAACGTATTGGCCAATGCAGTTAAAGTAACTCTTGGACCAAAAGGTCGTAATGTTGTTATCGAAAAATCTTTCGGTTCACCTTTGATCACTAAAGACGGTGTGACTGTTGCTAAAGAAATCGAACTTGAAAACAAGTTTGAAAATATGGGCGCACAAATGGTTAAAGAAGTGGCTTCAAAAACCAATGATGAAGCTGGTGATGGAACAACGACTGCTACCGTTTTGGCTCAAGCCATTTATCGTGAAGGTGCTAAAATTGTTACTGCTGGACACAATCCTATGTCTATCAAACGCGGTATCGATAAAGCCGTAGCTATTATCGTTGAAGAGTTGAAAGCTTTAGCAAAGCCAGTGAAAGGCTCTAATGAAGTGGCTCAAGTGGGCGCTATTTCTGCAAACAATGATAAAGAAATCGGTCAAATGTTAGCTGATGCTATGGAAAAAGTGGGTCGTGAAGGTGT
>JBMOJS010000276.1:0-3349 GCA_049315665.1 Pseudobdellovibrionaceae bacterium | reverse complement strand
ATCCAAAACAAATTGAATAAAAAATAACTGAATTGCCGTAAAAAGCTTTCTTTAGATAAGCTTTTAATTAATTGTTTACTTTCTAAAGGTGGCGCATACATCTGACGCATAAATATCAAGCCGCCAATTCTAAAGGCTGAGGATATTCAGGAGTTATTAATTTTCCTGCAGAAGGATATACAGTTTTATGATTCCATAAAAAATCAGCAATCGATGAGACATCCGATAAACTGGATTTTTTTTGCCGGCCTTGAAAGCAAGCAATCATATCACAAACAAAGCCTCGTTGTTCGGTCTCTTTTTCAATACAACTGAATCCCAAATCATAGGCCATTTGATTCACACCAATATCATTTCTAGCAGGGGCTATAATAGCATCGACATTGACTTCTGAAAAAATATACGAACCCATTTGGGCAATTACCGACCCTAAAGAAAATCCAATTTTGGATTTTCTAAATTCAGGCAATACTGTCAAAAACTCCATAGACATCACAGTGTTGACATTTTTTGAACGCAATTGATTTAAATAATTATCAGAAAAAAAATGAAAATATTTTGTGCGTGTGTCAGACTCGCTATCAAGGTGAAAAAAACTATAAAGATGTACGGCGGCCACTTGACCTTTGTACAAAATGGCTGTGGCCAAGTCTTGTCTTGCAAATTCATCAGAGGCCAATTCATATCCAGAGTTGGCCTCCGCATACACTTTAGACCACAAACTGTACCAACCCTGGTAAATGGAGTTTCTAAAATAAGTCTCTTCGGGATGAAAGGCACTTCTGGCTGATAAGATATGGTAAGAAAAATCATGATACATATTATATCCTTCTTTATCTAAGCCGCTTGTTCTGAAAATAATTTTCTTCCACCTGATTTTTTGATGGCAGACAATTGTACAATTTCACTCAGCATGCTTCTGTATAAAAATGAGGCCTGAATTAAATTTTCTTCAATTTGTTTTTGTTCTGTGTGGCTTAGTTTATTAATAAATTCATAGTGTCCATCCAAGTGTCCGGGATCTTCTTCCACATGCACTTTTAAATATCGAACCGCATTTTCTGGATGGGCCTTTTGAATCCTGGCATAAATCTGTGGACCAAATTCCACAGCCAAACCCTCTAGATATAAAAAATACCCGTAAACAGAAACAGGATTCACATTTTGTATCCAATAGTATTGATTTTGAAATAGAATTTTTGCACTTTGGCTAGGTTCAAATTGATTGAGTGATAGCCCTAGATTCTTTAAATCCACAATCAAGACTTTTTCATGATTTTTTTCTTCTTTAGCATGCTCTAGAAATTTTAAATGCAAATCATCACGACTATAATCAAATAAACATCCGGCCAGCCCAATGATACGAGTGCTGTAGCAGGCATAGTGAAAAGTTTGCGCCAGCCACTCTGCATAAACTTGCGGATCTTCCCAGTTTAAATCTAAAATTTTTGTTTTGTTGATTTCTTCTGCATAGATTTTTTTAATAGATAGGCTCACAAAATTCCTTTTGTTAATTTTTATTACATTCCGGTTTGAATATATGTAAAAAAATAAATACGAAGTAGTCCAGTTTTAAACAAACAGTTTAAAGTAGAAACTATTTGTTTAAAAAAGACTAACGTTTTTAAATAAATGGAATTGATTTTAATAGGTTAGAATAAGTCGTGTTGATAATTTTGATCCAACAAATTTTTTTGAACAGCATCGCCAACAGTCTTGTTTAGCCAATATTGAAAAAAATCATTGCTGCGGCTAGTAAATATTTTTTGACCAAATTCTTCATTGATCGATTGAATTTTGGTATCTTCGGATTTGAAGGGTCTTTTATAAGTAGAGTCGATGCATTGGTCTTTGTATTTGCCGAATACGCTGGGTCGGCTAAACCACAGGACTTATGTAGGTAATCCAAGGGCCCAGGCTGTACTCTAAGGTGAACTTCTGAGAAATTAATAAGATGCATGTTAAAACTTTTTGGCACATAAATTTATGGACCTTATGTTTTTTATTTCCCCAGTGGGCTTGGGCTACGGTTCAGCTTCCCTATGTGCAAGACAAAGTGATTGTTAAAACCATAAAACAAATCTATGAAAAAGCCCCCGCAGAAAAGGATTTTTTCAATAATTTGCTAAATTTGCTGCCGCAAAAGAAGAAAGAATTTTTCATTGAATTATATAGTCAAGCGGCAGGCAAAGGCAGTGTAGATACCTCTCAATTTAAATTGGAATTTATATCTGAAACGGAAGTGATAATTTATGTCGGTAAAGAAAAATCTGAAATTCATTTTGTCGATATTCAAAAAGGGCGTTATATTATTGATGGTAAAAGTCTTCATTTAAATCCAAAACTGGATTTGCAAATTCAATGGGACAATCTGAATAAAGCTTTACAACCCAAAGAATCCTTATTGCAAAGTTTGTTGTTACAAAAAGCCAACGCCATCAGCGCTGGGGGTGCCGCCAAGTGGGCCGGCGGTAAAGTTTTGAAAGCCCGTTTATGGATGGTATTGATTGCTCAGCAGGCTTATGAAATCGGCGCAGCTTCAGCAGCGGGTTGTTTGGCAGCGAAGCAACTCGGAGCATTTCAAAATGAATGTAAAAATGCAAATGAAGACTTAAAGTACAATATTTATAAAATTGTTGAAAGCGGCGCCATCAAGTTGGATCAGCCGAAATGTTTGCCCAGAAACCAACAGCTTCTACCCTTAAATAATGGTCAAGATATTGTGGTTCAAAATGGTGAAGTCACCATACCTTTTAAATCCAATGAAGAAAATCAGGCCATCAATTATTTCAGTTTTAAAACAACAGAAAATGATTCCATAAAATTAAAAATTTTTGATGATTATGGTCATGAGGAAGAGATGTTGATAGATAAAGACTTTGAACAAAAGGCTATTCATCTGGATCAAGAAATCTATAAAACCAGCATGGAAACACTAAGATCTTTAAAACTGATAGCAAATATTGCAAAATTGGCGTCACTGTGCTGCCCACCTAAAAATACCAAAGAGAGTTGCGAAAAATACACGAACGCCGTACGCAATTACCAAGGTGTAAAGCCCACAGGAATTATCAAAGAAGCCAATAAGCCTGGCTTTTTTGAAAGAATTTTCCAGACTGGTCCTAAGTCTAAACCGGCAATTCGTTAGATGTATTAAACCCGAATAGGAAGATGAATGTTCTAAAGTTCAATGTTTAAATTAAGTTTAGATTGTGCCAATAAGCCGTTCTTAAGCCCAGTCAGTCGATTGCTAGGAATGCATGATCGATGTAAAATAAGACCATGATGATTTATTTTTACAGCAAATTTTTTCAAATAGTAGATTCGCAATACAAAAAAATATCTATTT
>JBMOJS010000048.1:0-15088 GCA_049315665.1 Pseudobdellovibrionaceae bacterium | reverse complement strand
TTTATTTTCTATAAACAGGATACTGCTTTCAGAATGATTTAAAATAAATTCCACTTCTTGGGCTGTATTATTAGGGTAAATGGGAACAGTTACGCCTTGTAGACCTAAGATAGCCAAATCCAAAACCGACCATTCATAGCGGGTGTTGCACATAATCGCCACACGATCGCCCAGTTGTAGATTGAGTTTTAGCAAAGCACCGCCCGCACTTTGAATATCTAAATAGTAGTCATTCCAAGATTTTTCAACCCAAGCATCCTGCTGTTTGAAGGTGGCAGCGATGGAAGAGTTTATTGCCAGCGACCTTTGGGGCATAGCCAATATACATTCGCCCAGATGATTAAACAAAGTTGAGTTCATAAGTGTCTGTTTCCTAATTTGAATTCGAAGGGTCCCTGGATTCGGGACTTAAAACCAAATGAACCTGCAAGCGCTGATTGGCTTTCAATTTGACTTCCTTTTGCGCAAAAAGTTTAAAAACCGGATTGCGTGCTTTGACCACAATGGTTTGTCCTGCAGGCACGGGGTAGTTCATTTCTAAATCATTGCTGTTCAGTCGCACGCCATTCACCTCTACATAGGTTGATGTTCCGCCATCAACAGTAATGTATAGATATCCTGATTGGGCGGCAGACGACAACGTGTATTCTTTTGAAATCGTAACTTCGCTAGGCGTCAGTTGCACGGGGTAATTCAAATAGCCATCTTTTTCTAAGACAAAAGAAAACTTTTTAAACATCTCTACAGTGAAAGATTTAGGGGTAAAATAAACTTGGGGATCACCTTCGATGATGATTTTTGCACCCGTGGGACGGCTGTGAATTCTTAATACAGAAGAAGATTTTGAAGACTGATTGACTTCGCCAGCGACGGATGGGGC
Source organism: Pseudobdellovibrionaceae bacterium (assembly GCA_049315665.1). Lineage (GTDB taxonomy): Bacteria > Bdellovibrionota > Bdellovibrionia > Bdellovibrionales > Bdellovibrionaceae > JBMOJS01. The sequence goes on along the minus strand of JBMOJS010000048.1, from coordinate 14,208 downwards.
GGTGCTGACTTTGTTCGACTTTAGCATTTGTTTTGCAATATAAGTCCAATTTGTAGCCCACTGTTTCCAAGGTAAGACGGCAATATATTTTTGATACATAAACCAAGTCCCTACCAACAAGCATAAAACCATCAATCCACGCAGCCCATAAGCAATAAAAGCTTCATTTTTGTCACTGTAGTTTTTTATAGTGGCATGTCTGGGCCGTGGGTTGTTTTCCATTTTATATTTATTAAACACCGGTGTTGCCGCAAGAGAATTAGGAGGGGCGTTTTTAGGCGGCAGGTTTGGGGCTGAGGGCGACCCATTGTTTTGCTGTCTTTCGATATCGCTATGTAAAAAGTCACTTTCGGTTGTAGAAATAGCTGATTCTAATTGGGTCTGATCTTTTTCGCGACTTTGGGTGTAGGACGCGGTTTCTGTGTGTTTATCTTCAGGTCGATCAAATTGCAGACGTGAATACTCCATCAGTTTCTTTTTCTGATTCAAATAGAAATCGGAAAAGGTATTTTTTAAAAAAATACTAAAATCCTGGGGAGAAAACTCGGGATACTGGGTGTTTAAAAAGCGATTCAGGTCCCGGTGCAAGGCCGCCGCTGATTGGTAGCGAAGACTTTTATCTTTAGCCAATGCTTTGTGGACAATTTTTTCTAAATCCGGTTGAACGGAAGGATTGAGCTTACGAATGTTCGGAATTTGGCCTTCTTTGATTTTGCGCAAAATGCCGGCTTCGCTGTTTGAAGTGAATAATCTATCGTTGGCTAAAAGTTCCCACAAAACTATACCTAAAGAAAAAATATCAGTTTTAGAATCTACATTTTCACCTTCGGCCTGTTCGGGGCTCATATAACTGAATTTGCCTTTGAGGGTGCCGGCTTTGGTTGAATCGACTTTTGATTCTGCTTTGGCGATGCCAAAGTCGATGACCTTCACATCACTTTCAAAACTGAGCATAATATTTTGCGGACTCATATCACGGTGGGTGATATTTAAAGGTTTGCCCGTGCTAGTATTAATGCAGCGGTGGGCGTGGTCTAAGCCCGCCGCGGCTTCTTTGATAATATAAATGATTTGCTCTAAAGAAAAATAAACATTGGATTTTTTTAGATCATTTAAAATCTGTCTTAAGTTGCGGCCTTCAACAAACTCCATCACCAAAAAGAATTGCTTTTTTTCAATACCAAATTCAAAAATGGAAACCACGTTGCTATTGGATAAGTTGACTGCAATTTTTGCTTCTTCTTTGAACATTTCAATAAATTCAGGATTGTCTGAATATTGCGGAAGAATTCTTTTGATGGCGACAAATTTATTAACACCATTGGCGCCCCTGGATTTGGCTAAATAAACTTCGGCCATGCCACCACTAGCAATTTTTTCTAATAGAATATATTTTCCAAATTGCTCAAAAGATTGAGACATTTAAATCAAGTTCTCCTTCTTGCACCTATCGGCTTTGAAGGGCAATTCTTGACTGGACCCGGGCTTAGAAGTGAGCCATCATCTGTAGTTATGAAGTGGATAGGGTTGACTGGTGGTCTTGCCACCGGAAAAAGTACAGTGGCGCAAATTCTACGGGACCTTGGTGTAGTCGTTTTAGATGCAGATCAGCTTGCAAAAGATATCACCGCTAAGGGAAGTCCAGGCTTGCAAGAAATCGCTACTCACTTTGGGACAGAATTTATTTTGCCCGACGGTTCGCTGGATCGTGCAAAGCTAGGGCAGCATGTTTTTACCCACCCCCAGGACCTTCGTCGACTGGAATCCATTCTTCACCCTCGGATTCAAAAACAAGTGGCAGACCTGAAAAAACAATATTCAGAGCAGGGCGAAAAAAGAGTGATCTATGATGTGCCTTTGCTGTTTGAAAAAAACATGCAAGACCAATTTGATGCGGTGATTGTGGTGGCCAGTTCTGAGGCCTTGCAAAAACAAAGAATGCAGCAAAGAAATGCTTGGGATGAAAAGCATATTCAAGCCCGTTTAAGTGCACAAAAGCCTTTGTCAGAAAAAATCAAAGCAGCTCAATTTGTCGTTTATAATGATCAGTCTTTGGAAGATCTACGTCTCAATGTAAAACAACTTTTGTCAAAACTGTAAAAACTTTCGACAGTTCAAAGTCTTAAATCCAAATGGTTGGTTTTCTAGCTGGCATCAACTTCGCATAGTCCTGTTCAGGAAGTTCTAAAAATATTTTCTTGAGGAGCGTTTGTGGTAGAAAATAAAACAGCCAAAGCTTTTTATATGGGCTTAATATATTCAAAAGTTGTGGCCATCATTTTTTTTATTGGCTGTGCAAAGGCTATGGCTTTTCAATCCGCCTATTCTTTTGGTGGGGCTTGCCAATCACAAGGTTCTTGGACTCAGTCGGTGTTGGCGCAATCAGAAGTGATAAAAAATGTCATTGAAAACTTACGTGATAACCCAGACTGTACTGATTTAATTAATAAAACCTTGAGCTATCTTTCTGAAATTAAAAACAATCCAGCTTTAAATAATAACCCTGGCAGTGCAAGTTTTTCTGAACTTGCGGCTGAAGTATCTGGTCTTGGTGGTGTTCTTAAAAACACCCCTTTTAAGCAATCCACTATCGCTAATGCCATGATTACAAAATCAGCGGATCTACAAGCGGCAAATAATCCTATTTTATCTTCTTTATCTGAAAAAGGGGCCCAGCAAAGTTCGTATCAAAAGGCCTTTAACGCCTCAAAATCGGGTTTGGATGGTTTAAGTCATTTAGCTTCGGCCATAGAGAACAATCAGAAGTGTGCCATACCTGGTGAGCAGGCAGGGGTTCTGCTTTCTGGTCTAGTTTATTCTATATCTTCTTTTGCAGCAGGGGGGGATAACGCCAACGGGGCTAGTATTGCTCAAGCTGTTGCATCTGTAACAAAACTTATACGTTCAGAACGTTACAACAAGGTTTTGCGTAAGTTAGGTAACGCGCAGTTTTCAAACTCTGTGCGCTGTTTGCTAGAAGTCACTTCTGAATCCTATTGCACAATTAAAGACAATATCGAAATGCTAATGATGAATGTAGAAAGTTTGAAAGCCAAAGTTGGTCAACAAAAAATAGTTGCACCTGATGTCGCGGTCCCTAAGACCCCGATGGAAATTCGCAATGTTTTTACTAACCCCTTTTCTGGATTGTATGTATTGAACCAACATATCCCCAATGTCACAAAATATGTGCAAAAAGTATTGATGGGTAATAATCCAACCACAATTTATGAAAGCCGACAAAAAGAAGATGTCGAGATCGAAAGATCGAAATTTATTAAAGCGCGATTGACTTTGCTTGGCATAATAGGGCAAGGGCAGAAGAACGTGAACTCTCAGGACAGTTTACTTTCTAAAAGAACAGAGGCCGTAAAAACAATTACGTCTTTAGCTGGTGCATTGGCTAGTTCTGATCGTGGATTTGGTAGCGAAAGCGCCACAAACAAAAACTTTTTTGAGACCTATATTCCAGAAACAGATCTGCCTTTTGAATTGCTTGGTTTACCCAAAGAGCAATGGCCTTGTCAGGTTTATAATATTCGTTTGTGTAAATCAGAAAGTGCCAGTTCAATGAGCTATGAAAAATGGCTGATGCTCGGCGCTGCCTCTGCGACAGGGGAGTACTCTTTTCTGCATGATCCAGAGGTTCTGATGCAAAAAGTGGATGAAAATTTAAATAAAATTTTAAACCTTGGCGAAGTCGCATTTAATATTTACTATAGCACTTGGTTTTTACCTGACCAAACGGCTTTAGTAGAGCAGGTTTTTATTGGAAGACCGACTGTTTATGACAGTCTTATGGCTGTCAGCAAGTATTTAGAAGATTTTGAAGCGCGTTCCAAAAAAATAAAATATGAAAAGTCATCTATTCTATTAAGTAAAGATACACGAATTCGTATCAATCAAGTTTTGAACAAGCTTTACCAATTTAAAAAATCAAGTTACGTCACGAATGATTTGGACAATCTAAAAAAGCAATCCCAGTCTGCGATAACCGATTTGTATACAATGTTCAATGTTCAGCAATCATTGACGGGCTTTTTACAAGACCGATTGCAAAAAATTGTGACTATGGATTATCAAATGATGTTAGACAGCGGTGTTGATTTTAGTGACTATCAAAAAAAGCTATTGTTTATAATGGGTGAAAATATTGCCACTAATATGACCAATTTATTAGGTAAACCGTGGCAACAACTGCAGTCTGATTTGTTGAATGCATCCAATCTTTCATTAACAAATCTTGAGGCTATTGAGGATGTATTTAGCGATCATTTAGTTAGATCTACGGCGCAAATCCGTTTGGTGGCGCAAAATATACAGCCGACTAAAAACAATATATATATGGATGCAAGGCAAAGACTGATTGATGATAGTACCTGGTTGCCTAAAAATCGTCCGGATGATTGGAAGATGATCAATGCTTTAAAAAATACCTTAAAGACAGTGGATCCCATTTCTTTTATATGGCGTCAGTTCAATGCAATTTGGCACAGTGATCGTTATAGTGCTGACCGTCCTGGTTGGGCTAAAGAATCAAGCAGTCCAGACACTACATTTAGGGCTGGCTATTATATTTATGCACAGTCTTGTATCCAGTCTTTGGCTTTTAATGACTGGAAAAGGTTTGAAGATTTATGTAGAGGCGTTATTTTACCTAGTATTTTTGATTCGTTTAAATCAGAAATGACTAAAGAAGAAATGAATCATTTAGAAATGGCTTATGACCTTATTAAAAATGATAAAAAAGAAAATATGAGCGAGAATCATGATCAAAGGATTTGTGCCTTTAGGGATTACTATCGAAATAATTATATTTTCCAAGTGGCAATTGGGTTAGAAAACAATGCTTCTAACCATGAATTGACTGCTCCGCCTAAGGTGGAATAAAGGCCATCCCGCTTTGAAGCATAGCCGTCGCAATTTGGTTTTTTATCTCACATTGGGACGGCCGAATTTGAACAATTCAGTGAAATAATCATCACACACCTACTTTGGTCCAGTTTCTTTCCGATGAGTACTAAGTGAGTTTGGGAAGCTTCGTAAGCCCAAGCTTGCTCACTACCTAGGGCCGCAAAAGCCCTCTACCGGAAAGGACGTTTCATGAAACTTCAGCACACTTTTAGACATCTAGATCATTCGGACTCACTTGTGGGATTTGTTAGCGATCGATTGCAAGATGTCGAAAGATTTTTATTGAAAGATGGTCAGGGCCACGTCACTTATAAAAAACAAAAAGGTCAGTTTGTGGTTGAAGTGTCTATCAATACCACCCAAAAATATTTTAAAGCCACGGCTTTGCATTCAAATATTTATTCTGCTGTAGACGAAGTGGTTCAGAAGCTAGAAAAGCAATTTTTAAAATTACGCAAACGAGTGCAAAATCATAAAAAATTTGAATTGTCTGATGAGGGCCAAATGCAACATCTGAATGATCAGCTAGAGTACAATATCAGTTATCGTAAGGCCGCTTAAAATAAATAACGTAGGGGGTTAGTGATTGACCCCCGCATGGGCCCTTTGTTAGCTTTTGGTTCATTTACCAAATTTTAACCGAAAGGGTCTAACTTGAGCTCTTCTTCTCACCTAAAAAATTATTTTTTCACCAGTGAGTCTGTTTCTGAAGGTCATCCTGATAAAATGGCCGATCAAATTTCTGATGGCGTTTTAGATGCCATTCTTGCTCAAGATCCTTTTGGTCGCGTGGCCTGTGAAACTTTACTGACCACAGGTTTGGTGGTGGTGGCTGGTGAAATCACCACATCTGCCAAAGTGAATTTTGCCGATGTGGCTAGGCAGGCCATTCAGCGCATTGGTTATGATGATTCTCGCAAAGGCTTTGATTATAAAACCTGTGCCGTGGTGGTGTCTGTAGGGCAGCAGTCCGCGGACATCAGTCAAGGTGTGAAACAAACCTTAAGTGATGAACAAGGGGCTGGCGACCAAGGCTTGATGTTTGGTTATGCTGTAAATGAAACCCCAGAATTGATGCCTTTGTCTTTAGGTATTTCTCATCAATTGGTTCGTGATTTGGCAGGACTTCGTAAAAAAGAAAAAGTCAATTGGCTGCGCCCGGATGCTAAATCTCAGGTCACTGTTCAGTATGAAGGCGGGATTGCTCGGCGTATTGATGCCATTGTGATTTCGACCCAGCATGATGAAGTGGTGTCGCAATCCACCATCAAAGAATTTGTCATTGAAGAACTGATTAAAAAATCAGTTCCTGCCCAATGGTTGGATGCTAAAACCAAATATTTTATCAATCCCACCGGTCGTTTTGTCACAGGTGGCCCCATGGGGGATGCTGGTTTAACTGGCAGAAAAATCATTGTTGATACTTACGGCGGCCATGGCGCCCATGGTGGTGGAGCATTTTCTGGTAAAGATCCTTCTAAAGTGGATCGTTCTGCTGCTTATGCTGCGCGACACGTGGCTAAAAATATTGTGGCTGCGGGGTTGGCAGAAAAGTGTTTGGTGCAAGTGGCCTATGCCATTGGTGTGGCTGAACCTGTCAGTATCAATATCAATGACTATGGCACAGGCAAAGTATCCCCAGAAGCTTTAGAAAAAGCGGTTCGCCAAATTTGGGATCTGCGTCCGGCACGCATCATTAAGGATTTGGATTTATTGCGTCCTATTTATTCATCCACGGCTGCTTATGGACATTTTGGCCGCAATGAAGACTCTTTTACTTGGGAAAAAACAAATAAGATTGAAGAGCTGAAAAAATTAGTGCAGTAATTGATGAATGATTGATTCTAAATATATCCGGAATTTTGCCATTATTGCCCATATCGATCATGGCAAATCCACCTTAGCTGATGGTCTTTTGCGTGAAACTGGCGCCTTGTCTGATCGCGAACACAAAGAACAGTTTTTAGATAATATGGAGCTTGAGCGCGAACGTGGTATCACCATCAAAGCGCAAACCGTATGTCTAAACTATCCCGCCTTAGATGGTCATACCTATCAAATCAACTTGATTGATACCCCCGGGCATGTGGATTTTTCTTACGAAGTTTCGCGCTCTTTGGCCGCCTGCGAAGGGGCTATTCTGGTCGTAGACGCCGCCCAAGGCGTCGAAGCACAAACCCTGGCCAATGTTTATTTGGCTATGGAAAACAACTTAGAGATCGTTCCTGTTCTAAACAAAATTGATTTACCATCAGCAGATCCTGAAGGCGTTCGTAAACAGATTGAAGATGTGGTTGGATTAGATTGCTCTGAAATCATCCATGCTTCTGCTAAAGAACGCATTGGTATTCGTGATATTCTAGAAGCCATTGTTAAAAAAATTCCGCCCCCCAAAGCCAATCGCGATATTGTTAGCCGGGCGCTGATTTTTGATTCTTGGTTTGATGCTTATCAAGGCGTGGTTGTTTTGGTGCGACAAATAGACGGGATTATTAAAAAAGGCGATCGCGTAAAATTTATGGTCACTGATCGTGATTATGAAGTTTTGCGCATGGGTAAATTTACTCCCTTTCCGGTTTTTGTGCCAGAGCTGGTGGCCGGCGAAGTGGGCTTTATTATTTGCGGCATCAAAGATATTCGCGATGTCAAAGTGGGTGACACAGTCACTGCCGCTAAAAATCCTGCGACCGTGGCTTTGCCGGGTTTTCAAAAAATCAAACCCATGGTGTTTGCCGGGATCTTTCCGGTGGTGGCTTCGGAATATGAAAATTTAAAAGATGCACTAGACAAATTGTGTTTGAATGACTCCTCACTGACCTTTGAAGTTGAAAAATCCGCCGCCTTGGGCTTTGGCTATCGCTGTGGATTTTTGGGTCTTTTGCATATGGAAATTGTACAAGAACGTCTAGAGCGCGAATTCAATTTAAATCTGATCACCACAGCCCCTACGGTGGTTTATCGCATCACTTTGACTGATGGCGTACAGCTGATGTTAGAAAACCCATCGCATATGCCACCAGAAACTAAAATTGCAAAAATGGAAGAGCCCTGTGTTAAAATCACAGTGCATACTCCCACGGAATTTATCGGCGGTATTTTAAAACTGTGTGAAGACAAGCGCGGCATTCAACTGAAGATGGATTATGTCAATGCCACAAAAGTGATCATTGAATACAAGCTTCCCATGAATGAAATGGTGATGGACTTTTATGATCGCCTTAAATCCATTTCAAAAGGTTATGCCTCTTTAGAATATGAATTTATGGATTTTGAAGAATCAGAGTTATCTAAGATGGATATTTTGATCAATGGCGAGCCTGTGGATGCTTTGTCTTTGATTGTGCATAAATCCAAGGCTGTGACTCGTGGACGAATGCTGACCGAAAAAATGAAAGAGCTGATTCCGCGGCAGCAATACCAAGTGGCAATTCAAGCCGCTATTGGTGCTAAAATTATTGCTCGTGAAACCTTAGGAGCGTTAAGAAAAGACGTGACTGCTAAATGTTATGGTGGTGACATCTCTCGTAAACGTAAACTTTTAGAGCGTCAAAAAGAGGGCAAAAAAAGAATGAAACAAATTGGTTCTGTGGAACTTCCGCAGGAAGCTTTTTTGGCGATTTTAAAAGTGCAAGATTAAGCTTGTAAAAACAAAGTTAGGATCATTTATGTCATACAATGGATGGGACATTAAAAATAAAAAATTCTGGAGTGAGGGCTGGGGCTCTATTGCCATGGCGATTTTTGTGGCCCTATCTATCCGTTGGGCCTTTTTAGAAGCCTATGTCATCCCATCAGGATCAATGCTGCCTTCGCTGTTGATTCATGATCATATCTTTGTCAATAAATTCACTTATGGTTTGCGTGTGCCGTTCAGTGAACAGTGGTTGGTTAAATTTCGTGAACCCCAACGGGGCGAAGTGATCGTGTTTAAGTTCCCCAAAGATATGAGCACCTTCTTTATCAAAAGGGTCGTCGGAGAATCTGGGGATAAGATTTATTATGAAAATGGCACTTTGTACGTCAATGATAAAGTGATGGAGAAAAAAGTTCCAGCTACACCGGAAGATTTTGCTTGGCTGCGCGATGTGGACTTCAATCGTGGCCAGGATTTATATCGCGACAGCAAGGATAACTACACTCACTTTACTGAAGATCTAGGAACTGTGCCGCACAGTATTTTGGTGCGTAAAGGCGATCTGTATGAAAGCTTTGGCCCAGTGGTTGTCCCCGAAGATCATTTATTTGTGATGGGGGACAATCGCAATAATTCCAGTGATTCTAGATTTTGGGGGTTTTTACCCAAGAAAAATGTTTTAGGGCAAGCCATGTTTGTGTGGCTTAGCTGTGAAGAGACCATTCCTATGGTGCCTTTTTTATGCAATCCTTTAACCACCCGTTGGACCCGGTTTTTTCACGGCGTGAAATGAATCTGCAGGCTGGCTGGGGTCAGTCCCTTCGAACATTTTTATTTCCGGTATTTCTGATTCTTATTTTTCGTTGGGCTTTTTTAGAGCCCTTTGTGATTCCTTCAGGAAGCATGATTCCCACTTTGCTGATTCATGATCATATTTTGGTATTTAAGGGGCGTTACGGGCTGCACTGGCCTTTTTCGCAACAGTGGTTGTTGCGCTATTCTAAACCCCAACGGGGCGATGTGGTGGTGTTTCGCTATCCGCCCACTCCCGATATTTTTTATATCAAAAGACTGATTGGTTTACCGGGTGATGAAATTGAATACTACCGTGGTCAGTTGAAAATCAATGGGCATCCGTCAAACTATGTGGCGGCCCTTGATGATTTTTTACAGCAAGAAAAAATCGAAACTGATGATGGGTTTAAATATTTTTTAGAGGCTATCCAGGGCCATGATGTTGGTGACAAAGCCTTGCTAGATCGCCATCCCTCCCATTTGGTGCGCTATTATCCGCAGACTTTGCTGCAGAATGAAATGATTACTTTTAAAGTTCCTGAAGACTCCTATTTTTTTATGGGTGATAATCGTGATCAGTCCAATGATTCTAGGTTCTGGGGCACTGTCAAATCTGAATTGATTTTAGGTAAGGCTTGGCTGATTTGGTATTCCTGTGAAGAAACTTTGCCTCAGCTGAGTTATCTGTGTGATCCTTCACAAATGCGTTGGACCCGATTTTTTAAGCAAATCCGGTAGTTATTCAGTTGCCATCGGCGGCGATCATTCAGCATCATTAAAACTGATGAACCAGTCCCAATGGAAAGATTATTTTTCAGCTTTTATTCTTGCTTTAGTGCTGTCCGTGTTGGTTCGAATTTTTATTTTAGCGGCCTACAAAATTCCCACAGGATCGATGCAGCCTACGCTATTGCCTGGTGACTTTGTTTTTTCTTTTAAGTTGGCCTATGATTTTAAAAATATTCAGCGTGGGGATATTGTGGTTTTTCAATATCCGCAAAATCAACAGATCAGCCACATAAAAAGAATTATTGCTTTGCCTGGGGATCGTGTGCAAATCATCAAAAATCAACTTTATATCAATAACCAAAAAGCGCACTACAAGCTTTTGCAAAACCAAAACCACAGCAACCCTAATCCTGAAAGTTTTGATCTTTTACAAGAAAGTCTGTTGCAACACAGTCATGCGGTGATTGTTAAAAAAAACCAACAGGACTATAATTTCGGCCCCATTGTTGTTCCGCCGGAAGAGGTTTTTGTTCTTGGTGACAACCGTGATGTCAGTGATGATTCTCGTTACTGGGGCACTGTGCCAATGAAAATGATCCAGGGGAAGGTCGTTTTTCGCTGGCTTTCTTTAGATGTGCAAAAGAAATGGGCAGGAAATCGTATTCCTTCAGTGCGATGGGACAGAGTTTTTACAAAAATTGAATGATTTGACCTTAAGGTTTCGCTTCGCTAGGTTAGGTCTTCAGAATGCCCATACAACCCACTCACTTTATTGATTTTTCCGACAAAACCGAAGCTCAACTGATTTCTATTTTGCAAAGGTCTTATGATCTTTTAATACATAAAAAATCAGCCCAGAGGTTTGCCTTGGGGCAAAGCGCTGCCCTGGTTTTTTTAGAATCCAGCACCCGCACCCGCTTAAGTTTTGAAACGGCGGTGGCTCGGCTACAAATTCATCCCCAGATTTTTGATATTCGTCAGGCCACCAGCTTAGATAAAGGTGAGACCTTAGAAGACACTCTTTTGAATATCTTGGCCATGGATCCTGCGGTGATGATTCTTCGTTGCAACGAAGATTTAGATGTGCGCCAGTTCATCCAGCAAAACCAAGTGCAATGCCCGATGATCAACGCCGGCTGGGGCACCAAACATCACCCGACTCAAGCTATGGGCGATGTGCTGACGATTTTGGCTGATTTGACTAAAGACGACCTTACTTTTACTCCGCTGATGCAAAAAATAAAAAGCAAAAAATTATTGATTGTCGGTGACGTACGCCACAGTCGAGTCGCCGGATCACATCAGCAGTTGGCCCAGAAGCTGGGCTACGAGGTGGCTTTTTGTGGCCCTAAAGAGTTTTTACCAGCTCATTCCGACAATAAATGTTTTGACCAATTGAATGAAGCTTTGCTGTGGGCGGATTATGCTATGGCCTTGCGTGTGCAGTTTGAGCGCCACAGTGATAAAGAGGCTTTATCCAAAGACAGCTATGTTCAGAATTTTCAAATTTCAACAGAACGTTTGGCTTTATTGCCTTCCAGTAAAGCGCCTTTGCGTATTCTGCATCCGGGCCCTGTGAATTGGGGCTTGGAATTGCATCAAAATATTTTACGAGACCCACGACAAATGATTTTGCAACAAGTGCAAAGTGGTGTATTGATCCGTCAATCTATCCTGGAATTTGTTCTTTCGGGGCAACAGCCACATTAAGATGAGAAGGAGATTTTGTAATGTCAGTGAATGAGTACTCTCACGTCCGCGGCGCCCTGGTTCTGGAAACCGGTGAAGTTTTTTGGGGATCACTGACGACACATAAAGATATTCCTTTTCGGGCCAAGGCCGGTGAGGTGGTTTTTAATACCTCTCATTCTGGTTATGAAGAAGTGGCTACCGATCCTTCGTATTTTTCACAAATTGTATTAATGACAGCTCCACAACAGGGCAACTACGGTGCCGATTCCGAAACGTGGGAGTCGCGAAAGATTTGGATCGAAGGCTTTATCTGCCTGCAAATACAAAATTCTGAACGGGATTTAAGCTGGCAAAAACGCTTATTAGAAAATCATGTGCCTTTGTTGTCACAGATCGACACCAGGGCTTTGACTTTGCGCCTGCGATCTGGCGGCACTGTGTGGGGGGCCACCGTTCAAGCAGAAAATGAAGCCCAAGCCCGCGATTTGGCCGGGCCAGTGATCAGTAAAGGTAAAGAGAAAGATAAAGACTGGGTGTTTTTGACCTCGAGAACAGCTATTGAAAAACGTCAGGGGCAAAACCCTCAAGGGCCCAAAGCTGTGGTTTTGGATTTTGGTTGTAAAGAAAATATTTTGCGCGAACTGCAACAGCAGTGCAAAGAGCTGGTGATTCTTCCCAGCCGAACTTCTGCCGAAGATGTGATGGCGCAAAAGCCTGATTTTGTCATGTTGACCAATGGCCCTGGAGACCCTGATCAAGTGCAAGTGGCCCCGGCCACAGTGCAAAAGTTGATTGGTCAGGTGCCGATTTTTGGTATCTGCATGGGCCATCAAATTTTAGGACTGGCTTTGGGGGCTAAAACTTACAAATTGAAATTTGGTCATCGTGGCAGCAATCACCCTATCAAAGATCAGGTCTTGAATAAAATCTATATCACCAGTCAAAACCACGGTTATGCGATCGAGGCCTCGACTTTACCTAAAGATGTGTTGGTAACCCACACCAACTTGAATGACCAGACAGTGGCTGGAATTCAGCAGCTGAGTAAAAAAATATTCAGCGTGCAGTTTCACCCAGAAAGCTGCCCTGGGCCCCATGAAGCTTCTGAGCTGTTTTCTTACTTTGTGAAGAGTGTGATATGAATGAATATGAAAAACTGATTGAAAAAATATTAGCGCATTTTGTAAAAGATGATTTCAAAGATGAATTGCAAAAAGCCAAAAATGACTTTTTTGCTTTTTCTGGTGGATTGGATGAAACCGCTGAAAATTTTGAATCCCGTATGTCGCAGTTTTATGCTTGGTACTTTTTTTCTAGGGAATTGAGCAATTACGGAAAAACTCCGTTAGAGGCTTACCCTTCGATCCGTGAATTGCGATTTTCCAGTGAAGAAACAGCTAAACTAGAAACTTTGAAAAATAATGTGCATTCTATTTTTGAATTTATCAAAGTTAAAAATGAAGATGTTTATATCAAAGATTTATTAGCCAATAAAAAAATCATCGTTAAAAAATCACCATGGATTTTTGGCTTCAATCAAGAAGAGCTTTTTCAAGTGCGCTTGATCCCTGATGGCGATTCTTATATTTTTGCCCGCGGCTTTTGTTTTCACCCCGAAAATGCAAAAAAATATATTTTGGGTGAAGTGAAAAAATACCGCAAGGATCAAGATTTAGATCCTGAAGTGTTATTGTTAAAATTAATTCGTATGCGCTACAAATTTGAACAGTACCGCCATGTTTCTGCAGAGCAGATCTATTCAAATGACAGCCGATTGTATGGCAAGGAGTAATCGTGGGTTTGAATCCTGATTTAAAAAAAGTTTTAATTATTGGTTCTGGACCCATCGTTATTGGCCAAGCTTGTGAGTTTGATTATTCAGGCACTCAAGCTTGCAAGGCTTTGATGAAGCTGGGCCTTGAAGTGGTGTTGGTGAATTCGAACCCCGCTACTATTATGACCGATCCAGAAATTGCAACCAGGGTTTACGTTGAACCACTCAAAGTTGAATTTTTAGAAAAAGTCATTGCTTTAGAAAAACCCGATGCGGTGATTCCTACTTTGGGTGGTCAAACAGCTTTGAATTTAGCATTAGAACTGCATGCTGCTGGAATCTTAGATAAATATCACGTAAAACTTTTGGGGGCTGATCCCAAAGTTATTAAAGCGGCGGAAGACCGCGAACTTTTTCGCGCTATCTTAGATAAAGTGGGCGCCAAATATCCGCGCAGTGAAATGGTCCGCACTTTTGAACAAGGTCAACAGGCCGCTGAAAAATTGGGATTCCCCTTGATTCTTCGTCCTAACTACACCTTGGGCGGCGGTGGCGGCGGTATTGCTTATACTCCTGAAGATTACAAACGCATGATTATTCATGCTTTGCACGAAAGCCCCACTTCTGAAGTGTTGGTTGAAGAAAGTATTTTGGGCTGGAAAGAATTTGA
>JBMOJS010000047.1:0-15144 GCA_049315665.1 Pseudobdellovibrionaceae bacterium | reverse complement strand
TTGTGTTTTTGATAGTCATCAATAAAGCCGATCATTCCAGTTTATTGAAGGATTTATTTTTTCATGGAGTCGCTGCATTTGTTGGCGGCATTTTAAGTTCTTTGGTGGCCATGATGTTTTTGCCTTTATTAGAATCCATGTTCAATTACACCACCGATGTTCGTTTACTAGAGCTTTGCAATCTAAACCATCCCTTGTTGAAAGAAATGCTGATCAAAGCCCCTGGCACCTACCATCATTCGGTCATGGTGGGAAGCATGGTCGAGGCTGCGGCGGAAGAGATCGGCGCCAATCCTTTACTAGGTAAAGTGATGTCTTACTATCATGACATCGGTAAAATGGAACATGCTAAATATTTTATCGAAAATCAAAAACCAGGGCAAAATGCCCATGATAATATTTCTCCGTTTATGAGTAAAACCTTGCTGATTGCCCATGTTAAAGATGGTGTAGAATTGGGTATGTCCTACAAATTAGGTAAACCCATCATTGATGGAATTTTGCAACATCATGGCACCACGCTGATTTCCTTTTTTTACAACAAGGCTTTGGATGCAAAAGGCGATGGCAGTGAGATTGCTGAAGAAGAATTTCGTTACCCTGGGCCAAAACCACAATTCAGCGAAGCGGCTTTGTGTATGTTGGCCGACAGTATTGAAGCCGCCGCTAGATCTTTGGATGATCCCACTCCTTCACGATTGCAAAATATTGTCCGTAATATCATTCAAAAGAAATTTTCTGACGGGCAGTTGGACGAATGCAATTTGACCTTGAAGGATCTTTCTAAGGTTGAAGCTGCCTTTTCAAGAATTTTATTGGGCATCTATCATCAGCGCATCGATTATCCTAAATCCGCTGGCGGCAAAATGGATGAAGAACCCGTGATGCCCTTCACGGTTGTGCGATGATCGATCTGCTGCTGATCAATAAAACCTCGCATCGTTTGCCGCGAAAATTTATCAATCAATGGTTCGTACTGATAGAAAAAGAACTACAGCGTCGGCGTATTTTATCTGTGAAATCCAAAAGCTTAACGGTGGTGTTTCTGCCAAAAGCCGCGGCAAAAAAAATCAATCTACAATTTCGTGGTAAAGATTACGCCACCGATGTGCTGAGCTTTGTCAGTGAGGACAAAGACAGCTGGGGCGAACTTATTTTGTGCACGGACGTGATTCGGCGTCAGGCCAAAGAGCATGGTCTGACTTTGCAGCAAGAGTTGGGTTATATGCTGCTGCATGGTTTTCTGCATTTATTGGGCTACGAGCATGAAAAAAGCCCCAAGCAAGCGGTTATAATGTTTGCGCTGCAAGATGATATTTTTAATAAATTAATGGGTTAATATTTGACAGTATTTGGGCGGCCTTCGCATAATGCCGGCATGTCTATATCTACAGAATCCTTTGAAGTGAAAAAAAAATTAGCGGACTTGAATGTGCTGGCTCAAGAGCTTCGGGGGTATCTTTGACCTGGATAAAAAGAAAAAGCGGGTTGAAGAAATAAGTTTGCAATCTGAAAATCCCGCGGTCTGGGGCAAACCTGCAGAAATGCAAAAGCTCAATAAAGAAAAAAGTTTTCTAGAAAAGGCCATTCAAGAATTTGAATCCTTTTATCAACGTTTGGATGATGCCAAGGTTTTGTTAGAAATGTCCACCGAGGCCCAAGACGAAGATTCTTTTTTAGAAGTGAAATCTGAGTTGTTGGATTTAGAAAAATCAGGCCAAGATTTAGAAATCAAAAGGGTGCTTTCTGGCGAGTTGGATAGTAACAGTGCTTACCTTTCAATCAACTCTGGCGCCGGGGGTACGGAGTCTTGCGATTGGGCTGAAATGCTTTTTCGTATGTACAGCCGTTATGCCGACAAAAAAGGTTTTTCATGCCAAGTTTTAGATATCAACAGTGGTGACGAAGCTGGCATCAAATCCTGCACGCTTTTGATTGAAGGCCCCTATGCCTATGGTCACCTGAAGGCTGAATGTGGTGTGCACCGGTTAGTGCGTATTTCTCCGTTTGATTCCAATGCCCGCAGGCACACGTCTTTTGCTTCAGTTTTTGCTTGGGCCGAAGTCGACGACAATATTGAAATTGAAGTGCGTCCTGAAGATTTAAAAGTTGAAACCTTTCGTTCTAGTGGGGCCGGTGGGCAGCACGTGAATAAAACCGATTCAGCGGTACGGATGTACCATTTGCCTTCAGGAATCATTGTCCAATGTCAAAATCAAAGATCTCAAATTCAAAACCGTGAAAAAGCATTGAAGATGATCAAGGCCGCTTTGTATGAAAAAGAGATCGAAAAACGCAATCAAGAAAAAGATGCGGCTTATGCGCAAAAAAAAGCCAATGAATGGGGTTCGCAGATTCGTTCTTATGTGATGCATCCCTATCAGATGGTGAAGGATCATCGCACTTTGTTTGAAACCAGCCAGGTGGGCGATGTGATGAATGGCGACGTGGATGGTTTTATCATGGCATTTTTAAAAGCCCAACTGAATGGAACTTTGGGGGCTGCAGACAGCAGTTCTGCCGATGCTCTGTCATGAGGTGGGTTTTTGTTTTATCCTGTAAACTTTTATTCACTGCTAAAACCTTAAAACAAAGTTCTGTATGGTTTGCGGTTTTAGGCATGGCCTTCGGGGTTGCTTGCTTAGTGGTGTCTATGTCGGTGATGGGGGGCTTTGAGGCCACGTTGAAAAAAACCATGACCGATGTGACCGGTCATTTGGTGGTTGTGCAAAGATCCATGGATGATTCCAAGTCCGAAGTTTTGCAAGAAAAGATCAAGCAGCTTTTGCCGTCCTATGTTGCTAGCTTACCTTTTGTCAAAGTGGAAGGCCTGGTGGCCCAAGCTGATAAAGGGGTTTCTGGCGTGATTTTACAAGGGGTTGCTGCAGAAGAGCTGAATCAAGTTTTGTCTTTGCAAGGGCGTTTGATCCAGGGGCGGTTGGATTTAAAAAATCAAGACAATGAAAAAGTCAAAGCGGTGATCGGGAAAGGCTTGGCACAAAGTTTTGATTTGCAAGTGGGGCAAGATTTTAAAGTGATCTTACCCATCGCAGATCCTTATCAGGCCCAGGGTTTTCGTAGAAAAATCATTCAGCTCAATGTTACCGGCATTGTGGATGTGGGGACTCATGATTGGAATCAGCGTCTGATCATCACCGACATTCAGGCTTTACAAGTAGCGGCGGATATGGGGCCACAATTTTTGGGTCTTTTAGTCAAGTTAAGCCACCCAGATCTGGCTTTAGCGGGGGCGCGGGTTTTGTCTGAAGGTTTAGGTGTTGGCTACTTTGTGACTCACTGGCGCGAATTAAATCAAAATCTGTTTGATGCTGTGGCCATTGAAAAGCCCACTATTTTTTTGATTGTTTTGCTGTTGGAAATTGTGGCTGCCTTTAATATTTCAAGTTATCTTTTTGTGCATGTGCTGCGTCGTTACCCAGACATATCTATACTAAAAACCTTGGGGCTATCGCAGAAAAAAATTCAGTGGTTGTTTTTGTTTCAGGGGTTATTGCTAGGGGGCGTAGGGCTGGTGTTGGGCTTTGCGTTGGGGAAGTTGTTTTCTTGGGCCTTTTTGTATTTGCAAAGCCACTGGGGCGTGATTGATGGGGCGGTTTACCGTTTGGATCATATTCAAACCCAATTGGGAATTTGGGATTTTATTATTATTTCTGTGTTCACACTGGTGATTTGTGCCATGGCTACAGTGGCGCCGGCCCGGCGGGGCGCGCGTTTAAATCCAGTTCAGGGGTTAAGGTATGACTGAAGTTTTATTGAAAGCTGAAGATATTTATAAATCTTATTCGCAAGGAAGTTCGTCGTTACAGATTTTAAAAGGTATCAGCTTTAGCCTTTCTGCTGGGCAGGCCTGTGTAATTTTAGGCGCCTCGGGCGCAGGTAAAAGCACTTTGCTGCATATTTTAGGAAATCTGGATCGCCCCAATCAGGGGCATTTGTATTTTGCGGGTCATGATTGTTTAAAGATGTCGGATGAACAGCTGTCTGAATTGCGCAATCAAAAAATGGGTTTTGTATTTCAGTTTCATCATTTGATGAGCGAGCTGACGGCCCTGGAAAATGTTTTGTTGCCTGAAAAAATAGCAAATATCTGGAGCAAACACAGTCAAGAAAAAGCCGAGTCTTTGCTACAAACTTTAGGGGTGTGGGAGCGGCGTCATCATTATCCCTCGCAAATGAGCGGCGGTGAGTTACAAAGGGTGGCCATTGCCAGAGCCTTGATCCGTCAGCCGCAGATTTTGTTTGCTGATGAGCCTACCGGAAATTTGGATTCCAAAAATGCCGGCCAGGTGCAAGACTTGTTTTTTGAACTGAAAGAAAAATTAAACTTATCCTTAGTGGTAGTGACTCACGATCTGCAGTTTGCAGGGCGGTTTGCAAAAATTTTACGCATGAAAGACGGGCGCTGGGAATGATTCAAATAAAAATAAAATGCACAGCATTATTAAAAAACGAATTTGTGAGTGGCGTAGAATTTGTTATCGTGGGGCCGCGTGATGATAAAAAATAAAAATCTTTTCAAGTCTATTTGTTTTCTGTGGTTGGCTTTACTTGTGGTATTTGCACCTGCGCCTGGGCAAGCGCAATCCGCTGAAAAAATCATTGAAATTAAAATCGAAGGTCAGCGTAAAATCGAAAAAGATGCTATTCTGGCAAAATTAAAATCCAAGATCGGTGAATCCTACAGCCCCCAGACTGTGCGTGAAGATGTTCAGACTTTATTCAAGTTGGGTTATTTTTTTAATATCGAAGTGGATTTAAAGAAAGAGGCCAAAGGTTCTATTTTAACTTATAAAGTCAGTGAAAAACCATCCATGGCCGAAATCGAATACGAAGGCAATGAAGAGGTCAAAAAAGAAGATTTGATCGAAGCCTCGGGCATTAAGGCTTATGAAATTTACAATGTCGGAAAAGTGAAAGAAGCTGTTGAAAAATTACAGAAGTATTATGAAGACAAAGGATTTTTTCTAGCCAAAGTTAAAGCAGAAGTGGTTGAAATCAAAAAAGATGAAAGCGTCAAAGTGGTTTTTAAAATCACCGAAAGTGACAAAGTCAAAGTGATGAAAATCACCTTTTTGGGCAACAAAAAGCTTTCGGATCAGACTTTAAAATCCAAAATGGCCACCGTGGAAGGTGGCTATTTCAGCGCTTTAAGTGGGTCGGGGCAGTACAAGCAAGAGGCCTTTGACCGTGATGTGCAAATTTTGCGTTTTTTATACTACAATCAAGGCTACGTCAAAGCTGTGGTGGATCGCCCTCAGGTTTATGTCACTCCAGACAAGAAAAGTATTTATATCACTATTAAAATTGAAGAGGGTGAGCAATATCACGTGGGTGAGGTCGACATTGCTGGGGATATTTTGTTTCCCCGGGATGAAATCTTTGAAGCTATGAAAATTGATAACAATGATATTTTTGCTTACGATGTTTTGCAAAAAGATATTGCAGATTTAACCGCCAAATACGGGGATTTGGGCTACGCCTATGCCAACGTTATTCCACGCACTCGCTTTCGCGATGAAGAGCGCAAAGTGGATTTGGTGTTTGAGTTTGATAAAGGGCAAAAAGTTTATTTTGGAAAGTTCACTGTGATCGGAAATTCCAAAACCAGGGATAAAGTGGTGCGAAGAGAAATGAAAATTCGCGAAGGTGAATTGTACAATGAAACACGGCGCCGCCAGTCTTTAGAAAACATTCAGCGCTTGGGCTTTTTTGAAGAAGGTGTCAGTTTCAAAACCAGTGTCGACCCAGAACGCACAGAAATCATGAATATAGATGTTATGGTCAAAGAGCGCAACACAGGTCAGATTCAGCTGGGCGCGGGGTATGGATCTGTGGCGGGTTTCACGTTGCAGGGTTCTGTACAGCAGTCCAACTTTTTGGGTCGCGGGCAGAACTTAGGGGCTTCATTGAATTACACCTCCACCTCTAGCGATTATAAACTTTCTTTCACCGAGCCCTATTTCCAAGACACGCTATGGTCTTTAGGATTTGACGTGTATCAAAGTTCTAACTCAGGCCGTGATGATTATGATGAGTCCCATTTAGGCGGGGCTTTGCGTTTGGGCCACCCCGTGGCTGAAAACACCCGCGGGTTTTTGCGTTACAAATATGATAAAACCAAACTAGAAGAAAAATCGTTATCGTCCGGTGTGTCTATCACCGATAAAACTTTATTTCCTTTAGAAACGGCTTCGGGGGAAACCAGTTCTGTCACTGCCACTTTAGAATATGACACTCGCAATGATCGATCTGCTCCGTCTAAGGGAATTTATTCGACCCTGTCTTATGAGTACGCAGGCTTGGGAGGCCAGTTAAAATACAATGAAGTCAATGCCGTGTTTAGGTACTTCAACAATATTTTTTGGGATGTGATTTCAAGAAATTCACTGCAGTATTCCTACATTGGTCCGTTGCAAGGAGAAAATGACGTTCCTTTCAATCGCAAATACTTATTGGGAGGAGCTTACTCTTTGCGGGGCTTTCAGTATGGTAAAGTGGGTAAAAGAGTACGGTCGCAAAAGTATTTTGAAAGTTATCTAGCTAAATTTTGCAGCGGAAATGCTTCTTTGTGTATCGATAAGGCCAATGAATCCGCATGGAGGCCTGTGGGTGGAACGCAGCAGTTGTTGTATCAAGGTGAATTGCAGTATCCTTTGATCAAAGAAGCTGGAATTATGGGTGTGGTTTTTTATGACATCGGTGTTGCAGATGATGCCATCAGTGATAGTCAGCTTTTCAGTGATGTGGGTTTTGGTATACGTTGGTTTTCGCCCATTGGCCCCTTGCGTTTTGAATGGGGGTTCCCTTTGGATAGAAATCCAGTGTATCATGATCCTATGGTTTTTGAGTTTTCAATTGGAACACCATTTTAAATTATCAGGGGAGATAATAATATGTTGAACGGATCGCTTAAAAATATTTTGTTGATGGGTGTGTTTTTTATGGGCTTACAGGCCCGAGCTGAATTTAAGATTGGTTATGTGGATTTGCAAAAAGCTATTCAATCCACAGCTGCAGGAAAAAAAGCTAAAGCAGAACTTGAAGGCGAGTTCAATAAAAAGAAAAAAGAATTAGAAAAAAAAGAAGCTGATTTGAAAAAAATGGGTGAAGATTTAGAGCGTAAGAAGTCAGTTTTGTCTGAAGAAGTATTGCAAAAGAAACAGGTCGAGTTTCAAGAAGAAATGATGAAGTACCGTAAAATTGTTTCTGACAGTCAGCAAGAAATTCAAAAAAAAGAACGTGATTTGACATCTCCAATTTTAGAAAAATTGAAAAAAGTGATTGAAAAAGTGGCTGCTGAAAAGTCTTATTCAATGATTTTAGAAAATTCACAATTGGTGTTGTATGCAGTCAAAGATGCCGATTTGACGGATGAAGTTGTTAAGGCTTTCGAAAAAGATAAATAGTATGAAGATTCATCCCAGCAGCGTTATTTCCTCTGAAGTTGAATTGGCCGAAGATGTAGAAATCGGCCCTTACTGTTTACTTCAAGGAAAGATAAAAATTGGCAAGGGCACTTTTGTTGAAGGCCATGTGACCTTAGGGTCACGGCACGGTGTTTTGCATATTGGTGAAAACAATCATTTTGCACCTGGTGCTGTGATCGGTGGCCCGCCCCAAGATATTTCTTACAAGGGCGAGCCCACTCAGCTGGTGATTGGTAACAACAATGTCTTTCGTGAATTTTCAACTGTCAATTTGGCTACGGCCAAAGGGGACGGCAAAACAGTCATTGGCGATAATTGCTATTTAATGGCCTACACTCACATTGGTCATGATTGTAAAATTGGCAATCATGTGATCATTGCCAATAATTCTCATTTGGGTGGGCATTGTGAAATTGAAGAAGGTGTGGTTGTGGGTGGAGTTTGCGCCTTCAACCAATTTGTCCGTGTCGGCAAAGGAGCCTTTATTGCTGGCAGTAGTGTTGTGCATAAAGATATTCTGCCTTTTTCTAAAGCTCAGGGCAATTATGCCTCTTCCCGCGCAACAAACAAAGTAGGTTTATTGCGCAAAGGTTTTTCTAAAGATGAAGTGGCTAATATTCATAAGGCGTTGCGCATTTTAATTATGGGTTCTGGCACTGTCGAAGAGGCTATGGCCAGGATTTCTGCAGAATGCAAAGCCAGTGCAAATATAGAATATTTGACTCACTTTATACGCTCTTCCAAACGTGGAATTGCTTTTGATCGCAGTCCAACAAAATCTGGTGATGACAGCGAGGTTTAAATGTCTTTGCAGGCAAAAAAAATCAGAACCGCCGTGGTGGGTGTTGGTTATTTAGGGCAGTTCCATGCGCAAAAATATAAAAATACAACAGCCGTGGACTTTATTGGGGTTTGTGATCAAAACTTCACTCAGGCTGAAAAAGTAGCTGGTGATTTAAAAGTAAAAGCTTTTCGTCGGCCCGAAGATTTATTGGGGCAGGTGGATGCAGTGACGATCGCGGCTAGCACTTTAAGTCACTATGAACTGGCTGAATTGTTTTTAAAAAATGGCATTCACGTCAATGTTGAAAAGCCTATTGCTGCAGAACTGCATCAGGCCGAAAAATTAGTCGAATTGGCGCGAAAAAATAAATTGAAACTGGCCGTGGGGCATATCGAAAGATTCAACCCTTGTTTGCAAGAACTTAAAAAACGAATGGAAGTTTCTCAAGATTTAAAATCTTTGCATCTGTTGCGACGGGCAACTTTTAAACTTCGCGGCTCTGATGTCAGCGTTTTGCATGACCTGATGATTCATGATATTGATTTGGTTTATTGGCTGGCTGGATCTGAAATAGAATCTATTGAAGCTTCTGGTTTGTCTTTGGTGTCCAAAGAACTAGACAGTGCCTATGCCTGTGTAAAATTAAAAAATGGAGTGGTGGCCAGCATCGAAGTCAGTCGGGTGGCTTCTGAGGGGCAGCGCCAGGTGCGGGCGGTGCTGTCGAGTGGAATCTACAGTGTTAATTCTGGCACGCAAGAGATCGAGTATGTGTCTGGCGTGGGTGGTTTACAAAAAGCCAGTGATGCCGGTGAAAATCCTGTGCAAATAGAAAAATGGACGGTGGATAAGGCGGATGCTTTACAAAAAGAAACGGATGCCTTTATTCAGTCTATTGTTGATGACTCCCTATGTGTTGTCACCGGTGAAGATGGTCTAAAAGCCATGCAAGCGATTTTACTGATTCAAAAGCAGATTGAAAAACAATGGACCCAGCTGGCGCAAAAATGAAATCCGTATTGATTGTCGCGGCAGAAGCTTCAAGTGCTCCCTATGCCAAAAAGATTTTGCAGTTGTGGCAATCCCAAGGTGAAGATATTCAGGCCTTCGGGGTGGGCACCTTAGATATGGAACAAATAGGTTTTGAACGCCTTGGCAAATCCGAAGAAATGGCGGTGGTTGGTGCAGCAGAAATCATTGCCCAATACAGTCACCTAAAATCTGTCTTTGATAGTTTAGTTTCTGCAGCGGCTTTGCGTAAACCCAAGGTGGCCATTTTGATGGATTATCCAGAGTTTAATTTGATGCTGTCCAAAAGACTGCACCAACTGGGCATAGCCGTGGTTTATTATATCTCTCCGCAGATATGGGCTTGGCGACAGGGGCGGGTTGAAACCATCAAAAAATATTGTAAAAAAGTTTTTGTGATTTTTCCCTTTGAGATTCCTTTTTATGAAAAACATCAAGTGCCCTGCGAGTTTGTAGGCCATCCGTTGTTAGAAGATCTAGATGAAAAACTTTTTGATCCCATTTTTACTAAAACTCACCGCCATCAAGTGGGTTTGCAAGATCAAGATGTTGTTTTAGGACTGATGCCCGGCAGTCGTCGTTTGGAATTGAAGCAGCACTTTAGTATTCAATTGCAAGTGGCTAGAAAAATGATGGATCGCTATCCAGATTTAAAATTAGTGATTATGGTGGCCCCGACCTTTGAAAAAGAACAGTTGCTGCCTTATCTAGAAGATTTTCGTCGACCTTATATTTTATTGAAGGACGATCCTTACCGCATGATTCATTTGTCAGACTTGGTTTTGGTGGCTTCGGGCACAGCCACTTTGATGGTCGGTCTTTTGCTAAAACCCATGGTGATCATGTATCGCATGCAGTTTGTGACTTGGTTGTTTGCTAAAATCTTTGTTCGTGGCACTCGCTTTTTTGGTTTGGTGAATTTGATTTTAGGTAAACAGGCGGTGCCTGAACGCTTGCAAGGTCAGGCCAATGTGGAAGAGCTGACCGCCTGTTTGTCTCGCTATCTGGATGATGAAAACTACAAAAATCAAGTGGTGCAAGATTTATCAGGACTGCAGTCCTATTTAGGTAATAAGGGTGCCACTGAAAAAGTGGTGCGTTCTTTAAAGGAGTTTTTGCAGTGATCAAGAACTTTTTTTTACAATTCCTTAGCGGGTTGTATAAAGTTCTAGCGGGCCTACAGCAATGGTTGTTTCAAAAAGGTCTATTAAAGACTTACACTGTGCCGGTGCCCGTGATCAGCGTGGGCAATCTGACTGTGGGGGGCACGGGAAAGACTCCGTTCACCGATTGGTTGGTCAAAAAAATCCTGGTTCGCTATTCCTCTGAAAAAGTTTTAAATTTAGCCATCGTCGTGCGGTCTTACAAGGCCTCTTTGAAGCAGCCAGCCTTGGTGGATGTGCATCAGTCTCATGCTGCAGCCACTTTTGGTGATGAGGCCGTACTGTTGGCTTCATTGAATCCACAAATCAAAGTTTATTCGGGGCCCTGCAAGTGGAAGACGGCCCAATGGGCTGTGCAGCAAGGGGCCTCGGCGATTTTATTGGATGATGGCTTTCAGCATCGTCGGTTGCACCGGGATTTAGATCTGGTCATGTTGGATGCGACTGAAAATATAAACAATTATAATTTATTGCCGGCGGGGCGCGCCCGAGAGTCTTTTCACTCTGTGTCCAGGGCTCATTTGGTTTTATTGAATAAGGTCAACTTGGCTAAACCCGATGATGTGATAAAAATAGAACAAAAATTGAATGCTTTCTTTGATCCGCAAAAAGTAGTGAAGCTGGGTTATTTTGTGCGAGAATTGTATTCTTTAAGTAGTGATAAAAAAATAAATATCAACACTCAAAAGGGCAAAACGGCTTTTTTATTTTGCGCTTTAGCTCGGCCAGAAATTTTTGAAAAAAGTCTGTCCGAAAATATGCAGATTCATCCCCGCAGTCTGCGCTTTGCCGATCATTATTTTTATACGGCAAAAGATCTGCAAAATATTTTTAAAGAATTCACGCAATCTGGGGCTCAGCTATTGATCACCACCGCCAAAGATGCCGTGAAAATCAGATCTTTATTGACGCCACAAAGCCTTGAAGTTTGGGTGGCGCAATTAAATCTTGAGGTGTTTTCCCATGTTGAAGTTTTATACGAGAAACTAGATGACTTATTGGTTTAAAGCTATTGGGTTTATTTTATATTTATTGCCTCGAACCTGGCGAAGATTCTTAGGATTTTTGCTAGGCGTTTTATGGTTTGATATTTTACGCATTCGTCGACAGATTGTTTTGCAGAATCTGCAAAAAGCCTTTCCACAATGGGAAGAACAGAAAAAAATCCATGTGGGGCGAAGATCGTTACAAAATATGGGTTTTCATTTTGTCGACCTGTTGACTTTGCCTTATTGGCAAGAATCTGATTTTAATAAATATATTGTGTTTGAAGGTATGGAAAATCTAAATAGGGCCTTAGAAAAACAAAAAGGTGTTTATTTTTTATCTTTGCATTTAGGCGATGGAGATTTAGGCAGTAATGCTATTGCTCGACGTGGCTCAGCTATAAATATCATCACCAAACGTTTTAAAAATAAAAAGTGGGATCAACTGTGGTTTGGTCTGCGTGGCGCCCACGGTGTGCAGTACATCGAGGCTCATAGTGCTACAACTGCTTTTGATATACTCAAAGCTTTGAAAAAAAATCAAATTGTTGTTTTTGTAATGGATCAATTTATGGGTCCTCCCTATGGGATTGCGACTGAGTTTTTTGGGCATAAAACCGGGACGGCTTATGGTTTATCCTTGTTTGTACAAAAAACCCAGACCTCAGTTTTGCCGGTCTATTCTTATGAGGGCCCCGACCATAAATTGCATGTGGTTTTTGAAAAGCCGCTGGACAACCCACCAGGGATTGATCAGAATAAGGATAAGATCTGGCAGCAACTGCAATGGACGCAGCTGTTTTGTGACCGCATCGAATCCATAGTTCGGGCTTACCCGGAACATTGGATGTGGGTGCACCGAAGATGGAAAAAGTTTGAATGAAAAGTAAAATATGGCAACGACTAGCAATTGCAATTTCAGTTTTAGTTGTTGCTGCTTGTGCTTCAAGCTTTTTAAAATATGAACGGGCAGATCAATTAAAATCCAATGATGAATTTTCGAAAGCTGTGAAAATTGAAGAAGTAAAAGAAGCTGCGCCAGCTTCAACTGGTGTTTCTGTGGGAGATACAGCAATAGCGAACCCTTCAGCCGGTGTGAACGGCAAAAAAAATCAAAACAAAAAAATTGTGACTTCTGTGTCGACTAAAAAATCAAAATCAAAAACTAAAGTGGAACAAAAATCAGAACTGGCTTTGCAAAGGCTTCCTGATATTGAAGATGCAGAGGGTTTTTTACCTGGCAGCCGTAGACCCATTACAGACCCTTTTCGCATTGGTGAAACTTTAACCTATGATGTGCATTATTTTAAGGTCACTGCCGGGGAAATGAAAATGAAAGTCAATCCTTTGGTGGCTGTCAATGGCAACAAGTCTTACCATTTTTCTATTGATATTAAATCCAGCTCTTTGTTTTCAAGTTTTTATCGTGTAGATGATCAGGCTGAAGTTTTTTTGGATTATGCAGACCTAATCCCCAGGGTTTTTAATCTTCATGTGAAAGAAAGTGGCCAATTGCGGGAAGCCCGTTCTTATTTTGATTTTGAAAAAAACAAAGCCTTTTATTGGGAGAAAAAAGTCACCAAAAAAAATGGCGAAGAAGAGAAAAAACAAGAATGGGATATATTGCCTTATTCGCAAAGTGTATTTAGTGCTATTTTTTATATGCGCCTATTCCAATGGAAATCGGACAAAGAATATGCCTTTCGTGTTTCTGATGATAAAGAAAATTTAGTTTTTAAAGGTAAAGCCATACGTCGCGAAAAATTAAGCACCGAGGTCGGCGACTTCGATACTGTTGTGATTAAACCAGAATTCACATTGCAAGGAACTTTTAAACCCATTGGCGACATTTTTATTTGGCTGTCCGATGATGATAGAAAGTTGATATTACGTATTGAATCCAGCATTAAAATTGGCACTTTGGTGGCCGAAGTGACTAAAATTGAATGACCTATCAAACGGATTGTCGTTATTTCAATGGCTATAAACCCTGTGGTTTGAACGCCCAGTGCGATGCTCAATGCATTTATAAAAAACCCTTAGGGCCAAGAGTTTTATTGATTCATCTAGGAGCTTTGGGCGCAGTGGTGCGAAGCACAGCACTACTGGCTTTGATAAAAAAAAAATATCCTGATTGTGTTTTAACTTGGGTGACCGATGCTCCAGCCCAGCACTTATTGCAAAATCATCCTTTGATTGATCGGGTGTTTACCACGGAAACTGCGGATCTACTTCAATTGAAGGCTTTGCGGTTTGATGTCGCATTTTGTCTAGATAAAAGCCTAAAAGCCGCCGGAGTTTTAGCTAGTACTGATTATAAACAAATATTTGGTTTTTCTTGTGATGCATTCAGTGGGGCTATTAAGCCCGCTTCTGCTGCTGCTGAAGAATTGTGGGAATTGGGTTTGAATGATGAAAAAAAATTTCATCACAATCAAAAAACAGAATTGCAACTGATGATCGAGGCTTTAGAGCTAGATGTAGTTCTTCACCGCACTTCTAGCGGGGAAGCCATATGGCCCATGTACAACTTGCCATTGTCAGAAACAGAAAAAAAATTAACTTTTGAGCGTCGTGCGCAGTGGCAGGCGCCTCGCCAGCGGCAAAAAATTTTGGGAATCAATACCGGCTGTAGCCCAGTGATTCCTTATAAAAAATGGACCGTGGCTTACCACCGCCAATGGATTGAAAGTTTAATGCAAGATCCAACAATGGCGGATGTGCAAATCGTGCTTTTGGGGGGGCCCGAAGACAGTGAAAGAAATAAACAGATTGCCAAGGATCTGCCGGTGATTTCTTCGCCAACAACCTTGGGCTTGCGCGATGGTCTGTGCAGTGTGGCCGCCTGCGATGTGGTGGTTACAGGGGACAGCCTAGGTATGCATATGGCCATTGCACTACAAAAGCCAGTGGTGGCTTGGTTTGGCCCCACCTGTGCTCAAGAGATCGAATTGTATGGACGGGGGCAAAAGATTTTATCTAAAGCTTCTTGCGGCCCCTGTTGGAAGCGTTTTTGTGATAAAACCAACATGTGTTATGATCTGGTGTCAATGCAAGAAGTCACAGCTGCAGTGAAAAATGTATTGGGTCTACCTGGGCGGCCCAAAGATCAGGAACCAGATCTGTGATGGTCAATGTTGTCGTGCAAACCGCTTTTTTAGGTGATGTCCTATTGTCTATACCTCTGCTTAAAAAAATAAAAGCATTGTATCCGCTGATGGATCTGATTTTGGTCTGTCGACGGGGAGTTGGTGATTTTTTTATAAAAACAGGTCTGGTGCAACAGGTTCTAGAGGTTGAAAAAAATCAGTCTTCTTCCTACAAAAAAGCCTTGGCAGAACTGCAAACAAAAGATATTTATCATTTGGTAGCTCCCCATGAAAGCTTTCGCACCGCTGTGTTTTGCTGGCAGCTGAAAGCAAAAAATAAAACTTCATTTTCTCAGCCCTGGAGCTTTTTGTTTTTTCAACAACGCATTAAAAAAAATAAACTTTGGCCCGAGGCCTTAAGGCAGCTGAGTCTTGTGCAAGATTTAGATTCGCAGTTAAAACAAAATCTGCAGAGTGTAAAAAATAAAACCTACACTGATTTTGTTGAAAGCAAGTTGCAAAAAGTTCAACTTGAACCTGTGCCCCCCTGGGCTAGCATGAGTTTAAAAAATTTTTTTGCTGACCTTGATACCCCTGTACGACTGTTTAAAAAATATAAAAAAACAGTCTTGCTGTTTCCGGGCAGTG
>JBMOJS010000275.1:0-3405 GCA_049315665.1 Pseudobdellovibrionaceae bacterium | reverse complement strand
CTTTGCTGACCAAGGTTTTTGCCAAATGCACCAAGGTTTCTTTCAATCCCCCACCGGTGGCGTTGGACAAAAGATCTTGGGCTTGCTTGATCCTATCCATTTCTTCCGCAGTGAAAGTGAGTTCAACTCGAACTGAATCATCTTGTTGTACGTGGGTGCGAGTAGGCTGCTGGGGTTTGATATCTAAAACCTTTGCTAAAATTTTTTCGGTTTGCACGACGGATTGATTTTCGATCTGTTGCAAGATCTGACTTTTTTGTTCAGGGCTGACAGCTTTGCCCGTTTCTTTGCGGGCTTGGCGAGAAAAACTTTGCAGTTTAGAAATTTGTGTTAAATTCAAATCCCCCGCTTCAATTTTTTCTGCCACCTGCCGGGATTCTGACTGTGGCAGTTGTGCCAATAACCGGGCCGCATCTATGCGCCTTTGAGCGCTGGCCGGGGCATAACCCAATCCGGTGACTAAATATTCAAAAAAACTGGGATAAGCCATTTGCAAATAAAGTTTACGTCTGTCCACTTCAGCCAAGTGCCATAAAATATGGGTGGTTAATTTTCTTTCTCGGGAAGTGAGTTCTACCAGTTTACTATGCAAAACCTGACTGTCGAGTTTTTGCAAGACCAAAGGAATAGTTGTATTTACCGAATAAGATGAATGCATGGGGCCTCCGTAATTTCACCAACAATACCACAGCTTTTATAATTCAATTTTTAGGCTTTTTTGAAAAAACGAATATGAATTTAAAGAGCTAAAAAAACCACTGACAATCATCGCCAAAGCCTGCTGGCGAAGATTTTTTGTAGCCTACACAAAGCGGGGTAATGGAAATATTTTTATGCTGTATAAACAATTTTAAATGCATCGTTTTGCAGTCAAGCGGTTATTTTCTATGAATGCTGAGTGTTGTAAACAAAGTCTCTTTTTTTTAAAAATTTTGTAGCGCAACTTAAATTCGAATTCCACTTGGAAGTGCTAGGCAAGTCACCTTACTACTAAAGAAAGCGGGCGCACATCAATTCCAATAAATAAGAATACAGAACCCCACTCGGCGTCACAAAGAATCTGCGCCAATGACAAATCGTTGTTTTTATCTGATGATTGAGGGCCTATGCAGAATAATACATTACGATGGTTAAAAATACTTAGATGGGCTTCATTATTCATTTTTATCACTGGTCTAATGCCGTCTCTGGCTATTTTTGAAGCTACTCAAGAGCCTTGGAGATTTTTCTTTGATGTTTTGAAGTGGCCACTAGATGGCAACCCAGCTGATTTTTCAGAAACAGAACGCCAGCTGAGTGCTGTTCTTGGTGGTGTTCTGTGTGGATGGGCTTGGATTATGTATAAATTAGCAAACCCTGCAATTTTCAACGCCACCATTCGAAACTTAATGATTCAATCTACTTGTGTTTGGTTTGTTCTAGATAGTGCAGGATCTATTTTTTCTGGTCTTCCACTGAATGCAATTAGCAATATAGGTTTTTTATTGATACTGCTCATTCCTCTTTTTGCCTTGAAATCAGCTGAGTAATCGCGTTGATATTATTCCCGCTGTTTCAGTATAGTTGTCATGAAAATCAAGGATTCCCAGCAGGTTTTGTAGAAATAAAAATTTTATTTTTCATTTCTACTTTCATCGCAAAAGGCAGTTCATTTTCGATAAATAAAGTTTCAGACTCCTCAGGAATGGTCGTTTCTGAAGGGCTTTGGGTAGCTTCATCATGACTGTATAAATGTTGACGTTATTTTTAAATAAAGTCAATTTTTATACTTAATGCCTATAGGATTTAAAAAGACAAGCGCCATTTCTACATACAGCGCTTGTCCTTTTTGAAATATTATAATTTATTATGGACGATAATCGACGGGCCCTCCAGGACCTGAGTTAGACCCATCACAATTATAAGAATAAAATCTCAAGTACGTTTCAATAACAGCATCATTTTTAGTTTGGTGACGGTACTCTTTACTGTAATCTTGATAGATTCGAAGAAGACTGATTGTATTTTCCAATGCCTTTTTAAGATCGGCCTCACTGGCCAGAGTTGGTTCTTGCCAGTAAGATTTGGGGGATTTGGCCTTTCCAATAATAAAATTATTCTTTAGCGGTTCATTCATGATTTTATCAAACCACTGAAGGGCTAAATCAAAGTCTTTGTCTTTTTTTTCTCCAAAGTTTGACCATACACTATCGTAGCTGTTTTTTAACTGCCCCTTAAGATCTGGTAATTTTTGAAAATCTTCCAGCGACTTGCCGTCGTATCCTTTTTCATTTACAACTCTATACACTTTGTTAAGCGGAAATGGGCACTGCTTTTTTTTGACCATATCTGCAATTTCGGCTAGTTCGAATGCTTTATAAAAAGGCATGTACCCGCTCACACGATTTGTATCCGCTTTATCTAAAAAGGGGTTTTGCAAAGACTTTATGATTTGATTCAATTCATTTCGCTTGTCTTCTTTGAGTCCGGAAAGGTTGAGCCAATAAGCAGCGGCCCTTTGCCATTCTTCATAATATAAATGCCATCTTAAAGCTAAAAAAACCGTGGGCAAAGGATTCAAAAAAACACCATAGCCTGTGAAGCTAGTAGACCCAGGAATAACATCTGAAATATGAACGGAATAAGACTGACTAAAGTTCATATCTATTAGGTCAGATTTAGATAAATACATGTAATTATGAATGGCTTTTCTGTACCTGTTGATCAGGCCTTGCTCATAGAATTCCAATTGTTGTCCTTCATATAAAATCGATACTTTTTTGTAATCAACATTGTCTTCAAGCGAAACCTCCGCCACGCCAATGCCTTTTAGTGCTGAAAACAAATGATGGTTTTCACGGAACAATCCTAATTGAGGTCCATGTTTGGTCATGGCACCGGGGTAACTAAAAACATACAGAAAATTCAAAGCTTGGGTTCTTTCTTCACGTGTAATGTAAGTATCGAAATCAGTACCTGCGATTTTAGTGGCTTTATCACTAATAGTTTGAACCCGCTCGTAGCGACGCGATAGTCCTGCAACACCAAAAGTCTCTAGGGCTGCTAAAGTGTATTTGGCTTTAATGTCTGCTTTTTTCCATTCCATTCTGTTCACTTGAATCTGTAGTGGTTTTGTACTGTACTTTGCCATTTTAGGATTGCCATTGGCATCCATGATGGACTCATTGACAAAAATCACAGTGGCAGGTTTTTTGGTAACGCCAGCCGCAAGGTCTTTGGCTGCCACTGCAAAATTGGCTTTCTCTTCTAAGGTAAAACCTGATCCCTCTTTTTTAAGCCATTTGTTTGTTTGATCAATGATATGCAGGAACTCTACAGTGTCAGGATCTCCACCGCCACTAGTGCCAGGACCTGCCACCACCCCTACTGACCAAAAAATAGTCAGTGCACCAATAATTGTCATCA
>JBMOJS010000274.1:0-3440 GCA_049315665.1 Pseudobdellovibrionaceae bacterium | reverse complement strand
CATTCCACCACTTGGCCTAGCACCAACACCAGTACGCTAAAGGCAGTGATTTTTTTGTACTGAAGCCTCAGGGGCTGACAGTTCAAAGTCAGAATCCTTTGAAGTCGGACTTTTTACATGCAAACTCAGAGCAGCTAAAAAAAATATCTACGGATGTAGAAAGTCTTGAAAAACGTCACAATAATTTTTTTGAATACATGGACTGGTCAAAAAGAAAAAGCGTTCTTGGCAGTGTGAGCTTTGCTTCACCTGGGCAATATGTTTTGTCGAAGTCGATAAAAAATTTTCGTAGTTATAAAAATAATTTTCTTTTTGCCGGGGAGCATTGCAGTTGTAAAAACTCTGCGACCATGGAAGGGGCTGTGGAATCGGCTATCGCTGCAGTCCGCAGTTTCATTGCATAAGAGCCTCTAAATACTATTAGATGGCTTTTTTTTGAGTCTTTTGTTTGTGTTCTTCTATGCTTGAATTTAAATAGTTTTGGGCTTTATATTTATCAAGTCCAGCCACTTCATCTTTATGCATATGCATGGTTTTTATTCCCTGCGATTGAAGCTTTAATTTTTGTTTCAATAAAAAAGTAGATCCTTTGGGGGTATACAAAATATATTTTTCATTGGCTGGCATATGCAAATATAGATTAAAATCAACAGCGATATCGCCAGGAAGGTCCATTAACCTCAGTGGTAACATTTGATCTTTCTGCACTTCCGGAGTTTTTAAATCTTGGGCGTCACAGGGGAAATAGGCCAGTGCCAGTTCGTTCCCTTGGTGAATGGTTTTTCTTAAAAAATCGGCATACTGTATCGCCCATGAGTTGAATTCGACAGGCTGGATTGTTAATTGCAGAACATTTTCATCCTCTAGCTTTTCACCTTGATCCAATAAATATTTATAAATCTTTGATCGCAACTGATTCAGCCAGTTTTCATTCAAAGCTTGATCTTGAGCCATTGCTGCAACGATATAGCCTGAAAAATGGGCGGAACGAATCATTATGCAAGCCACTTTGGTAGCAATACTCACTTTGGCAATAAACTTTGGACTGTTATTTAAAGTTAAATCATCTAAAGATTTTTTAATTCCTTCTTGCAAGACATCGGATGATAATGGAATTGGTTCTAGATCCACCATTGGTTCATTAAGTATTTGCTGTGAAATCCACGATATATTTTCTACAGTAAATGCCTCATCATCATTGGGTATTGGGCCATTAGAATTTCTTTTTTCTTTCAGTTGTAGTTCTTTAAAATATTTAAAAGCCGTTCTTTCTATGGCGGGCCCTGTTGTCGGAGGATAAATCAAGTATTCAACGGCACTGGCACTGAGCTTTTGGGTTGAGCTGACATGAGGGTGTTCGGCACAGGCAATGGCGCATACAGGAAACTTCATCGCGATCATTTTGGGTAAAAACTGAATTTTTTTATTGGGATGGTCTATAGAAATCAGCACAAACTGGGGTCGGTAATTGATCAATAATTCTAAGCCGTTTTTTATATTTGTAGTAGAAAAAACTTGCCAGTCCCGATTTTGCAAATACATCTCAACCACCGAAAAAGCAGTGGTCTTGGATTTAATGATTAAAATTCTTTTATAATTTTGCACTGGGTTTGCCACATACCCTACTTCGGCTTAAGTAGGCGGCATCTGGATATTATTGATTCATCTTTGTTAAGATTTTTTTTACCTCAGGACTTTAAGCCAAAAAATCAAAGCCACTTCTACACTGTATTGGACTCTTCGCTCTTCTGCATCTGGACTTTTGAAGGGGGTAGAAAAGTTTTGATTTAAGGTGGCTCCGCCCAATTGGATTTCGGCAGAAAACTGATTGTCTGCTGTTTTTTTCAAAACAAAGTGCGCTTGTGCCGAGGCTGTCCCATTAAAGCTGTATCTTTTGTGGCCGAACACAGCTTTGCCTTGGGTCAACAGTCGGGCCAATAACCAGTGTCCACTGACTTGATCTGAAAAACTGATATCTGTGTAAGGCAGCAGGGCTTCTGCAAATTTTTGTACGATGTCTTCACCGTCTTTTAAAATAGTCAATGGTGACAAAGCTGCATCCAACTTTTCTAGCCAAGGTTGCACTTGTTTTTGTTCAGATTTAAAATAGCTGACCTTCACTTCCACGTATGGCAAATGAACCCGGTAGCCAATTTCTAAAGGGCTGCCGGCCAAAACTTCTTCGGTAACTTGGGCAATATCTGATTCCGGTTTCCCCATGATGTCCCAAGATTTGGTGATATAAATATCCAGATTTTTTTGCTGTTCAAGCAACCAGGGCTGAATCCCAACTTCCCAAATGGCTGCAATTTCCTTTGGCGGGCCTGGCAAAATAAAAAAATGTTTTTCTTTACTGAATAAATAAAACCCGTCGGCTGTGCCCTTGCTGTTTTTTAAAATCTTTGCCCCTTCAGGAAAGTAGCACTGCTGCTTTTGCATGTCTTTGACGGTCACTCCTCGGGAGTTTAAAATTTGTTGCACCGAAGTCCAAGATTCATTGTCAAAAATTAGTTTTTTATCATTCCACTGGGCGATCAATTCGCGAGTAAAATCGTCGGAAGTGGGGCCTAAACCCCCAGTAACAAAAATGATTTCGCTTTCTTGACTGCAAAAATCCAGGGCTTTTAAAATCAATGTGCGTTCATCAGGAACAGTAAGGTGGGTCGAAGTTATAAAACCCAGGGCTTTCAATTGTTGTGAAATCCATGTCGCATTTTTATTGGCGATCTGTCCTGTAGTTAACTCTGTTCCAACTCCTATCACTGAAGCCTTCATACACCCATCCCTGTAAAAATTTGCGCATCGCAAAACAAGCAACTTAGCTTGCCCCGCTGATAGCAGCATCTTAATACTAAGATTTCACTATTCAGAGCAAGTTGATTCGTAATTGCGGAGGGCCTTATGTCAAATACTACGCTGGACTGGAAGTCTTATGATCTTTACAATCCCACATCTGAGCATCAAATGTTGCGAGACACTGTTCAGTCCTTCACTCGCAGCGAAGTCGAACCCCAAGCGCACAAATTTGATAAGGCGGAACAATTCAATTTACCTTTGTTTCGTAAGTTGGGTGAGTTGGGATTATTAGGCATCACTGTTCCAGAAAACTTTGGTGGGGCGGGTATGGATGCCACTGCAGCTGTGATTGTGCATGAAGAGCTTTCATCATCAGATCCCGGTTTTTGTTTGGCCTATTTGGCCCATTCTATGTTGTGTGTGAATAATTTGGCCGTGAATGGCAGTGATGAACAAAAAAGTAAATATCTGCCGCGTTTGTGTTCTGGCGAGTGGGTGGGGGCCATGGCCATGTCAGAACCTGCAGTGGGTACTGATGTTTTGGGCATGGAAACTTCGGCCATCAAAAAGGACAATCACTACGTGGTCAATGGGCGTAAGATGTGGATCACCAACGGCACCATGGATGAAAATAACACTCCCTG
>JBMOJS010000273.1:0-3442 GCA_049315665.1 Pseudobdellovibrionaceae bacterium | reverse complement strand
CGTCCAGCCAGAAAGTGGTACCACTTTCTGGTCAATCCCAAGGGTAACTTATACCTATTTCATATAAGTTCTGTTGAAAGATTTTTAATGGAAGTCAAAGACTTAGATCCACAATCCTTAGATGAAAGATCTGTAAATAAATTACAATCCTATCAGCAGCTGAAGAAAATTGTGCTAAATCATTTATTAAAAAAACATCCAAAAATGGGCAATGAAGACAGCTGTTTTCAAATAAAAATTGCGCTTAAAAGCTTTGATATGGGTGAAGAAGAAATATTTATTTCATCATCCGAAAGATTATATGCCACTAAGCCCTGATCAGGTTGTTTTAGCAACACAGAAGTTGATCGGCTGGGCTGTGTTGCTGCAAAACATAGAATACTTTTTGTTGAATAAATATGCTTTAAAGCAAAAGTTTGAATTCGGCATAACAAAAAAACCTTACTCGAATCAAAATTTTTTAGCCATTGCCGGTATTATAAACGCAATTGCCATGCTTGCATTGTGGGATCATCCCGAAGTTATTTTTATAGCGCTTTTATTGTCTTTAACAATCAGCTATCAATATCAAGGATCCTTCAATGGCGGAAGTGATTCTATGACTCATCTGGTTTTATTAGGCCTTGGATTTTCAACTTTATTTGGCCCCGGTCAATGGCAGCAACAAGCAGGTGTATATTTTATTGCTGTGCAGTCTTTATTTTCATACAGTATTGCCGGGTGGGTAAAATTAAAAAATCCATTCTGGAGAAATGGCGAATCCTTAAAAAAAATCATTCTTGAAAGCAACTATGATTTACCGATTATAATAAAATCTATAGCAGCCTACTGGCCTGTTTTAAAAATCATTTCTTGGACCATTATTATTTTCGAGGTGTTATTTCTTTATTTTTTATATACCTGCCCCCTTGTCACACTGATCTGTGCAGCCCTATTTCATTTACTGATTTTTTATCTATTTGGGTTGAATCGATTTTTTTGGGTGTGGCTAAGCACATATCCAAGTCTATTTTATTTGAGTGAAATTTTTCGTAAATGATGCATATTTTTGCCAATAAGCGGCAATACCTTGTTATAATTTCGTTCATTCCTGTAAAACAAACTATTTTAGTTCACATTTTCAGCATTCATCTGTAAGTGTTTTTCATGACTGAAAAATTTCCGACAATCATTCAAGGTGGCATGGGGATAGGGGTATCAAACTGGGTATTAGCTAAAGCCGTAGCTATGCAGGGTGAGATGGGTGTGGTCTCTGGCACTTGTATGAATTCAGTTCTTATCCGTCGTCTGCAAGACGGCGATGAAGGTGGTCACTGTCGTAGGGCTATGGCGGCATTTCCTGTACCTGAAGTTGCAGAATCCGTTTTGAATAAATATTTTTTGCCAGAAGGACGCCAAGGTAAACCCTATAAACGAAGTCCTATGTTTGCCCAAGTTTATAATAAAGAATTGGCCCATACGACGGTGTTATCTAATTTTGTTGAAGTTTATTTAGCTAAAGAAGGTCATAACGGTTTAGTTGGAATCAATCTTTTAGAAAAAATTGTTTTACCAAATTTGCCCAGTATTTATGGCGCTATGTTGGCCGGTGTTGATTATGTTTTGATGGGCGCTGGTATTCCTCGTGAAATTCCGGGTGCATTAGATAAATTTTCCAAACATCAGGCCGCATCTTTGAAGCTACCCGTGGAAGGTGCTTTGCCAGATGATGATTATCGTT
This sequence comes from Pseudobdellovibrionaceae bacterium, assembly GCA_049315665.1. Lineage (GTDB taxonomy): Bacteria > Bdellovibrionota > Bdellovibrionia > Bdellovibrionales > Bdellovibrionaceae > JBMOJS01. Next base: position 1,722 of record JBMOJS010000273.1, on the reverse strand, counting down.
TGCATTTTGATCCTAAAGAATTTTTTGATGTTAGCAGTTGGTCTGATTTAAAAAGACCTCTGTTTTTGCCCATTGTTTCTTCAGCTGTGTTGGCTTTAAACCTTTCTAAAAAAGCCACTGGCCGTGTAGATGGATTTATTATTGAACACTGGACGGCCGGTGGACACAATGCTCCTCCGCGAGGACAAATGCAGTTGGATGCCGATGGTCAGCCTATCTATGGCGAACGCGATGAAGTGGATTTCGCAAAATTCAAAGAAATGGGTTTGCCATTTTGGCTGGCCGGATCTTGTGGAACGCCCGAGCGCTTGCAAGAGTCCATTGCTTTAGGAGCCCAAGGTGTGCAAGTGGGCACGGCCTTTGCTTTTTGTGATGAATCTGGATTGTCGGACTCATCTAAAAATTCAGTGCGCCAAGCCGTGTATGAAGGCAAATCTTTTCAAGTTTATACAGATCCTTTGGCGTCGCCGTCAGGATTTCCATTTAAAGTGGTGATGAAGGAAGACACTTTGTGGAAGGATGAAGTCTATCAAGCTCGCCCCAGAAAATGCGACCTGGGTTATTTAAGGACGGCCTACCGCCAAGAAAATGGTACTGCCGGGTTTCGTTGCGCGGCTGAACCCATAGCCGCCTACCTAAAAAAAGGTGGCACCATGGAAGAAACTCAGGGGCGTAAATGCTTATGCAATGGCCTTTTTGCTGGTGTGGGTATGGGACAAAATCAAGAAAGTGGTTATGATGAGGCTGAAATCATGACTGCCGGTGATGATATTGTAAATTTAAAAAGATTTCTAAAAAATGGACCCAGCTTTTCTGCAGCAGATGTTATTCATGACCTGCGCAGTGGTTTTAGTAGCAGTTTTAGCACTAGCAAGTTCAAAGCTGAAGCCAAAGCAAATTCTGTTTTTTTCTGAATTTAGAGGAAAAAAATAAAATATTTTGTCCATTGGATCTACGCACAGAAAAAATAAATCTTACCAAAAGAAAAAACTGGATAGCTAAAATTGAAAATTAGACGCCAATTTTAAAAGTACCCCCTTCTTAAAGTTGTATTATTTTAGATTTATTGAAAATAGTTTTATAAAAAGAATTCAATTAGAAAGACTTAAAATCAATCACATAACCATCGGCTTTAAAGTTTTGCGCCTGAACCAGTTCTTCTGCGGTTTTTAATGGGCCAATGATCAGTTTTTTATTTCTACGTAAAAGCTCTTCAATCACCCCAGGATTTAACGAGGCTTTGTTGGGGCGATAATTCAATGGCACAATAAAAACATCGCCCTTCAATGGGGTCGCGGGTAAAATACCAATGGATTGAAAGCTCAGCCAGCGCATCAAATCAGCACGACTAGATCCATACAGCCACTGTGGTTTTCGTTCTTTAATACTTCGCAAGAGCACATCAGTTTCGCTTTGAATCAGAATCCGCTGATCAGGATCTAAATCTTTTATGCTATTGATCACTGTAAAATGAATGTTCATCACATTGTCGACAATGTTTAAAATAAAACGCTGGTTGGGCCACTGTTGCAAAGCTTGAACCAGGGTTTGGGCCTCTGCCGGTTTTGCTGAATTTTTAGAGTGGGTTAAGCGGTCCTCAGGATGTTCTAAAAAAAGCTCACCACTATCTACGTCAGATTTAACATCCACCCACAAAATCACCGAAGGTCCCCATTTTTCTACAGCTTGCTATCCCCTTTATGCACTTTTAAAAGATTAGAA
>JBMOJS010000046.1:0-15491 GCA_049315665.1 Pseudobdellovibrionaceae bacterium | reverse complement strand
GCTGCAGAGATTTATTCTTTATGGCCCAGTGTTGATGCCCAGGCTGGTTATCTGCTGCCCCGTTTATCCTATCATTTAGGTCGATGGATCAGACACGGGGGCTGGCACCCCGACTATCAATTGCGCTTGTTCAATAAAAAACACAGCCAGTGGGATGGATTGCAGGTGCATGAAAAAGTTAAAGTAAAAAATCAGGTAAAGTTAAAAGCTTCCATTTTGCACTGGGTTTTTGACAATATCAGTGACCAGGTGATCACCAATGATAAATACTCGGGGTTACTAGCCCAGAATTTATCCCAACAGCAGCGTTCTTTTTCTATTTTTAAATTGATCACTAAACCCATCAGTAAATTTATTGAAACCTACTTTTGGAAAAGGGGTTTTTTGGATGGCCTGCCGGGGCTGATCATTGCCGTGAGTGCGGCCTATTCTGTGTTTTTAAAATGGGCCAAACTTTGGGAGATCCAATGTCTGCAAAAAAAAATCTAAAGTCAGTTGTTCAAACCTTTCTCAAAGTTTTGATTTATATTTTACTGCCGTTGGTAGTTTTTTTAAATCTAGCCCAGGCCAATCCAGTCCTTGTAAAAAAACCGACAAAGTATCCTTTTATTTTTGCTTTGACTGGCGACAAAAAAAAGATTTTTTTAACCAACAAGGACAATCAAACCTCTAGTGCGCAAAATCAATATGTGTTGACAGAAAAAGCCACACTGCGCACCAGCCCAGGCACTGAAGTCTTTATTCAATTGGATGAAAGCAGATCTATTCATATTCTGGAAGACAGCGAAGTTCTACTACTTGCCATCAACTGGCCCGAAGGGCGCTGCCCCCTAGTGGTGATCAAATCTGGATCTGTACGCTGGCGGCAAGATGCTGATTCGGCCAAAGCCAAATACAATATTGCTGCGCAATCGGATCTGTTTGAATTTATTGTACCGGCTGGGCATTATCAGTTTTCATTTTTTCCACAAAAAGCCCTTGCTGAAGCTAGGGTTTATTTTGGAGTTTTGAATTTTTCAGCCACCAATGCCGAAGAATCAGTGACTTTAAAAGCTGGCCAGCAAGTGGGGTTTCAAGGAATTCTTGAAAATGGCCAGATCTCGTATGATGTTTTACTGCATGGAAAAAAAATCCCCAGAGGGAATTTGACTGCAGTAAGTTCTGTCAGCCCCAGTGATATGCAGCGGTTTTCTGAAACGGCGATCAAAGCCAAACAGCAGCAAGAGCAAAAAGCCCTGGCTTTAGCTAAAGCCAAAAAAGAAGCCGATCGCAAAAAAGCCGGCTATATCTGCACCCAGCCCGATGGGATTTTTAATCAGGTTGTATTGATCAAAAATAAAAAACAGCGCTGCAATGCCAATGGCCAATGGCAACAGGTGGATTGGGAGTAGTTGTTAAAACTAAGCACACGCCGCCTAAGTAAAAACCACAGTTCTGTTTTTATTCAACAGAACCCTTTTTTCTAAATAATATTTCACGGCCCTAGATAAAACCAAACACTCCAGGTGCCGGCCCATCTCTTCCAACTGATCGGGGGTGTGGGCATGGTTCACCCGCACGGTTTCTTGATCGATGATCGGGCCTTCATCCAAATCCGCAGTCACAAAGTGGGCGGTGGCTCCGATGACTTTCACTCCGTGGTGATGGGCTTGATGGTAGGGTTTTGCGCCTTTAAAACTGGGCAAAAAAGAATGATGAATATTAATACAACGACCCGATAATTTTTCCGCCAGACCCCGGGGTAAAACTTGCATGTATCTGGCCAACACCACCAAATCAGGTTGATGTTGATCAATCACTTTTTCAAGCTCTATCGCCTGGGCCATTTTATTTTCTGCAGTCACCGGCAAATGCACGTAGGGAAGCTGATGAAATTGCACCAACTTTTGCATATCCAAATGGTTCGAAACCACAGCAGCAATCTGCATCGGTAAAACACCAGATTGCTGCTGGTACAAAAGATCTTGCAAACAGTGGCCAAATTTTGAAACACAAATCAAAACTTTAGCAGGCTGTGCAGGATCAAAAATCTGCCAATCCATATTCAGAGCCAAAGCCGTGGGCTTAAACAGCTGTCTAAGCTGAACAGCCCCCAGATCCGCTTGATCGGTAAAAACCGTGCGCAGAAAGAACTTTCCCGAATCCACGTCATTGAACTGTGCCGACTCCTGAATGTTGCATTGATGCTTAGCTAAAAAACCAGCCACTTCGGCAACGATTCCGACTTTGTCCTGACAAGACAAATTTAAAATCAAAATCAGGCTCCCAACATCACTTGGGCAATTTTTTGATTAAAACTGACTGGGTCTTGCAAAGCAGATCCTTCCACCAGCAAAGCTTGGCCTAATAGAATCTCACCCCACAAAGCTTGTTTATCGGCAGGCAACAATAGCATTCGCTCTACAAGGGCATGCTGGGGGTTCAGTTCTAGAATTCTTTTGCTGGTGCCAGTGCCCATGCCCATCATGTCCCCGCCACCCATGCGACTCATCAGTTTTTCCATATGGGCCGAGGGATCATTTTTACCACTGACTAAACAAGCTGGTGTATCCGTCAGGCGATCTGACAGAACCACATCTTTGACTTCTTTTTCTAGACTTTTTTTCAGTCCATCCAACAAAGCCGCAAAACGTTCTTGCAAACCTTTGCGGTTTTCTTCTTTTTGTTTCTTTTCTTCTTCGCTGTCCAATTCTAAATCTTGCTGAGTGATAGACTGCAATTTTTTATCTTTGTATTCAGTAAGCCCTGTCGCCACCCATTCATCCACCGGGTCTACCAGCAGCAATACTTCATAGTTCTTTTGTTTTAATTTTTCTAGGTAAGGAGACTTTTTCAACTGTTCAAAATTATCACCGGTTAAAAAGTAAATTTCTTTTTGTTCGGGCTTCATGCGCTCAACATATTCAGCCAGGCTGACCCAACCATCGCCTTCGGTGGATTTAAACAACAAAAGATCCTGCAATTTGTCTTTGCTGGAAGGATCATTGGGTATGCCTTCTTTCATTGTTGGACCAAACTCATTCCATAGTTTTTCGTACTCACTGCGTTCTTTATTCAACATGTCTTTTAGCGTAGAAATTATTTTATTCTGCAAACCCTTGCGCATTTGAGTCACTTGACGGTCTTGCTGCAAGATCTCGCGCGAGACATTCAATGAAAGATCTGAACTGTCGACTAGACCTTTTACAAAGCGCAAATAAGACGGCAATAAATCTTTACAATCCGCCATAATAAACACGCGCTTCACATAAAGCTGCAAACCATATTCTTGCTCTTTGGTGTAGTAATTCCACGGCTTTTTGCCGGGCAAGTACAGCAAAGCCGTAAATTCCAAAGTGCCTTCAGCTTTGTAATGAATGGTTTTTAAAGGATCATTCCAATCATGGGATACGTGCTTATAAAACTCTTTGTACTCTTCAGCTGTGATTTCAGAGCTGGGTTTTAGCCACAAGGCTTTTTGTGAGTTCACAACTTCAAAATCAGGTTTTTTATCTTCAGTTTCTTCTTTTTTTGATTCGTCTTTGTCAGCGGTTTTGATTTTTTTCAAGCGAATAGGATAAGCAATAAAATCAGAGTATTTTTTAACCAAAGATTTTAAAGTCCATTCGTCGGTAAAATCTTGCGCCTCGGCGGTCGTTGCTTCAGCAGAATCAGATTCTTGCGTCGCACCTTTTAAGTGCAAGGTGATGCTGGTTCCGAAGCCATCAGCCCTGGGGATTTGATCAATGCTGTAAGTGCCATCACCACTGGACTCCCACAAGGTGCCCATGGCTGTCCCTGCTTTTTGGGTGTGCACGGTGACTTTATCAGCCACCATAAAAGAGGAATAAAAACCCACCCCAAATTGACCAATCAATTCTGGTTTGGATTTCATTTCTTGTGACAACTGGGCAAACGCTTTGGTTCCTGATTTGGCAATTGTGCCCAAATATTCAACCACTTCGGCTTCGTCCATACCAATGCCGTTGTCAGAAATTTTTAAGGTTTTTGTGGTAGGATCGGCTTCGATGCTCAATTGTGGCTCATAGCCCGATGGCAATAGACCATCTTGGGTCAAAGACTGAAATTTCAATTTATCCAAGGCATCCGAACCATTGGAAATCAATTCACGTAAAAAAATCTCTTTCTGTGAATATAAAGAGTGAATCATTAAATTCAACAGCTGTTGAATTTCTGCATTAAAACTTTGTGTTACCTTCGCCATAATTTCTTCCTTTTTTATATTAGCATTCAATCAATGACTGTTTCACAGATTCTTTGGGCCAATCTTTCCATAAACTTAAGATATAACCGCCGCCGCCAGATCCCGTGGGCTTTACCGCCAAAGCCCCTTGCTGCAGCAACCACTGCATATGACTTTGGGCAGCCCCTTCTGTCAAACCCCATTGATCAAAACAATCTTTAGCCACATTGAGGGCTTTCACCAAACTGTCAAGGCCATGAATTTCATCCAGTTGCAAAGCCTTGTGGGCTAGCTCAACGGCTTCTTGCATTTTTTTATCCAAGTGTTGGCCTTCAGAAGGATTTTTCTCGATCCACCCTTTGACTTTTTGAACACACTCCATTGTGGCCCCACGCTGTCCGCAGTAAGAAATGGCCCACCGAGGCTGCCACTGGGGCGCAAATTTTTCTCGCTGGCCACTGCGACTGAACAATAGCCCCTGGCCCGAAAGCACCACGGCGATGTCCACCCCGCTGCTTTCGCCATGAAATAAATTTTCTAAATTTTTAGCAAATTCATAATAGTCAGATTCAGACACAAAGCCCAAAGCCCCCAACCACTGAGTCACCGCCACACACAAAGCTGCCGAGGCTCCAAGTCCTGCGCCTATGGGAATCCCACTTTGTAAGTGCACATGCCCTTGCAAAAGATCGCGATTGATATTTTTCAAATCACAGGCTTTTTCAAATACTCCCCAAAATAGCAATTGCAATTCTTGTCCATAAGCTCCAGAAAGTTGTAAGCTTAAGTGCTTATCTGTGGGATTTTGCAAGGAAACTTGGTCGCTGTAGGTCAATTCTAAACAGCAAGAAGACAAGGGAAACACCAAAGCCGTCACTCCCCGCAGGACGCTGTGTTCCCCCGCCAAGATCCATTTGCCATAAACCCGGGTTTTGAAATCAGAAATCACAGCTCACCTATAACGGGATACTGTTTTTGAAAGTGCTCTTTCCATTGATAGTAAATAGCTAGATCTTCAGGCTTAAATAAACAATGTATGTTTGGCCCCGCGTCCATGGTCACCAAAGGCCCTTGACCTTGAGTTTTCCATTGCCGCTTGCACCAGTCCAACAAATCATAAACTCTTTGATCCCGGTAGGTGAAAGTCTGGGGACTGGTTTCAAAAAGTTGGTGCATGTCTTCAAACTCATCCCACACAATTTGAAAGGCCGCTGACCAAGATTCATCAGCCACTTTTTTACTGCTGATGGAAGTCGAAAGACGGGCTTCGCCTACCTGTCTTAGGTGATGCAGTAAATTTTCTAAACGCCGTTCAGCCCTTTGCACACGGCCCACAAACAAAGGACTTTGCCCTACCCGCAGGTGAGCCTCGCTGCTAGAAATATTTTTAATCCCGGCATCTACAACAACAACTAAATGCAATAATTGGGGTAAATGTTGAATTTCTACGGGCTCTGCACCTTGATCTTTCCACAAGGCCCATGGAGAAAACAAAGATCGACACGAGGACCCAGACCCCTGACGGCTTAAAATCGAAAGTTGTGAAAGTTTTTGTAGATCGGTTAATCCAAAATCTATTTTATTTTCTAACTGTTGTATTTTTTGTCGCATTTGCTCAGCTGCCAAGGTCAATGCCGCAAAGGAAGAGGCTGAACTAGCAAGGCCACAGTCCGACGGAAAGTTATTTGCACTTTCGACTAAAAAATTTTGCGACAAACCCCAGGTTTTTTTTAAAAATTTCAAATGGTTCAAAAACTTATTTCGACCTTTTTCTGAAAGTTGAAAGTCGGCTGACAAAGATCGCCACTGATCTGTAGTGAGTTCTGTAGCAAGTTCAGCAATTGGTTCGGCCACAGATTTGGAGCTGTCTGTGGCCCCATCCAAACTGCTTATTCGCACTGTTGTGCGTAAGTGCTCTAAAGTGTAAGAAAAAGACGCATTGGTGGGAGTGTTATCTTGCGTCCCCGCAATTTTACCCATGTACTTGATCAATGCAATATTTGAAGGCGCCGAAGCTTCAACCACTAAACTGTTCTGCATCAGATCCCCCATTTAATTTTTCACTGTGGGCCACACATCAGCCGCACAAGCCACGGCTTTTAATCCCAGGATTTTTAAAAAGTCTTTAACCTGAGATTTCTTACTTTTATCAATCAATAAAAGCAAGACATCGGCTCCCATAGCCCCGCAGGCTTTGGAACCCCTTATTCCCGCTTGTTGCCCCGCAGAACTACGGATTTGTGTCAGTAGATTTGCGCTGAACGGCGTGATCCACTTTTGTTTTTCTAACTGTGCAGAATAATCAGCCACAGCCTGCAAAAAACCCCGTTCATCTTTCACCAAGAAAGCCTGTTCGGCCCGCAAAAAAATGGCAGCTAGTGCCGTGGTTGAAAAATCCTGGGCACTTTGCAAATGCTCATGGGTCGCAAGCTTTTGCCCGGTGGGCACTAGCAAAAAATCCAATTCCTTAAAGGGCCATGGCTGCGAAGTTTTTAATGTCCAATCGGCAAAGCTACACACTCCCCCGGCCGCCTGAGCCAGCAGATCCAGCCCGCTAGGTCTCTGCCCTTTTTTCGCCCAAGCCCAATCCCAATAACTTGTTAAAAGATCTTGAGTAGAGTTAGTTAGTGAGTGGTTCTTTCGAAAAGATATTATGTTACATATATTTTGTAATTTTTTAAATATAATCTCTGCCGAGCCGCCAGGCCCCCCATTTTCTTTGATCCTGCTTTTTAAGGTTTGAATGGCCCAATACACGGCTAAAAACTCAGCAGTCGAGGCGCCAAAACCACCCAGTCCCAGATGATTTTTAAAATCAAACTTCTGTAAAATGAATTCGGGCTCACTCTTGAATAGCAGCGCCGCTGGCGATTGTGGTGAACTTAATAAGTGCAAAAATTGATTATCTGAACCAGATTCAAACTTAGAGATGCTCGAATCTTTAGCACCAAATTCTTGATTTGCTTTCAATATTTCGATATCGACAGAAAATCCAGGCGCCGTGGTTACAACCAAAGCCTGCCCCGTTTTCATGGCCAGATACTCGCCAACTAAAAATGTTTTACCTGGAATATCAAAATGCATGATTACTTTTGTGAAGCGCGAAGTTCCTGCAAAACCTCAACCGCATGGGATAAAGAAATCCTTTTGGTCAAAGCCAAAATTTCTTCCAATTTTTTTTGCACAATAGGGATTTCTTTTTCAACAGCCCCAGCCCCTAAAGTTAAATTTTTAATATGCAACTTCATATGACCTTCAATAATTCCAACAGTGGTCAAAGCTTTCAGAGCCCCCAAGTTTTGCACCAAACCCACTGCCGCTGCTATTCTAGACAAATCATTCGCTGATGGATGACCCAGCATCTTCATGCACAAAGCCGCAGTTGGGTGTAAAGTCGTAACCCCACCCACTGTGCCCACCACCACGGGCGCTTCAAACACACCCACCAAACCAAGCCCTTCGCGTTTCCATTGAGTGATGGACCTGTATTGTCCCGAACGTGAAGCATAAGCATGTATACCAGCTTCCACGGCCCGCCAGTCATTGCCAGTGGCAATAAGGATTGGATCAATACCATTTAAAACACCTTTGTTGTTGGTGGCAGCCCGGTAGGGATCTTGTTCGCCAAACAACGAAGCCTCTTCAATTTTTTCAGCCAACTCAGGATCCATAGTTTTAATAGAAACAATGGCTTTTGTTAGCTTGCTGTCCACCAGATTGGACAAGATACACATGGTGACTTTCTCACCAGTGAAATTTTCAATGGGGAGTTTTAAAAACTCGCAGACTTGGTTAATGATATTGGCACCCATGGCTTCGCAAGGATTCATCAGCACATGCACCACGGCCATCAAGCCATCTGAGGCCAGACCACCCCGTTGAATTTTGCGAACCTCAATATCCCGAACTCCACCCCCACGACGAACCAAGCCCGCCGCCACCTCGCGATTAGCCAATTCGATCAGATAGTTTTTCTGGGCTAAAATTATTTTTTCAAATTTTTCAAAATCAGCGACTTTTGCACATTGAATCTGGCCAATGATGTCATGACCAATGACAGCAGTGGTGATTTCTCCCACTTCCCGCACCCATTTGGCGGTTTTGCTGGCTGCGGCAACAATAGAAGTCTCTTCAACGGCCATAGGGATCATATAATCCCGCTGATCAATACGAAAATTAGTAGCTACCCCCAAAGGCATCTGAAAATAGCCAATGACATTTTCAATGAATTTTTCACCCAGGCTTGTGTCTTTAAGTCCACCCTTGTTCAAGTAGTCAAAATCCGAAGACTGCAATAAACCTGTGTCTAAAAGGGCAGACAAGCGCTCTTCCCGAGTGAGTTTTGAAAAACCTTTGAAAATTTCACTGACATTTTTTTTCATAAGTCCAAACTTTCTTGTCTTGAAAAGCCCTTATGCTCTCACTGCCCGTACAAAACAAGGCCACCTTAAGCTCAGTCGCCACCCGATCTACAAGTTCATGCAAAGCTTTATCACCTTGTAATGCCGCTTGCAAAAATGGCAAAGCCATCCCTGCCTTATCTGCCCCTAAGGATAACACTTTTGCCACATCAAGGCCATTACGAAGTCCACCAGAGGCCCAAACCTGATATTTCACAGAAGATTTTTTGGCATTTAACACAGATTGCACAGTGGAAATACCCCAGTTGGCAAAGGTCCGCGCCACTTTATATAAACTGGAATCCATAGAATGACGATAGCCTTCTAGGCGTCCCCAATGGGTCCCGCCAAGGCCAGCCACATCCACGGCATAAACTCCCGTGTCGCTCAATCTTTGCAATGTACTGGCGCTAAAACCGCAGCCCACCTCTTTGAGGATGATTGGGACCTGGGCTTGTTTGACCAAAGCCTCTAACTTTTGTAAACCCCCACGAAAATCCGTGGTGCCTTCTTTTTGCAAAACCTCTTGCAAAGGATTGGTATGTACAAAAAAGCCCAGGGCTTCGGTGTTTTCAATCAGTCTTAATACATCATCTATGGGCGATTGAATCAGTTGCGCCAATCCAATATTACCCAAGAGCAGGGCTTTTGGCGCAAATCTGCGCAGCCGCTTCCATTCTTTTTGCGCTTGTTGATCCATCAACTCTCGCCGCTGCGATCCCACACCCATCAATATCTGTCGATCGTGGCTTAATTCAGCCAATCGTTGATTGATTTTGTGTCCATCTTTATGTCCCGCGGTCATAGAAGAAATAAAAAAAGGCACGGAAAGTTTTTGATCTAAAAATTCACTTTGTATATTGATTTCTGAAAAATTCAGTTCGGGCAAAGCTTCATGAAGCAAATAAACGTTGTCCAAATCACTGCGTCCCAAGGCTTGCACACGTTGCTTTAAGGATTCACGGATATGATCTTTTTTTCTGGATTCAAAAGAACGCAATTCAAATAGACTTGATTTTATTTGTACTTTGGATTTTTCAGAGGGCTTCCGTTTTTGAGCGGCGCCCCCTGTATTTTTTAGTTTTGAAAGGGCCATTAAGCCAAGGCGTGTTTGCACAAAGCCGAAAAGGCTGAAGCATCACTGATGGCCAAATCTGCTAAAGATTTGCGATCCACAATAACACCCGCTTTAGTTAAGCCACCCAATAAACGAGAATAAGTTGTTCCATTCAATCGGGCTGCTGCATTGATACGTTGATTCCACAAAGCTCTAAAATCACGTTTTTTAGCTTTACGATCACGGTAAGCATACAACAAAGCGTTGTCATTTTTTTCCACAGCGTGGATGTAACAACGCGAGCCTGCTGAATAGTAACCTTTGGTTCTTTTTAATACTTTTTTGTGTCTAGCACGATTGGTTTTACCACTTTTTACACGAGGCATACATCACTCCGGTTATAGTACCAAACAACGTTTGGCTTGTAATAAATTTGCGTCTTCTACGTAACTCGTTTTGCCCAACTGTCTTTTGGATTTTGAACTCATGTGAGAGTTCAAGTGGCGTAACCGAGTGCTCTTTTTTTTGATTTTGCCGCCGCCGGTAAGGCGAAGACGCTTCTTGGCGCCGCTATGGGTGCGCATTTTCATAAATTCCCTTCCTCCGATGTGGCGCTTTGCAAATACGCAAAAGACTTTCATGCCGGCATCAGCCTTAATTAAGATGAGGTAAGCTAGAAGTAAATCATTGATAAATCAAGATTTTTTTTATCTTTTTTTAGGGCCTGTCCTTATTTTCCAGGACTTAGCCCTTCAACAAAAAATCACTCAGCTTCGTCGCCATCAGACTCAGAATCCTCAGATTCAGGCTTTTTAGCCGGCTTTTTCAGGGTGTTTTTTAAGATAATCTTTGATTTTTATTGGATCTGGCGCCAAAAGCAAAAACAGCTGTTTGCCTTCCATTTTGGGATTGGACTCCACCATGGCTAAATCTTCTACAAACTTCACACATTTTTTCAATAGATCTAAGCCCAACTCTTGATGGGCCATTTCTCGCCCTAAAAATCGCAAAGATATTTTAACCTTATTCCCGTCCAATAAAAATCGGCGACTATGATTCATTTTGGTTTCAAAGTCATGTTGGTCAGTACGAGGCCGCAATTGAACTTCTTTAATTAAAACTATAACCTGTTTTTTACGGGCCGCAGTGGCTTTTTTCTTGTTTTCATACTTCCACTTGCCATAATCCATGATCTTGCACGTGGGAGGAGCCGCTGTAGGAGCAATTTCTAAAAGATCAAGTCCTCGATCTTCAGCCAAACGTAAAGCCTCGGGCACCGTCATAACCCCCAGCATCACACCTTCTTCATCGATCACTCGGATCTGCTGGGCGCGAATTTCACGGTTGACCCTTAAAGAATCTTTGTCTCTTTTTTTCTCGCGGTTGAATGCCCCACCAGCTCCTGGTCCTGTGGCGTTCCCTGGTTTTTCAAAACGGTTATTAATAAATGACCTCCTATAGTCAAAAACCTAAATCAAAATTTCTTTCCAAAACCAATTTATGGATTTTGTGAATAACTTCATCGGTGTTTAAAGAGTTCAACATCCGACCATCCCGTAAACGTAAGGAAATCTGCTTTTGTTCGGCCTCTTTGTCACCAACAATGAACATGTAAGGCACTTTTTGCAATTGAGCTTCCCGGATTTTAAAGTTCAATTTTTCATTACGGCGATCAAACTCCACTCTCAAAGACAAAGCTTTTAAGCGCCGCTGCAGATCTTCACAAAAGTCGTTCACCCTATCTGTAACATTCAAAATACTGACCTGCACCGGAGCCAGCCATGGTGGCAAGTGCCCGGCCGTGTGCTCTAAATAGACCCCAATAAATCTTTCTAAAGATCCTAAAATCGCCCGATGCAACATCAGAGGGCGGTGAATGGCATTGTCTTCGCCCGTGTATTTAAGCTGAAAACGTTCGGGCAAATTAGGGTCACACTGCAAGGTGCCCAATTGCCAAGGTCTTTGTAAGGCATCGACAAACATAATGTCTAGTTTGGGCCCATAAAAAGCCCCATCCCCAGGATTAACAGTATAAGGTAAGCCCAAGGAATCTAGGGCTTTTTGTAAAGCACCCTCGGCATAATCCCAAGACTCTTCAGTGCCAATGCGTTCGTCAGGTCGAGTGGATAAATAAATCTTATAATCTTTCATCCCTAGATCCGAATAAACACGATTCAACATCTGCATAAACAAACTGATTTCGGATTGCAATTGATCCACCCGGCAAAAAATATGGGCATCGTCTTGGCAAAAAGTTCTGACCCGGGTCAAACCACTCATGGCCCCTGATTTTTCAAAACGATGTAGGCGACCAAAATCCGCAATGCGATAAGGGAGATCTCGGTAAGAGAATTTTTCTGAATTGTACAGCAAACAGTGACCTGGGCAATTCATCGGTTTGGATGAAAAATCCCTTTCGTCCACCTTGGTAAAAAACATGTTCTCGCGGTAATTGTCATAATGGCCCGATTGATGAAACAGCTGGCTGTCAAAGATCTGCGGAGTGATCACTTCTTGATAATTGTATTCGCGGTAAAGATCGCGCAGATAACTTTGCAATTGATTATAAATAATCGCGCCACGGCCTGTGAAAAAGGGCGATCCCGGGGCAAACTCATGAAAGTGAAACAGACCCAGTTCTTTACCCAGTTTACGATGATCTCTTTTTTTAGCTTCTTCGATATTGTGTAAATACTGTTCTAGATCTTTTTTATCACCAAAAGCGGTGGCGTAAATTCTTTGCAGCATGGGATTTTTTTCGTCCCCACGCCAGTAGGCACCCGCCACGGATAACAATTTAAAAGCTTTGATCTGGCCCGTGCGCTGCACATGGGGTCCACGACACAAATCAAACCAGGGGCCTTGGTGGTACACACTGACTTCAACATCTTTCAAGTCTTTGATGATTTCGACTTTAAAGCGTTCCCCCATTTGACTAAAAACTTCTATGGCTTTTTCTTTGGGCCACACTTCTTTGGTCAATGGATAATCGGCAGAAATAATTTTAGCCATGCTTTGTTCAATTTTTTCAAAATGATCTTCAGTAAAATTGAACGGAGAATCAAAGTCATAATAAAAGCCATTTTCAATCACCGGACCAATGGTAACTTTCACTTCAGGCCATAAACTTTGCACAGCTTGGGCCAATACATGGGCACAAGAATGGCGAATGATTTCGTTGGCATCAGCGCCGCTTTTGGTGGTGATTAAAGATATTTTTGAACTATCAGGCAAGGTGCGACGCAAATCTTGAATTTCAGAAGATCCCTCAATTTTTACACCCAAGGTGTCTTGGGCCAGCCGCGCGCCAATAGACTGAGCCACTTCAAGAGCTGTGGGCTCATGATCAAATGTTTTTTGCGATAGATCAGGCAGAGTGATGGTGATCTGTGACATTTTATGAATGAGTCATGCTGATAGAGGTCGTAAACATGGAATTTATAAATAAATAAATCATCATCAAGACTTCTTTATAGGACAAAGATGGGGTAGGGGTCAATGCAGTCAAACAACGCATCTGGCTAAGAGACCTCTAATCCTACTGATATTCAAAGCGCATGGGGATTTGCACATCAGGATGCAAACTTTGATGCACAGGACATTGCAAGGCCACCCGTTCCAATTTTTTTCTGACCACATCAGTCAATGCAGCAGGTAAAGTCACCACAACTGAAAGACTTCCAATACGCCGCTGTGGCTGCACCACCATTTCTTTTTCGACCTCACAGCGTGAACCTTCTATAGAAAGACCATCCCTCTCGGCAACAATGGCTATGGTGGTCAGAATACAGCTGGCCAAAGCGGCCCCCACCAAATCCGTGGGCGAAAATTTTTGCCCCAAACCTTGGTTGTCTTTAGGAGCATCGGTTTCTATCACCGAACCCGAGGGCTCGTGAGTCAATTGACAGTGTTTCTGTCCTTTATAAACAGTATTTGATTTTACCATAACCACCTTCTACAATGAAACAGCTCGACGTTTTTTAAAATAATTCACAACTAAAAAAACAATGCCCGCTAAAACCAACAAAGAAAGAACTATCAGCTTAAATTCTTGCAGCACACCCAGTATCACTTCGCCGTAGATGGCTAATAAATAGATTTGTGTTGGCACACTTAAGCCCGCAGCCAATCCATCAATGACACCAAACTTCCAAGCTGGAAATTTAAACATCCCACAGGCCAAATGACCTGGAAAGCGCAACCCCGGTGTGAAGCGAAAAATACCACAAGCCAAGGGGCCATATTTTTTAGTCCAAGCTTCAGCTTTGACTATCAAATGATCTGGAAAAAATCTTTTTACTGTCGGTTTCTGCAACAGTTTGCGACCAAAAAAGCGGCCGATAAAATAAATCAAAAAATCACTAAAAAACACAGCACAAAATGCCACAGTGGCCGCCATATGCACGCCCACCACTGGAGCTCCAGGATAAGGTGGTGGAAATAAATCTGGATGCCTTCCCATAAACACCAAAACACCAACACTGATCAAAGTCACTTCTTCAGGCAAGGGCAAACCGACTGAAGATAAAAGCATCATAACAATCAAACCCAAATAAACCATATTGGGTTCGTAAGCGAACTGGGACAGCCATTGAAAAATGGGCTCATCAGCAATACTCAACTGCATCTCTCCTTGTGGTCTTAGCCCACAATATGCGCGAGATTGCTGCAGATGAGTACCATCGTCACACTGTGCCGGAACATTTCAAGAACCTTGGTCCAGTTAGTAGCGGGCAACGCAGGATTTGCAAGTTTTAGGATAGACTCCCCCCCTAAGGTGGGCTGCCATAAAAAGAGTAAAGCACACTACCGCTGTTGACTCTAGCGATCATATACTCAGCCGTCACAGGGTGCACAGCCACACAGCCATTGCTACGTCCTAACAGAACCCCCTTGACTTCGACTTTGCGCCAATCCACTCGACCAGTTTTTACAAAATAATCAAAGTTAAAATCAATTTTATTTTCTTGCACCAGCTCTTTGGTTTCAGGATCCAAATAAGAAATTCTATTCTGCCGGAAACGGCGCATGGCACAGTCAGAGTCGCCGCAGGCCCCGTACTCTTGTGTCACATAACCGGCCCCATGCACAACAATACTTCTTTCATAAGCATTGCTGTTAGTGGCACTCAAGCCAATCAAACGCAGGGCTTTGGTTCCGAAACTTTCACTGTAGTAAATTTCATCGGTCAAATAAAAACCCAAAGAACTGGCATTCGAGCCCTCAGAATTGCTAAACCGCTGCGCATAGCCACTGTGACTGTAATCTGAACCCAGTCCATGGGCCACCTGAAACTTTCTAAAAGTTCCATTGCATAAGTTGACCAGATACAGTCTATCTTCAGAGGAAGATTTAGAATAATCCACCATGGTTAAGTATTTTCTATTTTTTATTTTGTCTTTGTTGCTTTCAAACCATCTAAAAGCTTTTTGCAAAGCCGGCTCATTCACGCCACTGGTTAATATGGCTTGCAGCAAAGTAACCCTATTGCCGGCAGCTGAATCAGAAACAACTTTTCTTTCAAACAAAGACACCTCATCTTGCTCATCACAGACTTGCGCCAAGGCTTCAACAGGTTTTAAAATTAAAAAACAGGCGCACAGGATTGCAAATGATAAGTAGATCAGTGAACTTGCACGAAGGACTTTGCTTTTTATCTTAGTAATATTCATTTCTTACTCCTTTAAATTAAAAAATGTGAAATAATGATGCGCTTCTCCTTTCTCAGAAAAATTCACATTGCGAACAATAACCATCATTGGTTAATAAATTAAAATATAAAAACAGTTGCACATGTTATTCAGCGGATTTATGATTTTGCAATCATAAAAAGATTTTTTTTCTTAAATAA
>JBMOJS010000272.1:0-3471 GCA_049315665.1 Pseudobdellovibrionaceae bacterium | reverse complement strand
CACAAACTATAGGACAAAATTTGCGCATCAAGTATTCAAATCTTGTTTTGGTAGGAATCGGTGGAAGCTCTCTGGGACCCAAGGCTATTGCAGAAATTTTTCGTGCAACAAATATTCATTTTTTAGACAATGTCGATGCTGTAGAGTTTGAACGACTTATGGAAAATATCGATCTGACGGCAACTTGCTGGGTTTTTATTTCTAAAAGTGGAAATACTATTGAAATTTTATGTGCTTTGGATTTGATTCAACAGGTTTATAAAGATAAATCCATTAATTTTTATGATCGATGTGTGGCGATTACCGAAAACAAGCCTAGCAGTCTAAAAAATTGGGCTGACAAGCACAATGTGATCCAAGCTTATATTCCATTAGATGTAGGTGGACGTTTTTCTGTTTTAAGCCCTGTAGGTATGATTCCTGCTGCATTTATTGGTTTAAATGTGAATGAGTTTTGCTTTGGAGCTTTACAAGCACTACAGAGCAAAAACTTAGTTTCCAATGTTGTTGCACAAGTTTTAGAGAGCTTTAAACGCGAAGAATGGATCACTTTATTTTGGCCCTATTGCTCTCGATTAAGATATTTTGGCATGTGGTATCAACAACTATGGGCGGAATCTTTGGGGAAAAAATCCAATCTTCAAGGCCTAGAAGCTCCAAGAGCCAGCACCCCAATGTGTGCCACTGGTGCCACAGATCAGCATTCGATTTTACAACAGGTTATGGAAGGCGCAAAAGATAAGTTTATATTATTTCTACGTGTTTTAGATTCAGAAAAAGGCTCTTTACAAATTCACAATCCTCAATTTACAGAAACTCATGATTTAAAAAATAGAACTATGGGTGAATTGCTAAAAATAGAATCTTTAGCAACCCAAGAAGCATTGAATCAAAATCAGACACACAGTTTAACACTGCAAGTCCCCAACTTGAATGCTGAATCTGTGGGATATTTATTTATGTTTTTTCAGCTTGTAGTGTCTGGTCTAGGACAGGTAATGAGAATTGACACCTTCAATCAACCTGGCGTTGAACTGGGAAAAATTATTACTAAACAAAAGATAGCTACTAAAAAAGATACATAGAATTAGTTTATAGGTACTTGTTGATACTATCTGAATGCATACAGTTGATGGCAGAATTTTCAGTAAATAAGGAAAACCCTATATTGGGTTAGCAACTTCTGTCTGCGCGCTTGCAGCTATCACATTTTTTGTTAAAAAGTAAACGCCCTGCTCAAATTGAATGATTGGACCTGTTTTCTTTTTCAAACGAGTCAACACTTTATGAAGTCGATTAACTAGCTGTTCATTGTAGGACTGTTCTGGCCACAGTAAAGAACACAGTAAGGTCTGACTTTTTCGTCCCAAAACCAAATAGTTAAAAACCTGAGCTTCAAGACTACCGCGCCTTAATGAAGATATGGATTTTCCTTGGCTAAACAAGATTCCACTATCCTTTTTCCACAAAATTATATCTTGTTTTTTTTGTTGTTTTTCATCTTTACTTTGCAAATACTCTTGATATCTTTTCTTCCAACGGGGAGAAACAATGCTGTAATTATTTACATTAGGTAGCAACTCTCCATTCATCAACGCCATTAAAAAATCATACGCAAATGCAACTCTTTGGTCTTGATAACCAATAATAAGTTCTAATTTAGCTTTGGCTAGTCTTTTTTCGTTCAACTTCAAATGCAGATTGGCGCTTTGTAATAAAGCTAAATGATAGTCAGAAATTCGTCCAAGGCTGTTAAACATTTCGGCACTTTCATTTATACTGATCAGTGCGCCACTATTTTTATTTTGGTCTTCTAATAAATAAGATTTTTGCCTTAGAACAAGAGCTAAAACAAATTCTGTTCTATGCTTTCTACAAAAAGACTCTAAAATCTGTATGTGGTTTTCTTCATCACTTAAGCTAAGCCTGTCAGTATTCACAGATCCTGAGTACTCATTAAACATGCATAAAGCAATGCGATCTATATACTTATCGCGTGGATATAATTTTGATGCCGCATTAAAGTACTTGGATCCAAGAAAAAAATCAGATTGGTGAAAAGCATGCAAGCCCAAAACAAAATAGGACTCTGCTTTGACTGTAAATTCTTTTGTATCTTCTGGGCGAATAAAAGAATCAATCTGAGAAATAAGTTGCCCGTTTTTTAGCTGCAGACGTACACTAAGTAGCCTGCGTAAGATTTCTAAATCTTGCGACTGTGATGACTTAAGAGCATCCCTAAAATAACTAATAACTTCGGAAGCCTTATCCAGCTGATTGGATTCAATATAGTCTATAGATAAAAAATATCTATCAAGTTCACAATTTAAATAGGTGGGCAGATTTATAGAGCCGATCATGGTGCCAAATTATTAACATGTGCTGTTGCTAGGTCAAGATTTTATACAAAACATTTACTGCAAGTAATAGTTAAAAATCATAGGCTTTATCGGACCATCAAAGGCCATAGGATGATCTAAATCTTTTAAACATTCTGGACGCCAATGATTTAAAACCAGACGCCAATGCTTCATGTTAATCATTTGTAAGAAGACTTCTTCTTCTTCTTTTTTTTCACCCACACTGAATAGACTACCGTATATTTTTTTCACTGGACCACGCGTCCAACAATGCCCTAACTTAAATTCAAAACTATATTGATCTTTTTCTATATTCAAATTCCACTCTGGCCATGCCTGTCCCATAGAATAGGATGTAGAAATAGTAGATTTTAAATGAATTTTTGTATTTTTTTGATTGCAAGATATGGATAGCCCTTCAGGGTTTTTTATATTTCCATAAATATCTTTTCTTGTTACCAAGTCCATCTGAAAACCAAAAAAGCTGTTTATAGTATTTGATTGAGTGACTATTGCCTTATCAAATATGGGTTTAAACTGACATATTGGTGATAAAAAACTTTTGGCACTCAACACCTCTATCCCATGTGAACGTAAATATTTTTTCAGTGTTTGATTATCTTCAGCCTGTAGCTTTGAAAATCCAAGAAGATCTTGCACACCATAAATTGGAATAATTATGTTTTTTTTATTTTTTAATCCAATATATATATTTTTCTGAAGTGTTTTTTTATCGGTCACAAGAACGCCATGATATTCACAAACCTCTTTCGGAGAAAAAAGCGGCGCATAAAAAAGAGGATTGAAAGAATACTCAGCTTGAGAAAAAACCTGTCCACCACCAGATCCCCAATCACTTTTTGTGTTCTCGTACACTGGCATTATTTTGTCTGCATGAATAGGATCGTTCACATTTTTTAAGTCATCCACTTCCATTTGAGCAATAGATCTGAAGTTATCCTCGCACAAAAAAGTATAAGTTGCCTCCGTATCTTCATAGTAGGTCTGCAATTGCCCTTTTTTTGGATCGAATAAATACTTTTGTTGCAGCACATTTTGGGCTGTTTGTTTACTTTTGTCGTGCTCGTTCAAAACAGATTGAATATCAGAC
>JBMOJS010000045.1:0-15596 GCA_049315665.1 Pseudobdellovibrionaceae bacterium | reverse complement strand
AGTTAAAACCCACATGATGTATTTTGGCTAAATCAGGCCCGGCCGAGTTAAAGGTTGAGATTGTCTGTAACAATGTCTATAGTCCTATCACTCATTTTACAGGAGGCGCACAATGGGACAAAATACTAAAGCCGTCAGTGATGGCACTTTTGAAAGCGAAGTTTTAAAATCTTCAAAACCGGTCTTGGTGGATTTTTGGGCCGAGTGGTGTGGCCCCTGCCGCGCTTTGGCTCCTAAGCTCGAAGAAATCGCCACAGAGCTTTCAAGCAAAGTCACTGTGGTGAAAGTGAATGTGGATGAAAATCAACAAACACCATCGCGCTATGGCGTGCGTGGAATTCCAGCTTTATTATTATTCAAAGATGGATCCGAAGTTGGTCAGTTGGTGGGCAATCATCCGAAAGAGGCTATTGTTAGTTTTCTAAACGAACATTGTTAAAAGAGGTAGCGGCGATAGGCAATACTCGAAACCAATCCTAATCCTGCCATGGTGGTCAACATGCTTGAACCACCATAGGACAGCAGTGGTAAAGGGATGCCCACAATGGGCAGAAGCCCAATAACCATTCCGATATTAATAAACATATGCCAGAACACATAAGACATAAACCCCACAGTGAGTAAGGCGCCAAACTTATCCCTGGCATGCATGGCAATGCGAATACCTAAATGAAACAATGTGCAAAATAATCCCACAACAGCAAGGCTTCCTACAAAACCGTGTTCTTCGCTCAACACACTGAAAATAAAATCTGTATGACGTTCAGGCAAAAATTCAAGTTGTGATTGAGTTCCCTTGCGAAAGCCTTTGCCAAAAAAACGACCGCTACCAACGGCAATCTTAGATTGAATGCTGTTATAGCCAGAGCCCCTAGGGTCATTATTTGGGGACATAAAAGTGAGTACACGATTTTTTTGATAATCATGCAGCATAAATTGCCAGGCTAGTGGGACGGCAATAGATAAAAGAATTAGAATACCAATAACAATAAATTTGCGAATCTTTGTGAATAGTAACATTGTTCCGCCAATAGCTGTTAACATCAGAGCCGTTCCTAAGTCGGGCTGTTCAACAACCAAAGCAAAAGGCAAAAGCAATAAAGAGAGTGGAACCATTAAGGATTTAAAACCCATGCCTCGATGGACGGTATTTCGTTGGGCTAAAATTTTTGCTAGGATAATGATCATGGCTAGCTTCATTGTTTCTGAAGGTTGATAATGAAAAAAACCAAAATCAATCCAACGTTGTGCGCCTAGGGCCACCTTACCAAAAAAAGTCACATACAAAATGGCCATTAGATTTAGAAAATAGGTGATGTAGGCGATCCTAGAAACAATGGCATAATCAAAAAAAGTGACAATAAAAAAGACCCCCCAGCCAGTTACAAGCCAAACGATCTGCGAGATAAATAAGGATTCTACTTCTTTAGAATTGGGGCCATGGGTGGCGCTGTACAAGTTCAACAGTCCAATAATATTCAAAGCCAAAATAACAAAAATAAAATTCCAGTCCAAGCGGCTGATCAGATTTCTTTCCTCTAAGTGCATTGATAGGCTCATGCTATTCCTCTTCCTGGGGCTGGGGCACTTCTGTAATCACTTTGGTGTGCTTGTTTTTCAAAGCATTTTCAATGACTTCAGGATGGTATTTTTTAAAATAAGCTTGAATAACATCTCTGACAATAGGAGCGGCACCGGTGCTCCCGTGGCAAGAGTGTTCTGCTAAAGCAGCAACGGTGATTTCTGGTTTGTCTGCTGGGGCCCAGGCAATGTACCAGCCATGGTGTCGCATATGAATAGGGCGCGATTCACACTTCACATAAATTTGATCAGCAGAAAAGCCCATCACTTGTGCTGTGCCGGTTTTTCCTGCCATTTCAACACCAGGGATCTTCCACCATTTGGCCGTACCGCGATCTCCGTTGGCCACACGACGCATGCCTTCCTTAACAATTTTAAAGTTTTGTAAAGAGAAGTGTAAGTTGTTGGGTTGTTTTTGTGTTAAATCTCGCAACAAGGTTGGAAAGTTTTCTTTTAGAATTTGACCATCTTGATCAACGATTTTTTTAATGATAAAGGGTTTTACAACTTTGCCTTCTGTGCCAATTGCATTGTATCCAATAGCCATTTGCAAGGCCGTGGCGTTGACAAAGCCTTGACCAATACCCATGGTTAAATTTTCACCGGGCTGCCACTCTTCGCCAACCGCATTTTTTTTCCATTCAGCACTGGGTAGAGTTCCTGCAGACTCACGCTGAAGCTCAATACCTGTTTTTTGCCCTAAGCCAAACATCGAAATATAATTGAACATTTTATCAACACCCAAGGCGATGCCCATTTTATAAAAAAACACATTGCTGCTTCTTTCTAAGGCTTCATAAACAGTTACATTGCCGTGTCCTTGCTTTAAAGAGTCATGATAAGGGCGTTTACCAAAATAAAAGACCCCTGGTGCCGAAACAATAGTTTTGTCGGTGATGATTTTTTCTTCCAAAGCGCTCAGGGCCATGTAGGCTTTAAAGGTTGACCCTGGGGGGGCAAAATCTTGAATCACTTTATTTCGAAAAGGTTTAAAAGGATCGTTGATCAGTTTAGACCATGTTGCGGATGAGGGGCCGGTGGCAAACTCATTGGGGTCAAACGAGGGCGAACTAACCCAGGCTAAAACTTCGCCATTGGTTTTCATAGCCACTACTGCGCCGATGCGTTTTAAATCTGTTACGGCTTGATAGGCGGCTTCCTGTATATCGCGATCTATTGTTAGAATAGCATTGTTTCCATGGGTCGGCACACGATCTTGAATTTTTTCGCCGTAGATATTGGGTGTTTGAGTTATGGCCTCTCTGCCATGGGCATCCACTTGAATAAAACTAATTCCATCAGCCCCACGAATATCCTTTTCTAAGGTTTCCTCTAAGCCACTCTTTCCTATGATATCACCCTGTTCAAATCTCAATTGATTTTTGTAGACTTCATTCAGTAGTGGAATTTGCTTTTTTGAAATTTCTCCGACATAGCCAAAAAGTTGTGCCCCATTTTCTTTCAAAGGATAGTGGCGTACAATTGACTCGCGAATTTCTAAACCTGGAGTATCTAAACGCAGGCGTTTAAGCCTAAAAACCTCTTCGCGACTTAAATTTTCTTTTAAACGCACTTGCGCAAAGGGACCATTGATTTTTCGACTGCGATCAACGCGAATAATAATTTTGCTAGGATCTGTTTGTAAAACGGGCGCAATTGTTTGAGCCAGCTGTTTTGAGTTGTCAATATATTGAGGCAATAGAATAGCTTCAAACCCCGGTAAGTTTTCAACCAGCACTTTACCTTCACGATCCAGAATAAGTCCTCTTGGCGCTTGAATCTTATTTTGTTTGATTCGATTTTTTTCCGAAAATTCTCGCAGCTCTTCACCGCTGATAATTTGTAAGTACCAAAGTCTAATTGTAAATACAAAAAATATAAAACCCAAAATGATATAAAAAAATTTGTATCTAGAATAATACTCTTTGGCCTCATCAGGGTTATTCACATAGGTATTCATGTTTCGGCCTTTGTTTTAAAAACCCAATCTTGAAACAACCATTGATCCAATTGCACAAGAAAACGGTAAATACCAAGGCTGGCTACTGATGTTAGTAAAATTTCACTGCTACGCCAAAAGAAAAATATCGAGGTGGGAAACGGATCTAAAAAGTAAGAGGCTATAATTGAAAACACCTGATACCATAAACAACCAATGATGTTCATAAGCATAAAATAAAAAGGTCCACTCCAGAAGATGCGGCTTTTGATCAAGTAGATCCACCCATATAAAGTCAGATAACTTAAGAAAAGCATTTTGACCGATATGGCAGAGAAATTGATAACTATGCTTAAAATCAAGTAGCCTAAAATGAAGGACATCCAAGGTTTTCGGTAAATGCTGATATAGATCAGTAAGCTGAGCCATATCATCGGGGACGGAAGGTTATTAAAAAATAAAGGCCAAATCACAGTCTGTACTGTGCAGAAGAGTATTGTTGTTGCGATAATGATTAAAGTATAAATAAAAAAGCTTCCGCGAAACTTCATTATTGAGTCCCTTTTTCATTATTGGTGGGTACTTCTGTTGAAATTTCAGTTTGATTGGTCGCCGATGTGTTTAGGGTCTCTAAGTCTATATTCGCAGCATTGGTGACAACAAAAACCTCTTCCGCTTTGGCGGCATCAACCACGGGGCGCAGTTCTACAGTTAAAGAAACACTGACATTTTTTCTTTCTACTTTTTCGACCACAGCCACTGGAAAGCCTTTAGGAAAAATATTATCTAAGCCGCCAGTAACAACTAGGTCTCCCACTTTTACATCTTCTGTTTTTTCGACATATTTTAAGATGCAAAAGGAGTTGCCTTTGCCCTCAACAATTCCGGAAGCTCTAGTACGTTGGATAAGTCCATCTACAACAGAGTAGCGATCTGTGATCAAAATCACGTGGGAAGATTTGGATTGGGGGCGGTACACATAACCCAGTACGCCATTGATGGTGATCACGGCTTGGCCATGTTTGATGCCATCCTGCAGGCCTTTATTGATAGTGATGGTGTTGTGATCAACAACCAGGTCTCGACCAATAACAGAAGCGGCAATCAACTCCATTTTGGTTTTTTCTTTAAATGACAGCAGTTGCTGCAGACGCTCATTTTCTAATTTGAGTTCATCAAAAAGCTGTTGCCGGGCCACCAGTTCTTGATTTTTAGCATCAATACTGTGCATATTTTTTTTAATTTGAATCAGATTTAAATACAGTGAAGTTGTTTCTTTAATGCCATTGCTAAAGCCAAAAAAAGATTCTTGGGCAAAACTAGCTAAGTTTTTGAAAGGTTGGGCGATCCAAGGCACATCGTCTTGTTTTTGTTGAACATTGATTGATAACAGCGGCAAAGATAAAGCAAAGAGCAAGATCAAGATTTTTTTTAAATCAAAGTTGAAAAAATTCAATATTCACCTCAGTTGTATTTACGACATAAGTAACGCTAGCAAATGTGCGGCGCTATTCCAAGAATTTCCACTTGAAAAAAATAAATTTTCGTAAGCTAATGTGCAAAAAGGAAAAAACACTCGATGTCTGAAAATATGGCCACCCAATTGAAAAAAAAGCTTTCTGCTAAAAACATCACCGCAATTATTTTGTTTACGGCGATAATTATGGTTTTTGTATTTTTTGGTTTGCCCAATAAGATGGAGGGTATGGGCGTTGGCTCTGTGGCTAGGGTCAACAACACCTTAGTGTCTTTGGCTGAATTTCAGCAGGAAGAAGAGCGTATTCAGCAGTATTACTCACAGTTGTTTGGCGGTGGGATGGATTTTAGTTCTCAGCGCGGCCTGCTGCGTCAGCAGGCCATTGAAACTTTGGTGCGTAAGGAGTTGATCTCTCAAGCCTCGGATCAAGCGGCTATCTATGCCACAGATTCTGAAATTCGAGACTTTATTGTTAAAGATATTCCGTTCTTGCAACAAAACGGACAATTTCAAAGGGATTTATATTCTCGTTATTTACAAGCCACGCGCTCTACTCCAGTAGAATTTGAACTTAAAATTCGTAAAGACATCCAAAATGTTCGTTTGCGACAGCTGTTCGAATCTGGCGCTAAACCCCTCAGTTTTGAGAAAAAAATTGCGGCTCAAATCGAGCAAGTCAAACTTACTCTCAGCTACGCTAAGCTGGACAGTGTTCAGTTGCAGAAAAAATTAGGAACGGTGGAGGCCGTAGATCAGTATGTAAAACAGCTGGAGCAGGGCTTATCCACAAATAATGAATCTGAAGTGGTAAAATTACTTCAGGCCCAGGGGTATGCATTGAAAGACTCGGCTGAGTTTTCATTATCTAGTGAGTCCGTGGCAGAAATCCCAAGTCTTAATTTGAAGGATTTTATATCCGAGGTCAGCAAGGATCAGCCTCTGTTAAAAAGGGTGTTGCGCCAAGGGCAAGACAAATATGTTGTTAAGTTAAAATCTATAAAACAGGCCTCTGAAGATAAAAATAATAACGAGGCAGAAAATGCCTTCAATGAAATGAATCAAAAGAAAAGGGCTGAGGCTGTCTTTGAAACATGGTTGGCTTTGTACCGAGAAAAATCAAAGGTGCAGATCCAGACACAGCTTTTAAAATAGAAATTTTGTGAATTTAGGTTTGTACTTTCACCGTCAATGTCTGCTTTGCTTTGAAAAGCCCCTTGAGGATCCTGCAGTTTTGCAGTGCCATTGGGGCTTGAAAAAAGCTGTGGAAGCACAGTCTGGCATGAGTGTTGATCTAAAGACTGTGGATGCTTGGATGGAGCAATGGAAAAATTCTTTGTTTCACTTCTTTGATTTGAATACGCCCTTGATACAAGCTTTTAATTTGGACCAAGTGGCCTTGTTTCTTGATCAAGAAAATATCCAAGACTTTTTGATTTCCTTGCATGTTTGTAAAAAAGCGGAAATGCCCTTTTGTTTTAAAATTCAATACCAATCGAGGCGTTGGATTTTAGTTGAAGTGAAGTGGACTGTGTACTGGTCGGATCTGATTATTGCAAGTTACAGTATTGATCTGCAGATGGATCTGCAAAAAGACAGCAGTTCATTTTTTAATTTAAAAAATGAACTAGAAAGAGGACTCGTTGGGGTCGCTAAAGATATCGATGTATCCCATTTTTTAAATCAATCGGTCTTAGGCTCAAAAAAGACCATTAAAAATAGAAGTGCAAACTTTAGCTTTGAGTTTTAGTTTCACGCAGGGCTCTGCGTAAAATTTTACCCACATTGGTTTTAGGCAGTTCATTGCGAAACTCCACGGCCTTAGGCACTTTATAGCCGGTTAAGCTTTTTCTGGCATGTTCAATAATATCAGATTCGCTCACCTGTGGATTTTTTTTCACGACGAAGACTTTAACAGATTCGCCCGAGTGCTCATCCGCAATACCCACGGCCGCTACCTCCAAAACATCTGGATGTGAGGCGATGGCATCTTCGACTTCATTGGGGTAGACATTAAATCCTGACACCAAAATCATATCTTTTTTACGATCGACAATTTTAAAAAAGCCATCCTTATCTACAGACGCAATGTCGCCCGTATAAAGCCATCCATCTTTCAAAACCTTTTCTGTTTCATCGGGGCGCTGCCAGTAGCCCTGCATCACTTGCGGGCCTTTGCAGCAAAGTTCACCAGTTTCTCCGGCAGAAACTTCTTGTAACTCATCATTCACAAGTTTGATTTCGGTATTGGGCACCGGTAAGCCAATGGTGCCTACTCGGTCGGTGCCATCGATAGGGTTGCAGCAAACAACAGGGGACGCTTCTGTAAGGCCATAACCCTCGACAACAGGGGTATTTGTAAGCTCATGCCAACGGGTGGATACGCTTTTTTGCAAAGCCATAGCCCCAGCTACACTGATTTTTATGCTGGAAAAATCGATGCTTTGAAAGTCAGGGTGGTTCATTAAGGCGTTATACAAAGTATTAACCCCAGTCATAATTGTAAAGGGATACTGTTTAAGCTCTTTGATAAAAGCTTTTATATCGCGGGGATTGGTGATTAAAATATTATGAGCCCCATAGCTAAGAAAGGCTAAACAATTTACTGTTAGTGAAAAAATATGGTACATGGGTAAAGCCGCTATAGCGATTTCTTTGCCATCGATCAGTCGAGGGGCCATCCAAGAGCCAATTTGCAGCATATTGGCGATAATATTTTTATGAGTTAATATTGCGCCCTTAGAGACTCCGGTCGTTCCACCGGTGTATTGTAAAAAGGCAATATCTTCTTGCTCAACCGTGTTGGGGGTTGCAGAGTTCAAGGCGCCAATTTGTAAAGCTTGTAAAAAAGTGTAGGCCTGAGGAAGACTGTAGGCTGGAACCATTTTTTTTAGATACTTAACCGCAGCATTAACAAAAATTCTTTTAGGGGCTGGAAACTGATCGCCAATTTGAGTAATGATCACGGACTCGATAGAGGTTTCTTTGATCACTTCTTGCAATAGGTGGGCGTAATTGGCCAGAATAAAAACAGCTTTGGCCCCAGAATCTTTGAATTGATGTTTCATTTCTTTAGCTGTGTAAAGCGGATTGGTATTGACCAGAACTAGACCTAATTTAAGCGCAGCAAAAGTAATGATCGGAAATTGCAAAAGGTTCGGCATCTGCACTGCCACTCGATCGCCTTTTTGCAGTTGTAGTTCGTTCTGTAAAAAAGAAGCTAGATCCTCGACCTTGCTGTTCAGTTCTGCAAAAGTCAGTTGCACACCAAAGTTAGAAAAAGCAGGTAAAGTACTGTATTTAGCCACAGCTTCACTGAACACCTGGTGAATATTTTGATATTTGGCTAAATTGACTTCATGAGGAGTTTTGGCCGCATAGTGTTTAAGCCAAATTTTTTCTAAAGGCATAATTACTCCTGTTCGATTAAGATAATTCATTAGAATATACAATTTATGAAAAGTAAAAACTTTTTAGGGATTATTTATAAATCAAATGTAGCATTGGCCTACCTGGTGTTATTGTAAAGAGAGGTGATAATGAGTCGAGCACTGTATGTATTATGTGTTAGCATTATTATATCAAACACGGGGCTTTCTAAAAATGACCAGTCAACCGCACCTTGGATCTTTTTAATAAAAATAACCGATCAAATGGATCAGATTTATCGCGAGTCCCATCGTGTTTATAGTCAACAAAAGTTGAAGGATCAGCAATCCGTATTTGGTAAGTTGCACAGAGCTTTGCTGGCCTATTCAGGAGAAAAACTTTTGCACAAATCATTTTTAAGTTGTGATCAGTACTTGATAGAAACTAAAAAAGGGTCTGAAAAAGATTTTTTTTATTTAGATGCATTTCAGCGGTGCACAAAAAAGTCAGCTAAACAACTATTTGCCAAGGTGAATTATGAAAAAAAAGACCGCTTACAGATGACATTTATGGTGGGTAATCTAACAGATATTGTAGGATTAAAAACTTCGATTATTAATCATGATGTTGTTTGTGATATCCAATTGGGTCCTAAGCTAGATTTAAGCCAGTTTAGTTGCAAAGAATTGTCTCAAGATCTGAATGCAAAAAAAATTATACAATGGAGTCAGTGGGTTTACAATAAATCCGCAGAGCCGCAAATACAGGCTCAAGGACAAATCATTCAAGATCTTTGGCCCCTGCGCAAAGTAGACTTTCGAGTGCCACAAAAAGACAAGATAAAAATTGTTGAAATCGAACTGACTAAGCCTACAGAAAACGAACAAAAACCGAGTGCAACATCCATCAAAGAAGTCCTTCCAATTTCACCACCCCCTCCAATACCTATAGATGCTGTTCCTAAACCTGATGAAGATCTGCTGCCAGTGACCGAGGCTCCGGCTTCTAGTCCTGAATCCCCAATGACTAAGCCTGCTGAAAGTCAAGAATCAACGATTCAAGTTGACGACGCTTTGCCTTCTGAAAGATAGTGATTTTTTTTGATCATAAAGGAGAAGATGTGCCGAAAACAGAAATTGCAAGCTTAAATAAAAAAGTCCCACAATTTAAAATTTCTAGTTCTGCCGGAACAGATTTTGTGCTTTCAGACAACAAAGGTAAAAAAACAGTTCTTTATTTTTACCCTAAAGACAGCACTCCTGGCTGCACAACAGAAAGTATTGAATTTAATGAATTGCTGCCACAGTTTAAAAAATTAAATGCCATCATATATGGAGTTTCAAGAGACAGTTTGAAGTCTCACGATAAATTTATTTGCAAGTATGATTTTAAATTTGAATTGTTGTCCGACGAGGATGAAAATTTATGTCAAATATTTCAAGTGATTAAAGAAAAAAACATGTATGGTAAAAAAGTCATGGGTATCGAAAGAAGTACTTTTATTATCGATGAAAACTTAAAACTGATGGCTGAATTTCGTAAGGTTAAAGCCGAAGGCCATGCGCAACTGATTTTAGATTATTTAAAGAAGTTATAGCTACTTGTAGGTTATCCAACGTGCTTATTAATAGATGGCTGCTTTTAGCGGCCATCACGAATGTGTTTTGCTTCAATAATAAATTCAGTGATATCTTGTGAAGTCGTATCCCACGTAGTCATCAGTCTGCACACAAAAGTATGTTCATCCCAGACATAAAAAAAGTGTTTTGCTCGAAGTGGTTTGATCCATTTTTGGGGAATTTTGACAAACACAGCATTGCTTTCCACAGGGTATTGAATTTCAAGTTGTGAAATTTGTTTCAGTTCTGCAGCCAAAAGTTGAGCCATATTTATGGAATTTTCTGATATTTTTTGCCATAAATGATCATGAAAAAAAGTCAGAAACTGGGCCGCTATAAATCGTGTTTTCGATGGCAGCTGGGCCGATTGTTTACGAATAAACTTAAAATCACCTGATAAGCTGGGATTTAAAAACACCACAGCTTCGCCAAACATCAAACCGTTTTTGCTGCCGCCAAAAGAAACCACGTCTATGTTTAAATCTGAAGTGAGTTCTTTAATGGATTTTTTTAAAAAAAAGCAGGCGTTGGTTAATCGTGCTCCATCCATATGCACATATATTTTATTGGCATGGGCCCATGCAACAATGCTTTGAATTTCAGCAACGGTGTAACAGGTTCCTAGTTCAGTGGGCTGAGTAAGACTCACCACTTTTAGTTGAGAGTGATGCTGATCGCCTTGGCGAATATAGATTTTTTTTAACTCATCGACAGTTATTTTTCCATCTTTCGATGGTAAAATCTGCAGCTTTCCACGAGTGAAAAACTCTGGCGCCCCACACTCATCCATATGCAAGTGGCTGCAGTCCGAACAGGCTACAGACTGATGGGGTCTAAGCAAAGTTTGCAAAGCTAACACATTGGCCGCTGTTCCCGTAAATACAAAGTAGGATTCAGACTTTTCGCCAAATATTGATTTAAAAACCTGATTGGATTTTTTTGAAAAAACATCTGTGCCATAACTGGGACAGTGATCGTGATTAACCTGGTAAATCGACTGTAAAATCTGGGGATGTACGCCTGAATGATTGTCGCTGCCAAAACCTCTAGATCTGCTTAGACCTGGCAAAAAAGAATCTTCGCTTGTACTCATATCTTAAGGCCTTATAAATTCTATTCTTTATACAAAATGGTAGAAAATTTTACTTTTCCGGTTTCACTGTCGATCAATTTAAAAAAGGCTTTATTGTTTTGAAACTTTAAAGAAGATAAAAAAGATTTTTCTTCACCAGATATAAACATAATCCATTCATCGCTATCTGTAGGCACTAAGTTATAGTTAAATTTTGCGGCTTGAAACTGTGGAAATAGAATCATCGCTAGGGGATCCATTTCAATAGCTTCTTCATAATGCTGTACTGAAAATTTCGCAGAGTTGTAATTATAAAACTGCATTTTATGATTTTCGTTTCTCCAGGTGCCGATCAGTTTTGCAAGACCCACATAATCTATCCAGTAAAGATTGGCCGTTTTTTTGCTTCTATCAATTTGACCTGTCCCAGATATTTGGTCACGAATTTGTAATTTATCTAAAGTGAACACAACATCTTGATTGATGGCGATAATTTCTAAAGGTTCGTGCTCCCCCGGCAGTTTAATAAAGTTTTTGTTATTCAATTTGTAAAGGAGACCATTTATATCTTGAGAATTTTCATATTCTGGTGGGGGCTGGTCATGATTATTTAAAGTTGCATGGGCTGTAAACCCTAAGAAAAAAGCAATACAAGCCAAAAAATAACGACACACAAAGGCCTCCCCTCAGAGTACTCACCTTTGTTTGTTGCAAATTTAGGGGGTTAGGTCAAAGTAAAACTCGATTGACCTTTAGTGTTATTACTCTATTTTTACTTGAGTGGATCAGTTGGTTTTTTTAAAAAGTTCAGCCAATTGCTGAATATGTCCCAAAGGGTACTGGCCCACTCTTTCAATCATCATCTTTTTGGCCACGTCTGTTTGTAGAGTTTTATCAAAAGAAATCATTCGATCGGCCACATTGGCTAGGCTCACAATGATGGATAAAGGGTCTAACTGTTTTTCTTTAAGGCCTAAAAACCCACTACCATCAATTTTTTCTTCATGCTGGGCAATGATATTAATGACCGTTTGGTCGAAATGCTTTTTATCTTGAATTTTTGCCGCGCCAACCTTGGCGTGTTTTTTATAAATTTCTAAGTCTTCTTTTGAAAATTCAGCAAGTGGACGTGAGATATTTAGATGACTTTCATTATGGCCAAAATCATGCAACAGGGCGCCAAGGCTGACCAGTTGAATTTTTTTAGGGTCATCAATTTTTAATTTTTCACACAAAGCCACGGCAATTGTAGAAACAGACACGCCATGATGTGAAATGCTTGCATCTGCATTTTCAATTTTTAAAATAGAAGATAGGGCCTGATCATTTGAAAATAAAAAATCCACATATTTGCCAGCCGCATCTTTAGCCAAATTGTAAGCGGCCACATCGCCGGGGTTATCAAAAACTTCTTCCGCATTGGATTGTTGGGCCCCATGTATAATCTCGGCTCGGGTGTTTATGTCTTTTGTTGAATTTTTATCATAAGCGACTTCAATATTTTTTTGTAAATAATCAAGATAACTGGACTCATCGGACGTAGCTATGTACATTTTTTTAAGTTTTTTTTGTTTTAACTTAAGCAATCGCGGGCCAGAAAATTCGTCTCCACGACGCAAGTAAAGAATCATTTTTTCATTGATTTTCACATAGGCATCAAAGCCAATTTGTTGGTCGCCGCGGAGTGTGCTGACTCGTACAGAAACATAATCCATTGCATCGCCTTCTTTCAGTTGCTACAATATTACTATGTCAGGTGATATTGATAAACAAATTGTAGAGGATTTTGTCTCTGAGTCAAAGACCTTAATTCAAGGTCTAATGGAAATTTTAGAAGATGCCGAGGGAGATCCTTTACAGGTCAAAAGACTAGAAGATTATGGCAACCAGGTCGACCGTATTATGGGTGGGGCCAAAAGTCTAGCGATCATGGCTAATTCTGAACACGCTTTGCACGTTATTGGGGATTATGCGGCCCTTTGTAAGGCTGTTGGTTATAAGGCTTCGCAGATTCAAAAAAACGATCAGTTTTATGATATTTGTGTGGGCTTGTTGTTGGATGCCACAGAAACTTTAAATATGTTGTTGGATCAAATGGACATGACGGCTTCAGATATCAAAAAAACTTTAGCAACAACTTTTTTAGAACGTTTGCGTTGGGTTTCACAACAGTTTGGTGCAAATGTCAGTGCCAGCGTCACTGTAAAAACTCAAGACGAGAAAGTTCTTTCGCAGTCCGAAATTGATGAGTTGATGAAAAAACTTGGCATGTAAATGGACCACTTTTTAAGTCATCATCCGGACTGGACGGCGACTCAGGAAATTTTTAAGATTTTAGCCGACAAAGGACATTTGTGTTATTTGGCCGGCGGTTGTGTGCGCGATTTTTATTTGCATCGTCAGCCCAATGATATCGATATCGTCACCGATGCTACTCCCGATCAAGTGCAAAGTTATTTTTCTAAAACCGTGGCTGCTGGCAAAAGTTTTGGCGTGATTAAAGTGGTGCTGCAACAATCCACTGTGGATGTGGCTACTTTTCGCCAAGAAGATTTGTATTTTGATGGCCGCCATCCAGAGGCCATAGTTTGGTCAAGCCCGGAACAAGACGCTCTTCGGCGGGATTTCACCATCAATGCTTTATTTTATGATATGCATTCTAAAAAAGTCATAGATTACGTGGGGGGACTTAGTGATATCCAACAAAAATCTTTGCGCGCCATTGGTCAGCCCACAAAACGATTTCAAGAAGATCATCTTAGATTATTAAGGGCAGTGCGATTTGCTGCACAATTGAATTTTAATATTGAAGAAACAACATGGAATGCGATCCTTGAAAACAAAGACTTAATAAGTACGGTCAGCGGTGAAAGAATTCATCACGAGCTTTTGCAGCTGCTTAAATCTCAATTTTATTTGCAAGGTCTAAAATTGTTTCGCGAGTCTGGGTTGGAAGAGGTTTTGTTTGCTCCAACAAATCCCCAGAAAAAAGTGTCTAGGTTGCAATGGTTGCGGGGTAGATCGTCCAATGACCATCCAGAAGATGAATGGCTGAATTGGGTTTATTTTTTTTCCGATGATGCCGCCTATTCGACTTATCTGCAAAGAATCCGCTTGTCGAAAAAAAACCAGGATTTGTGTAAAAAAGCTTTGGATTTTATCTTTTCATTGCAGGCCTTTTTTACCTTACCCCTTGGGCAACAGTTGGCGCAGCTAATGACACAGCCCTATTCAGAGGTGTTGGCTTTGCTAGCATCTGCAGATATTTTGTTGGACGAAAAGTGGCGTGACTGTCAACAAAAAGCTCAAAACCTGATACAAAAAAAACAACTTTTGCAGCATCCACTGCCACTACTTCAGTTCATCCATATTGCAGAGCTACCCCCAGGGCCTTTACTTAAAGAGTGTTTACAACAGGCCTACTGGCACCAGTTGCAACACAATTTAAATAACTTGCAAGATATGTTGAATTGGTTCAAAAATTGGCGCAAAGATCGGATTTAATACGATGAATTATGCTCCCAGCACTTGGAAAAGAATTTTTGCTTTTGGTATTGACCAGTTATTGCAATTTTTAATTTTTGCGGCTGCGTGGCTCAGTTTTACAGTGGTTAGTTTTGACATTGAATCATGGAGCATTCCAGGCTGGTCTTATTTTGTGCTGTATGTGCTGTGGCCCTTTTGTTATGATGTTTTATTTCTAAGCTTATTAAAAGCGACTCCTGGCCAGTGGATGTTTAATTTGCAGGTAGTCCCATCGCATCGGGATGATTTGCATTTGTCTTTTGCGCAAATATTTTTGCGGGCCTTGGCTGCGCGAACCACAGTGTTTTTTTCTTGGGCTCCCTATGTAACCGCTTTTTTTAGGTACGATCGCACCCACGTGATTGATTGGTTGGCAGAAACTCGCGTGGTGCAAGACCACGCGCGATCGCAAAAACCTAAGTTAAGGATTTTTTTAGGTCTGTTTTTAGTATGGATTTTTTTATCCGAAGGTTTAGAACAATCCCCAGATTTTATTCGTCAGATTTTTTCTGATCAGGTTCAATGGTCTTTATCCATGGATTCCAATTTTGAAATCACCGTGGATGATTCGCAAGAAGATTGATTTTTTGGGCGGCGTTGCAAAAAAGCATAAAAAAGCCGCAGGAGCACTAGCTGCCGCAGCAACTCCAGCACCGGCTCCTGGTCACTAAAGATCAAGGAATCTGTAATATTGCAGAACTGTATATATTTAAAAACCCTGGTTTCGATCGGGGTTTTTTGTTAAAAACAAAGGATGTCTAAACATCCGCCAAAAAAACTTTTTCAATTGATCAGTGATTTTCAACCGGCGGGGGATCAGCCCACCGCCATTGCTGAAATTCAGCAGAATTTTAAGGCAGGATTAAAGCAGCAAACTTTATTGGGCGTTACCGGAAGTGGCAAGACCTTCACCATGGCCCACACCATTGCTCAGCTGAATGAACCGGCTTTGGTTTTAGCTCCCAATAAAACTTTAGCCGCCCAGTTGTATTCGGAATTTAAAGAATTATTTCCTAA
>JBMOJS010000271.1:0-3526 GCA_049315665.1 Pseudobdellovibrionaceae bacterium | reverse complement strand
GAAGTTCCAGATGCGCACTTTTGGTGTGTGTGCGGAGATTCAGAATTTCGTGAAGGCTCGATGTACGAAGCGACTCCAGATTTTGCTGAACGTGAAATCAATAATTTGACTTGGATTGTCGATTACAACCGTCAATCCTTGGATGGTCATCGCATCACCAATAAAAAAATCATGAATGGTGTCGATGCCGATCGTATTGAAAGAACTATGGCCGTCAATGGCTGGGAAGTTATTCAAGTTCGTCATGGTCATAAACGATTGAATCTATTTAAAAAGAAAGACGGAGAAGTTTTTAAAGACTTCTTGGAAAAAGAATTAGAGGACTACGAACTTCAAGCTTTGTTGTTAGTGAAAGATATAAAAACTTTGAAAAAGGGGATTATTAAAGAACATCCTAAAATGAAAAAGTTTTTAGAAAGCATCACTGATCAAGAGCTTCAAGAAGCGATTCATGATTTTGGTGGTCACGATATCGTGGCTGTGGCTGAAGCTTTATTGCAATCTAAAAAATCCAAACACAAACCCACAATCGTGATTGTTCACACAATCAAAGGCTGGGGCTTACGTTCAGCGGCTCAACAGGGTAACCATTCTTCTTTGCCTTACCAAGATGAAGTGGATGAATTGCGTGCTAAACAAAAAATTTCTGAAGGCAAACTGTTCGAACGTTTTGCCGCCAACTCGGCTGAAGGCAAATTTTTGAAAGAACGCGGGGAAAAGCTGTATTCTGAAATCAAGGCCCAACATGCTTTGAAGGCTAAAAATCAGCAGTTGTTTTTAGAAAAATTCAGCAGCACCGGAGTTTTTCCTGACTCTTTAGAAATCAACACTAAAATGACCAGCTATCCCCACACCCAGTGGATG
Organism: Pseudobdellovibrionaceae bacterium; assembly: GCA_049315665.1. GTDB lineage: Bacteria > Bdellovibrionota > Bdellovibrionia > Bdellovibrionales > Bdellovibrionaceae > JBMOJS01. Next base: position 2,662 of record JBMOJS010000271.1, on the reverse strand, counting down.
TTGGGGCAGTTGACTGCAAAGTTGACCCGTATTTCAAATATGCCATTGAAAGCGACAGCCACCCAGCCCAAGGCTTTGCCAGAAAACGAAAGACCTTGGAAGTTGCCAGGGGAATTGTTGATCACCATGGCCCCTGATGTGGGCACATCGACCAATTTAAATCCAGCTATGGATGGAAAAATTTTTGGTGCCAAAGTTGTTGAAGATTTAGAAACTGAATATGGAGTGAAAGACAATAAGCTTCCTGATTTAGTTCCTGGCGAAGACGTCAGTGACCGCTTTTTGCGTTTTGAAATTGCCGAGTGCAATGTGATGTCATGCGTGGGATCTTTTGGTCGTTTGCGCGATGTTTTAGGTATTCCAATAATTCCATTGATGACCGTTTATGATTTTTTTATTAAACGGGCTTTGGATCAGTATTTTTATAACTTGTACTGGAAAAGCAGTTTTATTTGTGTGGGAACTCCATCGGGCGTGACCTTGTCTCCGGAAGGGGCTCAGCATGGTTGGAAGTCTGATATTCAAATACCCAACCAAATCACTTGGGAGCCCTTCTTTTGTTTAGAGTTGGATTGGATTTTGTGTGACACTGTTCGCCGCCATGTTTTGAATGACAATGCTGGACGATCGGGAACTTTATTGCGTTTAGTAACCCGCGGTGTTGAACAAAAAGACATGCTGCTTTATTTGAAAAAACAAAAGCGCTTTAAAGTGGCTCAAGATCAGTCTTTGTCGCGTGCTGAATTTCCGATGTCTGGAGCTGTGAACGAAGCTGAATTAGAAAGCATCGATGATGGGTCTATTTTGCATACAATTCGTCAAGAGGTTCTAAACGGAGCCTACTATTTGATCGATTACCGTGGTTATGCCGGCTATGAGCCTGGCGACAATGTGGTGAATATTTTTGCTATGGGGGCTTTAGGCACTGAGGGAATATTGGCTTCAGAAAAACTTTTAGAGCACGGCATTTATGCCAATGTGATCATTGTAACTTCATCAGACTTGTTGGCAGGTATTCAAGCGGATCAAAATGACTATTCATACTTGAAAGACTCTTTACAAATAAATTCTAATTTATATGTAAGACCAAGCACTGAATCTGATATTTCTGCGGAAGAATTGGTTGTGGCTTCTGGGCGACGTATACCTATCGTCAGCGTTCACGATGGTGAAGCTGGTCTGCTAGATAACTTGGGATCCATTGTTGGCGTTAAACAGATTTCTTGTGCTGTTAGAAAGCATTCTAAATGCGGTCGCCCATCAGAGATATATGCTTATCATGGCATTGATGCTGAAGCTGTTGTTGAAGCCTGCGGCAAGGTTTTATCTGAAACTGCTTTAGAAAAAGTAGTGGTTAAAGAAAGCGCTTGGCAAGAGGCCGCTCAACACAATTCAACGGCAACCCATTGGACAGAGTTGTGGCCTAGCAAAGCCACAGCAGCGCAAAGACACTAAAGCTTGGGGATGACTGCGGACTTTCCTTTTGACGGCGAATTGTTTTTAGCAAAAAACAAAAAACATTCGCCTTTGGTTTTTTTTGTTCATTTTTATCAGGGTCATAAAAAGGCATTGCGACGGCATATTGAATTTGTAAACTCTTTGGGTTTCGATGCTTTTGCTTTTAATTTGCAGGGCTTTGATTTTCAAAAGCCTTTGTTGCAAGAAAAATGGCCCATTTCAACTTATGGTGAATTTGGCACAAAGCATGTTTATGCCGATCAAATTGAGTTGTTATTAAATCTATTGCCGCAAAAAAAAATAATATTTAGTTTTTCTAATCTGTGCGGCAGCAGCATTGAAGCCATGGCCCGCAGGCAGTGCAGTGATGTGTTGGGCTTGATTTGCGACAGTGGGCCTTCGGGAAAATTTATCAACTCGGCCTACAATCTGACTTTGCATCAGTTCAAATTAAAAACGATGTTGTTGCGTTTTGCGGTGGCGCCCTTGGTGGCCTTGGGTTGGAGCCCTTATTTGCACAAGGATATACAAAAAAACTTAAGTCAGTTTCCCGATCATTTTCCGATTTTATCTATTGCTGGTTGGAAGGATCCACTGATTCCACCCTCGCATATCGAGGCGGTATTTGAAGACCAACCCCATTTGGACTGGCAAAATATCAGTTTGGCCGAGGCCGGCCACTTGAATGGCCTTCGCGACTTTCCAGACGACTACAAACCCCCGGTCGAGCGCTTTTTGTTGGGTCTAGCTGCTCGCTAAATAGGGTGACAGGACCTGGCACCTAACTTAGTAAAGTCTCCATTTTTTTAAAACATTCTGATGCGCTTTTGGACTGCATGATTTCTTTCTGGAGACGAAGCTTCGCGTTATCAGAAGAGGTCGCATTTTATCAGACCAGTGGCATTTGTGCAGTCCTACACTGCGACTTTATTTAAACTCTCTGCTTGGTAGCGATAGATATTATGACTTTGACAATAAATTCTTAAGTTTTTCGGATCATCATTGCCGCCTGCAAACTGGGGTTGAATGTGATCTATGCTTAAAAATTTTCTACTTCCACATTGAACTCCAGTTTTTGGATCTTTGTACTGACAGCACTGATCGCGTTGGAAAACTTGTCTTCGTGCCATTAATGATGGCCCACTTTTTAAAGTTGATCCGCGGGGTTTGCTCTGATTTGAATATTTTGACTCTTCACTTTCAG
>JBMOJS010000044.1:0-15789 GCA_049315665.1 Pseudobdellovibrionaceae bacterium | reverse complement strand
CGGGGGTTAAAGCTTCATCTGCATCTAAAGATAAAATCCAATCTTGACTGGCAGATTCTGCAGCCCATTTTTTTTGCTCCCCGTAGCCCTGCCATTTTTTTTGCAAAACCTTGGCGCCCAATTGTGAGGCTAGGGCAACAGTTTGGTCTGTTGAAAAACTATCCACCACCAAAACCTCTGCAGCCCAGGGCACCGATTGCAAACAACGCTGAATGTTGGACTCTTCATTCAAGGTGATGACCACCAACGACACGGGAAGTTTATTCATAACAATAAGTTTTCAGGGCTTCAAACATCTTGTCAAACCCTTAGTCCATCATTACCATTTGTGTTGTCCCTTAGGTGACGGAGAATTTATGCCCACAAAAAAATATTTTATTTCTAAATCTTTAACTTCTGCTGTTTTGTTATGCACAAGTTTTTTTGTAAACTCATCCGCCTTTGCTTATTTAACAGTCGGTGAATCAGCAGAAGTCCTGCCGCAGGGACAGTACCAATTTGGCGGTGAACTGCAGGCTTTGACCAACGAAGGCGGTGGTCTTAATGTATCTGGATTTTTTGATGCTCCCATCGATGAATCCACCAGCGGTCGAGTGTCATTGGGCGTGGGTGCAGTGGATTTTGCGGTTGGAGCCAGTGTAAAATATGTGCCCTTCCCAGATGTCGATCAGCAGCCGGCTATGGGTGTGCGATTTGGTGTTAGCGTAGCCAGAGACGCCGGAAATACTTTGAACTCCTTGCAGGTGGCACCATTGATCAGCAAAAAAGTAGAAAGTGATGTGGGTCTGTGGATTCCCTATGCAGCCATTCCCATCAACCTGGTCAATGCTAAAAGTGAAAACTATATCGGGACGCAAATTGCTTTGGGTTCAGAATGGTTAACGCCGGATCTGCCAGAGGCTCGCTTTGGTGGCGAAGTGGTGTTTAGCTTGAACCGCTCTTACTCTTCCATTGCGGGTTATGTGACTATTCCCTTTGAAAGCTCTCGCGGGCTGAAAAGAAGGAGATAGCCTGCATGTCCCTTTTTTCATGGTTTAAGTCCGATGGCCCCACCGCCGCAGATATTTATGTCGATTTGGGCACAGCCAACACTTTGATTGCCGCCCGCGGACAAGGGGTTATTTTGAATGAGCCCTCTATCGTCGCTTACCAACAGGTCAGCTCTAGCAAGAAAAAAGTGGTGGCGGTGGGCTATGAAGCCCGCGAGATTTTAGCAAAAAATCCTGGCAATGTGTTTTCGCAAAAACCTATTCGCGATGGAGTAGTGGCTGATTTTGAAACCACAGAAATTATGCTGCGCCATTTTTTAAATAAACCAGGTGTAAAATCCGCTTTTTCACGCCCCCGCATTGTGGTGTCTTTACCTTACGGAGTCACCGAAGTAGAGAAAAAGGCCGTGGTGTCTTCTTGCAAAGCCGCTGGTGCAAGACAGGTTTTTTTAATTGATGAGCCCATGGCCGCAGCCATTGGCGCTGGCATACCAGTGCGCTCTCCCGTCGGGCATATGATCATTGATATCGGCGGTGGCACTACAGAGGTGGCCGTGATCGCATTGGCCGATATTGTTTACTGCGAAGCGGTTCGGGTGGGTGGGCATAAAATTGACGATGCAGTGATGGATTATTTTCGTAAAGTTAAAAAACTAATCATCAATGAACCCACGGCCGAGTATTTAAAAATCACCTTGGGGACAGCGGTTCCTAAGAAAGATATTCGCACCGCTCAAGTCAGTGGTCGGGACGGAGAAACCGGTTTAAGCAAAACTTTAGAAGCCAGTTCTGAAGATGTGGGCCTAGCCATGAACAGTTGCATTCAAGAAATCATCAATGCGGTTCATCGCGCTTTAGAAAATACTCCGCCAGAGCTGGTGTCTGATGTCATTGAAAATGGCATTGTGTTGGCTGGGGGCGGGGCTTTGATTAGGGATTTTGATTTACGCATGCAAAATGAAGTTCGCTTAACTGTGAAGGTGGCCGAAAATCCTTTAGTCGCCATCGCCCGTGGTGGTGAATCTGTTTTGAATGATCCAGAACTTTTAGACAAAATTCAGCTGCAAGTGTAGCCATTATAAAAAAGGAATTTTTATGTCAACAAAAAATGTTTATATCGTTGGTGGGGCCCGCACTCCTTTTGTAAAGTCCATGACCGACTATCGAAATGTGACCACCCAGCAGCTGATGACCGAGTCTTTGTTGCAGACGGTGAAAAAATTCAACTTGCAGGGGCACAAGCTGGGCGATGTGGCTTTGGGGGCGGTGATGAACAGCTCTGCCAACTGGGGGCTTGCGCGAGAGTGTGTCTTGGGTTCGGGACTGCATCCTCACACTCCGGCGTACTTTGTTCAGCGGGCTTGTGGTACAGGGTTAGAGGCGGCTTCACAGATCGCTTTAAAAATTGCAGCTGGTCAAATTGAATCGGGCATTGCTGGTGGAGTGGATTCCAACAGTGATCTGCCCATCATGGTCAGTGATTCTTTGGCGCAAAAGTTATTGTTATTGAATTCGGCCAAAACTCTAGGTGACCGCTTAAAAATCTTAGCCACTTTGCAATTTGCTGATTTAAAACCCAAATTTCCGGCCGTAGTAGAGCCGCGCACGGGACTGTCCATGGGACAGCACTGCGAACAAATGGTCAAAGAATGGAAGATCCGCCGTGAAGACCAAGACCAATTGGCTTATGAAAGTCATCAAAAGGCGGATAAGGCTTATCGCGATGGTTTTTATGAGGATCTGGTTTTTCCATTTGCAGAACTAAAAAAAGACAAACTGGTTCGTGCAGAAACAACTTTAGAAAAATTAGCTAAACTTAAGCCGGCTTTTGACTTTTCAGGCGAGGGCACCTTGACCGCCGGCAATAGCACTCCGTTGACCGATGGCTCTTCAGCGGTGCTTTTGGCGAACGAGCAAGAAGCGCAAAAAAACAAATGGCCTTTATTGGCCCGTTTTGTCGATGCGCAAGTGGCGGCTTTGGACTTTGTGGGCGGTGAAGGTTTGTTGATGGCTCCCGCTGTGGCCGTTGGAAAGTTATTGGCAAGAAACAACTTAACTCTGCAAGATTTTGATTTTTATGAAATTCACGAGGCTTTTGCCGGGCAAGTTCTATGCACTTTAAAAGCCTGGGAGTCTGCCGATTACTGCCAAAAATATTTAGGTATAAATAACCCCCTAGGGTCTATTGATCGTAACCGTATGAATGTAAAGGGTGGATCGTTAGCTGTGGGGCATCCGTTCTCGGCCACTGGAGGACGCATTGTGGCTTCCTTAGCAAAGACTTTAAATCAACGAGGCAAGGGCCGTGGATTAATTTCTATTTGCACAGCCGGAGGAATGGGTGTAGCAGCCATTCTTGAAGCTGTCTAATTGAGGGCAGACCCTGTGAAAGAGGACGCATGAAAATTTTGGTGACCGGGGGAGCAGGGTACATTGGCTCTTGCGTGGTGCGAAACTTATTACCCCAACATGAAGTGGTTGTTTACGACAATTTATCTACTGGCTTCAAACAAGCTATTCCTGAAAGTGTACGTTTTGTATTGGGGGACGTGCGCGACAAAATTTTGCTTTCACGCATTTTGAAAGATTATAAAATCGAAGCTGTTCTGCATTTTGCTGCAAAAATGGTGGTGCCCGATTCCATCACTGATCCCGCCAGTTATTACGACAACAACACCATGGGGGTGTTGTCTTTGACCGAGGCCTGCCGGCAAAATAATATAAATAAAATAGTATTTTCATCCACAGCGGCCGTGTATGGCAATGCCGTCACCGATGGCTCATTGATTTCTGAAAAGGTTAGACCCGAGCCTTTGAACCCCTATGGCTGGTCCAAATGGATGAGCGAACAAATCCTGCAAGATGCCCAAACGGCCTACGGCATTCGCTCTGTGTGTTTACGCTATTTCAATGTGGCCGGGGCCCATTTGGAATGGAGCTGTGGGGCCAGGCAGCCCAATGCAACCCATCTGATTAAAGTGGCGGCCCAGGCAGCCCTGGGGCAGCGCAAAAATGTTGAAATCTTTGGTACAGATTATCCCACCAAAGATGGCACTTGTATTCGCGATTTTATTCATTTGCAGGACTTGGCTGTGGCCCATGTATTGGCCTTGGATTATCTAGTGCAGGGCCAGGCTTCAGAAATATTGAATTGTGGTTATGGACAAGGCAGTTCGGTGCGTGATGTATTGACGACCATGCAAAAGGTTTCTAATGTGCCTTTCGTTGCAGCCCCCCGAGCCCGACGCCCAGGGGATCCTGTTTGTGTTTTGGCCGACAATACAAAGATCAAATCTTTGTTGAATTGGCAGCCCAAATACAACGACCTCGAATATATTTGCAAAACCGCTTTCGAGTGGGAGAAGGGATTATAAATGAAATTCTATTCAGACATCACTAAAACCATCGGCAGAACTCCGTTAGTGAAATTAAAAAAATTGAACCAAGGCTTAGGGGCCGAGATTTTTTTAAAGCTGGAATTTTTTAATCCCTTGGGCTCAGTGAAAGACCGCATTGGTTTAAATATGATTGAACAGGCCGAGCTTCGCGGCGCCTTAAAGCCTGGGGCCGAAGTTTTAGAAGCCACCAGCGGCAACACCGGTGTGGCTTTGGCCTTTGTTTGTGCCTCTAAAGGATACCCTTTGACCCTGGTTATGCCAGAAACTATGTCCATGGAACGTCGTACTTTGTTGCTTTTATTGGGAGCACAAATAGTGCTTACCCCTGGCCCTTTGGGAATGAAGGGCGCCATAGCCAAATCTATAGAACTGAAAGAAAAAAATGAAAAATTCTTTATTCCTTCGCAATTTGAAAATCCAGACAACCCGGCCATTCACCGCGAAACCACAGCCTTAGAAATCTGGCAAGACACTGACGGCTTGGTAGATATTTTTATTGCTGGCGTAGGAACGGGTGGAACTTTAACTGGTGTGGGACAAGTTTTAAAAGCCAAAAAGCCCGGTGTAAAAATTGTGGCTGTGGAGCCGGTGGAAAGCGCTGTGATCAGTGGTGCCGCCCCCGGTCCACATAAAATTCAAGGTATTGGCGCTGGATTTATTCCGGCCAATTTGGATAAATCTTTGATTGATGAAATTGAAAAGGTCTCTTCCGAAGAAGCTTTGGCCACGGCACGGGATGTGATTAAAAAAGAAGGCATTCCAGTAGGGATTTCTAGCGGAGCCGCTGTAGTCGCAGCCCTTCGTCAAGCCGCCAAGCCCGAAAACAAAGGTAAAAAAATCGTAGCGATTATTGCAAGTTATACAGAGCGATATTTGTCCACTTTATTGGCCGAATCCGAACGTCAGCAGGCTCAGGCTTTGGTGACGCAGACTGTGGGCGAAGAGTATCTTAAAAAAGTAAAAACCACTTAGGACCGATTTAAAACTTGTAAATCCTGCGTTGCTTGGTCCCTTGTCGTGCTCGACGTACTATTTGTTGTACGCCTGCGCGGCCAAGGTCCCTCGCGCCTTGTCTGAACACTTTTTATGGCAAAAGCTACATAAGCTGTACCTATTCCTCAGCCGTTGGAATTTTTAAATTTTTGTACGAACCACTCAGTATTTGACAAGCAGACAAAACTTCCTTTAACTTGGCGACTTCTTTAATTCAGTAAAGTTTAGACACTAAGGGAGTTGCTTATATGGAAAGTTTGTCCTCATTTTTACTTGCTCCAATCATTGCCGGTGGAGTGGGTTTGATCGCTGCTTTGATTCTATATATTCGTGTTAAAGCTCAACCTTCAGGAAATGAAACCATGAATCGCATCGCCACTTATGTGCGCGAAGGTTCTATGGCCTTTTTAGTGCGTGAATATAAAGTTTTGGCTGTCTACTGCGCAGTGGTCAGTGTCGGCTTGGGATTTGTACTTGGCGGCTTAGCTGCTTTGAGTTTTGTCTTTGGGGCTTTTTTATCTTTATTGGCTGGATTTTTTGGTATGAAGGCTGCCACCTATGCCAATGTGCGCACGACTCAAGCCGCAGCATCGGGTTCTAAATCCAAGGCTCTTTTAGTGGCTTTGGATGGTGGGGCTGTGATGGGGCTGTCTGTTGCGGGTCTGGGCTTGATTGGCTTGGGACTTTTGTATTTATTTTTTAAAGGCTCTGCCGAGCAAGGAACAGTTCTGCATTCCTTTGCAGTGGGTGCTTCTTCAATAGCGCTTTTTGCTCGTATTGGTGGCGGTATTTATACCAAAGCCGCCGATGTTGGGGCGGATATTGCGGGTAAAGTGATTGAAGGCATCCCTGAAGATGACCCTAGAAATCCAGGTGTGATTGCCGATAACGTGGGCGACAATGTGGGTGATGTGGCCGGCATGGGCGCTGATATTTATGAATCCATGGTGGCTGCAATAGTTTCTGCTATGGCTATCGCCTTCACGATTCCTATAGAAAAATTAACAGGCTTATTGATGATTGGTAGTGAAGCCACAGGCGAACAAAGCCGCACAGCTGCCATTGTTTTACCTTTACTTTTATCTACTTTAGGTTTGGTGATTTCTTTGGTGGTGATTTTTGCAGCCAGAGCTTTCAGCAATGGTAAACCAGCCACTGTTTTGCGCACCAGCTTGTTGATTCCACCTTTGATATTGACCGCGGCAAGTTATTTTTTAATGCCGTTATTTTCTATCAGCCAAGGCGTCACTTGGGCTTTGGCGGCCGGTGGTTTTGGTGGGGCTTTGATTGGTTTAATCACAGAATATTACACGGCTGCAAAACCCATTCGTTTGGTGGCACAAGCCGCTTTAACTGGGCCAGGCACTGGTGTGATTCGTGGTTTGGCTGTGGGTATGGAGTCCACAGCAATCCCAATACTGATTGTCGCCGCGGCGGCTTACGTGGCTGATCAGGCTTTAGGACTTTACGGTATTGCCTTGGCCGCAGTAGGCATGTTGGCTGGCACCGCAGTGGTTATGACTGTGGATGCTTACGGACCTATCGCCGACAATGCCGGTGGTATTTCTGAAATGTCAGGCTTAGGCAAAGACGTTCGTGATATCACAGATGAATTGGATGCTGTGGGTAATACCACCGCTGCCATTGGTAAGGGCTTTGCCATTGGTTCTGCTATTCTTACAGTCTTGGCTTTATTTTCGGCTTTCAATATGGAAGTGAACCATGTGCGTGAGCAGGCGGGTATTGCCGCCATGTCTTTGGATTTAACTTCGTCTGGCGTATTGATTGGAATTCTGTTGGGATCTATTTTACCATTTTTAGTGGGCGCAACCACAATGACGGCCGTAGGACGTGCTGCTGGTGAGATTGTTAAAGAAATTGCTCGTCAATTCAAAGAGATCCCAGGATTATTGCAAGGTAAAGCTGAACCGGAGCCCGCAAAAATCGTGGATATTGCCACACGCGCCGCTTTGGTTGAAATGATTTTGCCTGGGATGATTGCAGTTCTTGCCCCTATTTTTGTGGGCTTTGTTTTAGGACCTCAGGCTTTGGCTGGATTATTAGCAGGAAGTTTAGCTGTTGGAGCAACTCTGTCTTTGTTTATGGCCAATGCGGGCGGAGCTTGGGACAATGCTAAAAAGTTTATTGAAAAAGGTGGTTTGCCTGGACATCCTAAAGGTTCAGATGCGCACAAAGCCGCCGTTGTTGGCGACACAGTGGGTGACCCCTTCAAAGACACTTCAGGTCCTGGTATTGCAATTCTAATCAAAGTGATGAGCGTTGTTTCCCTACTGATTTCGCAACTGATCGCCACTATCGGCGGTTAGGCGGCGGTTGGTTACAGGCCCTGCGCTTAGATGTTTTTTTGTAAGCCCTGCCCTCTGGCGGGGTTTTTATTTTTTTCTCGTGCAAAAAAAAAATCCAGGATAGGATTTTAGGGTCAACAAAAAATACAAGGAGAGTATGATGATCAAAAAAATTTCTGCTACAGTTTTAGTCAGTTTATGTTTGATGGTTTTTGCTGCTCAGGCTGAAGAGGATCATCATGGGGTTTGCGCTAAGGACAAAGAGACTCTTTGCCCAGGAATGAAAAAAGGCGAGGGGCTGTACAAATGCATGCATGAGCACAAAGATAAATTGTCTGCAGATTGCAAAGCCAAGCATGAAAAGATGAAAGAAAATATCAAAGAAGCCAAAGAAGTTTGCAATGGCGATATTGAAAAATTATGCAAAGATATTAAGCCAGGTCAGGGCCGTATAATTCAATGTTTAAAAACCAATAAAGACAAACTGTCTGAAGCTTGCAAGGCTGAGTTTAAAAATAAATAAGTCTTCATTAGGGTCGCAGACTCCTAAGCTCAATGCCTGAGTCAAAGACCAGGCAGAACTGAAGTCAGAAATGTCACAGTAAAAAAATAAAAACTATCGCCTTGGATTGATCGAGGGCTTTATTGCAGCAATGATGGTGGGGGTGGGTGAAACTTATCTTCCCGCCTACGCCTTAAGTATCGGTATGGGTGATATCTTTGCAGGCCTACTGACCACACTTCCCCTAGTCAGTGGCGCTTTCTTGCAGCTTTTTGCTCCAGCTTTTTTGCATAAAATTTCTACCTATAAAAAATGGGTGGTGCTGTCGACATTCCTGCAGGCCATCACATTTATTCCCTTGGTGTATTACACCTTTCAAAATGCGGTGGATTTTTGGACTCTATTTTTGGTTTTAACTTTGTACTGGGCCTCAGGATTTGCCGCCAGTCCCGCCTGGAATTATTGGATGGGAAGACTGATTGAAGTTGAAAAAAGTCAGGCCTACTTCGCCATGCGTGCCAGTGTTTCACAAGTTGGAATTCTGCTGGGTTTGATTTTGGGAGGGGTGGCTTTACACAATAAAGTAGAATTGGGCCCGGTGACCTCTGTATTTTCATTGCTCTTTGTTTTTGCATTTTTATGTCGGCTTTTATCCACTTGGCTTTTATCCAAACAACATTTTTCTATGCAATGGCAAACCCCTCAGCCCTTGAAGTTCTACCAATCCTGGCAAATTTTTTGGCAAAACCAAGAAAAACGGCAGTTCTTTTTGAAATTGATTCCTTTTCAAATCGCGGTTTTCACCACCGGCCCTTTTGTAGGACCTTTTATGTTGTCGCAGTTAAAACTTTCTTACAGTCAGTTTATGATCTCCATAGCCATGCTTTTTTTAGGCAAAATGATCACCCTACGGATTTTGCAGAACAAAAACACTTCTGGATTAAAGCTATTTCTTTTAGGGGCAGCACTGATTTCAGTGCTGCCTTTGGGGTGGTTATTTTCCTCGCATTATTATTGGGTGGTGTTTTTACAGTTTATCAGTGGACTGTTTTGGGCTTGTGTTGAGGTAGGATTATCATTGATCTTTTTTCGCGATATGAGTGATCAAGAAAAAGTCCCACTGATGACCATCTATAATTTTTTAAATGCGGTGGCCATTGTTGTGGGTACAGGTCTGGGTGCTGGCATCTTGTACTATGGCCAAAGCAGCCTGGGATCCTATTACTATTTGTTTGCAATAGGTTCTTTTGGACGAATTCTGTTTGCGGCGATTTTACACAAAGATTTTTCTCATCAAAAACAATTAAAAGGCATGTAAGACTCTAACTAAAAGTCTGCAAAAAATCTCGATGCGTGTTTTTATCAGTATATTTGTCTTCTTCGTTCAAAAGATCTTTTTCTGAATACCCAGAAAAAATGGACTCCACCACAACGTGCAAACCATTGACCACATAATTCACTCGCCAAGTGCGGTAAGCCAGAATCCAAACTTGCTGACCAGCTTCGCCAGGCTTGGCAGGCCATATTCTTTTGCGTTGACCATCCGTGGGTTGATGCTGCAACTGACGTTGAGCTTCCTGCTTTTTCCAACCGCTATTCAAAGAAAGCATCCAAGGTTGTTTCAGTAATTCTGGCTGATTGGACAACAGCAGATTTTTGATTTCAGCCGGGGTATCGTGCTCCCAAACAAAAGGTTTAATGTCAAAAATAGGCCATCCATCCAATAAATCATTGGCTAGCAAAAAAATCTTTGGACTTTTTGTATCATGCTCAACCTTCGCAGCCGATGCCACCTCTAGATTGCAATTAGGAGTTTTATTTATTTTCACTAAACTTAAACCCAAAGCATTGGGACGGTAGGGGCTTCTCGTAGCCAAAACCCCGATTTTTTTGTCAGAGCCCACAGGCGGCTGCACCAAAGGTTTCCAGTTTTTATTGTGATGAAATTCAAAGATGATCCACAGATAATCCCAAGCCAGCAAATCCTGCAAAGCTAAATTCATTTCATTTTTAAGGACAATCACGCCGCCTTGAAAACTGTCTTCGGGTTGGCGTCCGGCCTCGTAAGGATATTTTTGTTCCGAATAATAAATACCAATGGCTTGCAACTTTTCACCTTAACTTTTTTTATGATCGTATTGCCGCCGCCACTCAAACCCTGCTATTGCCCCGGCAACCGCCGCATTCAACGAGTTCTTTTTACCCTGCATCGGAATAATACGAATTTGATCGCAAGCTTTCAAGGTGTCCATTTCTAAGCCAAAACGTTCGTTGCCAATGACAAAAGCTGTAGGCCCTGCTGGCAAAGGTTCATAAATAGAAGTGGCAAGATCCGCGGTCTCTAGTCCAATAACGGTGATCTTTTCTAACTGCAAAGTCTTGATCACTGCAGCAATATCTTCTTGATACTGCCAGTGTATCCATTCTTGCGAACCCAGTCCTGTTTTTTCAACCTTGGCTTGATCCGGCGTGGGAGTATAACCACACAAATGAATTTTTTCAGCTCCTAAGGTCTCTGCCGTTCGAAACAAAGACCCCACATTGAAGGCCGAACGCCAGTTTTCTAGAATAAAATGCAATGGAGCTTTTTGCCCCTGATCTTTGGGGCGATCTTGATCATCGACCTTGATTAAAAAATCATCGTCCTTCACTTGCCGGCGCAAGACCCTTTCAAAGGGCACAGTCAAAGCAAAAAGATGTTTGGCTGTCATTTGTGGGTGCAAATGGGAGGACCACACATGAAGTCGGGCCACATCCGGGTTTTTGTCCAAGGACAAAGCAGAAATCTGCTGCTGCAAAGCCAACAAGTCATCCTGACTAAAAAAACTTTGGCTTTGTAGTGACATCATTTTTTGATAAATAGCTAAAACTTTTTTATGATTCATGAGGGCCCTAGATATCGGTCATAATACAAATTATAATTTCGAGCAACGACGGGCTGTTTTTCGATCGCAACTGGGCCACCAGTCTTTTTCACAATACATGTTGCCCTGGGTTTTCCACACCAACAGTGTGTGACAATCCGTATTGGCAGGCAGACTTTGCGCCAACCAGCTCATGGTGCGGCTATTGAAGGCCACCACTTTGTGTTTTTCAAAAAGACCAGCTGTAAAACTTGTAGGGGCAAAATCAACGCTGACTTCAGGGATACTTAAAAAGTTTTGTAGTGAAGGATAGTTTTGTAAAACTTCTTTTGCCGCGCAAGACATCCAACGGATTTTAATTTTTTTAGATTTTGCTGCAACAATGGCTTTTTTAAAGACATGGTCTAAAAAAATCCCCATGCGGTATTGGTTGGCCTGCTTAGGATTAGAAATAAAATACCCCAACCGCAACGGGCTATCATTTTTGATTTCCAAGGCATGGGCGACAATAATGATTTCTGAATAATCTTTTTCAATACAATCGATAAGATCTTTGGGTTTTGCATTGTATTTACTAAGCACCGAAGGGTCATGGCCAAAAACCAAATGCACACCTTTAGCGATAGTGCTGCTAGGAAGTTCATAGACCAAAACACATATATTTTTATTCGTAGATATAGAAGTTTGTGCATTGCCGATAAATGGAATCAACAAAGCACAAACTATGAATAACAAAAATCCAACCCCGTCGGTGATGCCATATTTTGTGGACATGACTGCTCCTTTATGAAACAGGGTTTGATTTTTTATTGGGCTATCAATTCGTTGATGTAAAAATCGATGAACAAATCAGAAGCTTCTGGATACACGGACTTGATTTGTGCTGTTAAAGACTCTTGAGTATCTGTAGCAGCAACAGAAATCTTTTGTTTGCTTGCAGCCAAATGTTCTACCAGTTTTTTAAACTCAGCAATAATTTGGCTAGCCTCAGACTCAGAATAACCATTATCTATAATGATCTGCTTATCAATGCCCAAAAAGTTATCCGTGGATTTATCCAAAATACAAAGTGGTAAAATCAGCACACAACCTAAGATCGATACTGTGGTTTCTGCTGGACCAGAGTTGGAACCAAAAAATTCATTGCCACCGTAAAGTGCAATAATGGCCTGGGATTTTTGGGCGGTGGTCAATGACATAAAAATACTGATAGCGACTAGTAGCAAAGATTTTTTAGAATTTTTAAACATAAAGATTCTCCTTCTTTAATCTACTCGGCTACTCTTTAAGGCATATTGCGTCAAATGCTATGTGAAGTCTTATATTAAATTCCAAGGCTTGTGAAATAATTACCTTTTTAGTAAGGCCAAGGTTTCAAAATGTGAAGTGTGGGGGAACTGATCGACAATTTTTAAATCTTGCAAATGGTAGCCCATTTTATGGAGTCGATGCAGATCAGTTATAAAGCTATCTAAATAGCAGGAAATCAATACAAAGTATTCAGGTTGCAAATCATCACCTTCATTTTCAAAAGGATCCAAAAACTTTTGCAAGCCAGAGCGTGCGGGGTTGGCCATGATCCACTGCAAGGGTTGGTCTTGGATCTTCAAAACCATTTTCTCTACAGTGGATTTAAAATGAAAATCCCCCACCAAAAATTGAATCTGCTTGTTAGTGCAATTTTTGTATACATCCGGTTGTTTTTGCATCTGCTGCCAGGTTTTTTTCAAGGCTAAGGTGGCGGGCTCACTGACCTCGCAGGCCCATATGGAATCGGCAAACTGCAAAGCTGGGATGGTTAAATTACCAAGACCAGAACCAAACTCCATACCGTGACCTTGCAAAGCAAATCCCCACTCTTGAAGACTTTGCACAATCAAGCGGTTATTCAATGCTCCGGTTTGCGTAAAATGGCCGACACTGCAATAAAGTGGGACCTCTTGCTGGCCCCAAAAAGTTGAAAACCAAGGGTTTAAAACCGGGTCGGTCAGCTTAAATGAATCCTTATAGGTGATCTGCTTAAATCTTTGTCCCGCTTCTAAGACAGCGACAGAGCTCAGCTGCTGCAAAGCTTCGGTGTGGTTTTGTAAAAGATCTTTAATATCTAGATTGGCTAAATCAAACCAAACCCCCCAGGTCTGTTTGTAAGAACGAAAGCGCACAGATCCTTTATGTTGAAAGCTCCATTTGTATTTGCGGAACTGACCAATCAGGCTTTGCAAGTGGGGAGTCAGTAAGGGGCACGAGGGTAAATCCACCAACTGGTCTTTTGATTTATTGTAAAGCCCCAATCGACCATCGGTGGATATTGTATAATCCACTCGATCGCGAAACAAAAAAGGCCCAGCAGATAAAACCAAAATATCCTTGGAATAACTGATTCCAGAACTTTTCAACACAGAAATCAGGTTTTGTTTTTTACTTTCTAGCTGGTCCGCATAGTTTGTATCTAGATGTAAACACCCTGCGCAGGTCGGAAAGAAATCACAGTTCAATGTTGGTTCCCACCAGACCAAAGATTCAACTTTGGACAATTATCTTTTAAAAACAGCAAAAGTTCTTCATCCGAGAATTTAAAATAGACATCTGAATTTTTGTAAGAAAAGATTTGCGAATTTTTAACTCGACACTGGTTGTTTTGTGCATCCCGAAATAAAGACTGGTTTTGCGATGCTTCCGAAGGACTACGCCCACGAGCATATCCCACATCCAATAAAATCCCTTGAAAATCTAGAAACTCAAGCCCACCTTTTTTGCTAGGAACAATTTCAGGATCAATAGAAACCTTCCCCGGAGCAATCCCTAAAAACCCAGGTTTTTGCCCTGAAAACAAGAAACTCAAGCCAGAAATAGACTGCACGGATAGAGTGTTTTTTTGTACATCGATTTGATATTGAGGCTGTTTCAAGCGGCGCGGAAATAAATAAAATTCACGAGCAGCAGTGGTTTCAGACTCTGGTCCCTCACCGTAGGAATCAAACACCATCAAAAGACCTTCGGACGAAAACAAATAACTGCGGTAAATCAGTTTTTGATTAAAAACAGGATTGACCGATAAATAACAAATACCATCCTGTTGGGAATACAAGGTCTGCAGACGCACCTGATCTATATATTTGACTTCGTTTTTGCAGGCGGTGTCTACCGCAGCGGCAGAAAGTTTCATAGAAAGGCTACATAAAAATAGGAAAAAAATTAAAAACCTCACCAACGCTCCTTGCTGATAAGTTATATTATGTTACATCATAGATCTAAGTCTTAGTCGAAATGACACTGAAATATCATTACAACCAGTGGCAAAATGCACTTTAAAATATAAAATGGAAAAGAAATTCGCCGAAAAAAATATGAATTGATACAAATTGATTCGTCGCATTTATATCGAATTCACTGAATTATTAGTAAGTTA
Source organism: Pseudobdellovibrionaceae bacterium (assembly GCA_049315665.1). Classification (GTDB taxonomy): domain Bacteria; phylum Bdellovibrionota; class Bdellovibrionia; order Bdellovibrionales; family Bdellovibrionaceae; genus JBMOJS01. The sequence goes on along the minus strand of JBMOJS010000044.1, from coordinate 1,328 downwards.
AAGATGATTTCTTAAAAAATCTGTTTAAAGCCTTTAATAACGCTATGCGATTTTGGTATAGAAGTTGTATTTTGCACACATGTAACTTTACGTGGACAATTGAGTGTCTAATTGCACTGGGAGTTTTTTGAAGAATTTAAAACAACGGATCACTGATATATTAGAAGAAGATTCGCAACGAGTTTTGTTGCAAGATGATCTATCGACTTGGAGTTCTTCAAGAATCCAACAAAAATCAAGTGAGATTGTGAGCTTAATTGAAAAATACACTTGGCCCCATCAAAGAGTTGGGGTGGTGTTTCCAAACAGTGCAATTCAAGCGGTTTGTATATTATCGGTAATTCTGGCTGGGCGAGTCCCCGTCATCCTCAGTCACCTGGATGTTTCTCAGGATCCTGAAAAATGGCTTTATAAAACAAAATTATCCTTATTGATTGCCAGTGATGATTTGTTTCAGACAAATCAAAAACTGGGGTCCGGTCTTGGCTTAAATGGTTACGGTGAAGTGACAGCCTTTCACGTCTCCCCGATTTTTCAATTTTTAAAAATCACCGATTATTTAAACTCCACCCCCCATGGTACGGCTTTGATGCTTTACACTTCAGGCTCTACCGGTGAACCTAAGGGAGTTTTTGTTCCTGAATCGGGGCTTTTAGCAACTATTGATTATCTGACGGATTACTTTCAGCTTTCGACCACAACGGTGTCGCCAATACTTCTTCCTGTTTGTCATAGTATGGCTTTAAACACCCAATTTCTACCGACCTTTTTGGTAGGTGGTTTAAGTTATTTTATCAATGCCCGACTTTCGATGGGGCAAATCTTTCGTCACATTCATCAAACCCAAGGGACTTTTGTTTCGATGATAGGTGAAGTGCTTAGAGCCTGCTTTGATGAAAAGAAAAGAAAGAATTTGCCGGCCAATGTTCATGTGCGCCATGTGCAGATGGCAGGCGGGATGATTCTTCCTCAGCATATAGCCATGGCCAAAGATTTATTTCCTAATGCAAAATTACACAAGGGTTATGGTTTAACCGAAGCTATTCGGGTCACTATGATTGACAGCACTCATCCCGATTTTGCGTCTGCTGTGGTTGGTAAGCCTTTGCCCTTTCAAAAAATTGAAATTCGATCCACCGATGGACAGCAGGTGCCCATGGGAGAAACCGGAGAAATTTTTGTCAAAGGGCCCAATGTGATGTTGGGGGTTTGTGGTCAAGCTTCAGCCAAATTAGATCCGGATGGTTTTTTATCCACGGGTGACTTGGGATATTTTAATGACAACGGCGAATTGTGTATCGTTGGTCGTGCTGACAGTATTTTTAAAA
>JBMOJS010000001.1:0-53168 GCA_049315665.1 Pseudobdellovibrionaceae bacterium | reverse complement strand
CATATTATCTTTAAGTGAACCGATCCATTCTTTGGCCGGCTCTTTTCCACTTACTAGATTCCTATAGTAGATCGCTTGGCGTTTTTGACTCATACTTGATTGTCAACTATAAATGACAGTATGTCAACTATAAATGACACCATTTAAACCCTAATTTAAATCAGGCATAAAATTGATAAGGAAAACATCATGCTGCAAAGAAAAGACAATTCCAATTACATAACCAAACGATGTCCCTAAGTTCTTTAAAAAAGTGTCAAAAAGTTCAACAAATTTCAACGGCACTTGTAAAGTACGTAGACACCTAATATTGGCTTATAACAAATAAAACAAATAAAGGCGTTGGCATAGTCGTTGAAATGTTGTTTTTGCTGTTGTGTTACTTTTGTTGAATAAATAAAAATTAGTCCAACAGTATTTGAAATGGTCTCCAGCAGATTTAGGTAGGCAAGCTAATGCGAAACTCTTTAAATTTTAGAAAACTTGCTGTTTTCTTTTCAATACTTTTTTATTTTCCAATGAGTTTCTCGGCTGAGGAGCAACAAATCAATGCACTCATGTCATTTTTTGGAACGGGCTGCAGTGTAAATGGTTTGCGCACTCAAGGGTCTTATTTAACCACAATGTCGTTGGTCAATACCCTCAAATCCTTACAACAAGATCCAGACTGTAAAAGTGCAGTTTCGGCGGTCGACACATTACAGATGATCGCTAACTCAGTGACTTATTCAGAAAAAGAATACACGGACAGTGAAAGGGAGTCTCTTGCGCTTGAAAATAAAAAGAAAGAATTGACCTACCTTCTGTCGATTGCCGCCTCATCCTCTGAAATATCTGCACTATCAAGTGAGCTTAGAAACGTAAAATTAGATCTTGCCCTTCGCCAGGGGCAGATGGAAGCGGATATAAATAATGGACGCAGAGAGAGGCGTAATGAAATGTGGCAAAATGTTATGTTTTCCACTCGAGGCGTATTAAATCAAATTGCCGCCAATGAAGCATGTTGGTCCAAGAATCCAAATCTGATCCAGCAGGTTGCAGCCTTTGGAAATGCGATTGGCAGTTCCGTGGTGCTTGGTGTTTATTCTGGTGGCACTTCAGTGGCCGCAGGATCAGGGATTTCATTATTTGCTAGCGTTATTGATTATTTTTATAAGAAATCTCAACAAGTACCTATCAGTAAACTGACACAGGCTCTAGAGTCTAGCGCGTTAACATGCGCCTTAGAGATGATGTCCAATCAATACTGTGCAGCGAAAGATGCGATTGATTCAGTCAATCTTGTGGCTAAAGCTTTAACTCAAAATCAAAAAACAGATCCTGTTTGGTCTAGTATGCGACTTATCGAAAGAGAGCTCCCTAATCTGACCTCGTGGTTAGAAAAAGTTCGCGCCGGTGCTGAACCGGCTAGTGTGGCCATCGCCAATGATAGAAAACAGATTTACAATAGTGAACAGGTGTTAAAAACCACCAATGATTTTACTCTAGGAACAATCGCAGATGCAGATCCCCAATTTCGCCTCTCTACCACACCCCAATCACAGTGGATTGTTCAGAAGGATGTTGTAAGTAAGATTGTTAAACTTATATACACTAGTGTTTATACATCAAATGGCGAAGGCACCACTAATCCGTTAGTGCAGTTTCGCGGCGATGCTACAATTGCTAGTTATTATTTAATCGGTATCGAGCAGTCACGCATTCCAACAATAAGTAGTGGAGTTTACAAAACCTTCGACCAATTTAATCCATTTGTAGATGTAACTGATTTTAGACCAGACCTCAATATCACTCGCGAGCAATTTATTCTTTGGTACCAAGAAGGCCTAGAAAAATTAGAGTTAGAAAAAAGTTTGAAGATTACAGAAGACCCACTGCTTATTTTTGCAGAGGCCCGACCAAGATCGCTTGTTGGAAGACAAAAGGGTCTTTCCCCTTCGCATTCGATCAAAGCATTGCTTAATTTTCTTCGTGATACAAAGCCCACTAAAGAAAAATCAAAGGCTCTTTCAAGATTACAGAAAGACTCCGAGGACCGCCTAACAACAATCCTCAATAGCATCGATGCAGTCCTTGATAAAGATGCAGATCCACAGATCATTCTGAAAGACATTGCACTTGCAGCCATGCTAAACAAGAGCAGCAATTTGTTCAAAAACAGAATTGAATTTTTGGTGCGTTTGCTTATCGAAGAAAAAGTTCTATCCGAGTTTCACAAAGGAACGCCAGAGGCTCTAAGGCTACTTGTCGCGCAGGACATTTTAAAATATCTGCAAGATTTTTCTGGAAGTTCAAGTCTGCAAGAAATTTTAATTGATAGTAAAAACTCTCAACAAATTTCCTTGCGATCATTGAAAGTTTTTACTGAAGTTTTTGCCGAGCAAATTCAACGTAGTCTAGTTAACTTAGATAAAAATATTATAGCTTTCAATGAAAATTCATTGGAATCACCACATCGCTATGCAAAAACAATGATCTGTCTGTCTCTGTTGTCAACACCCGCTTGGGATGCAAATTTAGGCCTTGAGCGCTGTATAAACAGCTATATTCCCTCGGTTTTTCCAAAGGGTTTAGCTTCTCCCGTTTTTTCAAAACAACTGCTTAGCCTACCTATCGATCAAAGAATCTGCCAAAGGCGAAATTTTTTACTTCGCAACAGAGCCCTCCAATCACTGTTGGAAAGTGGTTATGAAATCACTTACGAAAACTCTACTTCACCAACTAAAGTTGCAGCCGTAAAACCTTCGCCACAAGTTCAATCTGAAAAGTTACCTTTGGAGCAGCCGGTGATCGATCCGGACTGCATGAACGCAGAAGCATGGAAGACGGAAAAGAACACTTATTGCGAACAGGACTGGTGGGGCAATTGTGATCGTAAATACGCACGCACCTGTACGCCTCGCCCTAAAAGGAAAAGCTGGTTTTAGTAAATTCATTCATGGATCCGGGTATACCGGGATTCCGGTATTGGTGATTGGCAACGATACCACTTTCACATTTTTAACTGAATCACCTTCGTGCCATTAATTTCAAGGCATGAGCATCATAATCTTTTTTGACCTCAATCAGTCGATCCACGGAAGAGAATATTCTACTACGAACCAGTGGGTGTCTTTCTCCCTTGGCCACTATTTCATTGTCTAATTCTTTGAATATTGGGGGATGACCTATAGCAGCTTCACGCAAAATAAATTCCCCGACTGGACCATACCCACAATCACAAATGTCAGCATAAACGAGTCCATTAATATACTCAAATCTATCAGTCGCTTGATCAAACTCCCTCGGCGAAACCAAAATCTGATCAAAAACTCCGCTAATCTTTGCCCTCACTATTCTACTTACCGCAACAATGGCCGGCCCAGTAATTGGCAGAAAAGAAGTAACCCCGTCTTGAAAAACTTCATAACTAGCTAGCGCCTTCGTCGCATTCATCGACTTCCCATCTATATTTATCTGTGTACTCTTCAGTAGCTCAAATAAAAATTCCCAATTCTTTTTTGCGACAGCGGCAATCCCCTCAGCTTGAAAAAGAATAAAGGCCGGATATCGGCGCAGACCTAAAAGGGAGTCATTTGCACCGCGACTATTAAATCCAGTTAATCGCGCGATAGCCTGGGTCCACAAATCTAAATTGTCTTTTTCCCAGTATGAACCATATATAACAATCGGAAGTAAAATCGAAATTGCGGAGTCATATTTCTGAATTCTATCGGCCACAAGTTCTTTGGTTACATATAGATTCATTGGGAGATCGAAAGAATTAACTTTCGAAATAGCTTTTTTGGTTTCAGTTTGAACCAAGTCATGCAGCTTAATTACGTGTTTTGGATCTCGTAAATATCTTTTTAAAGTCGCTACTGCAAGTTGACTTGAAATTTCTGTCGGCGAGTCAAATTGCTCCAAACTTTTGATTTTAGATTCAAGGTCAGAAAAAAAAGTATCTGCATCTGAACCTTGAATTATAGTTGCTCTTCTCAAGTCTGCTAGTCCTTTTGCCAACGGAGAAAGTTCACTGACTTCCAACCAAGCCGTCATAAATCTATGGCTTTTGCATCTTTTAAGACTTGCAACAAGTGCGGTATCCCACTGACCTGACCACCCACCAATAACTAAGCCATACTCATCAAATACGCGATCCAACAAAGTCTGAATCCTCGGATCGTATTCGAGTAATTCATCCTCTGTGTTTTTAATTCGAATATCATGATAATCCCCATGCAGCTTAATAACAGTGCATGAAGCATGCACCATAGGTAGAACTCCTTCCGCAGCATCGGGAGTAGAAATAACCTGATATTGAACCGCTTCTTCAGTTAAAGCTTGCTCCATCAATCTATCGAAATTTGTCGTCAGTATTACTTTTATAAAACCCACGACGAACCAACGAAGCTATTGCTCGATGCGCGACTGTAGGCTGTTTTTTCCCCTCTTCCAAGTCGTCGGACGTTGGCTCAAAATATGGCTTTAACAGACCACCTCTTTCGGTCGACGTTTTTCCCAGCTGACCTATCAATTGAGAATAGTTTGGCTCTCTTCCAAATTTACACTTGAACCATTCCGCAGGATCAGGTTCGCATCTTTCATCTAAAGCAGCCGCGAGCTTACTAGAAAGATCAATAAGGATCTCCCAGGCGGTTGGAATTCCTGCGGCCCTTGACACGCCTGAGCCCAATAAGACTGCATATGCGCCTTTAACGGAATTCATTGCCATGGCGAGTGAAACAACTGGATCAATCATATAGTGTAAATAACAGACTATTCACCTCAGGGCAAAAAAAGAATCTAGCATCATTTCAAGGAATTTAAGTGAATTAGGCATTGTCCAAAAACTACAATTAATTTTTCAACTGCCTTGAGTGGGTTTTTGATGTTATTTTGGATTACTACCGTTGAGTACAATTTGTACTTCTGAAGTAACCTTTGTTTTAGAGCGAGGAATTAATCCTTCATAGTCGTCGATAACGCAAATTCCATGGCCCATTCTTGGGCAGTGATAAAGGCTTGCCACAATCTTAAGTTCCGACTTATCAGATTTAAGCCTGATAGGTTTTTGGAAACCAATTAACTCAGTGATTGCAAAAAATTCGTTGAGGTTTACTTTCTCGGTTAACGTCCAACCTTTTCCTTCATTCTCGTAAACCTCTATTTTTGAAGGCGCAGCCTTATTTAGTTTCTGTCCAGAGGGCAATCGAATTTCCCCGTCTATGTGAAGTAACTTTCCGTAACCAATTGATTGAAACTTTATAGACTGCATAGCCAATAACTCTACGCTAAATAAAAAAACAAAATTGAAAAAATTTTCTTCATAGAAAAAGGCTATCGAAAGAAAAATACCCGGTCAATAGCAAATGAATACTGTTCTTCAGCGCGAACAGCGGGTTATAAATTCCCAATTCAGGACGTTTAGATAAAGCTTGAAGAAAGTCGCCTTCCCTGAAATTATCCGTCCCTTTCTATTCGCAAAAAATTCTAACTTTATTTTCATCGTCGTCAACGTCAACGGTAAGTTCGTTTAGGTTTTGAATAAGCTCCTCTATATTTTCGGGACTTAACTTGGAAACATCCACATCGATTCCATTTTCACGAAGCGCTTCATTGACCTGTGTTTTTGCGTTTGCGGGTACAAGACTAGCAAGTCTTATCCCCGCCCGCAGAAGCTGAAGAGGCACGCGCACGTTCACTTTCGTTGGACTTTTTCCTTCATTTTTTTCATCTGTTTCGACCAATATGCGAAGATATTTTGCTGCGGTCGAAGGTTTGCTACTCGTTGAGGTTGAGCCGTTGCTTTTTTCCAATGCGGCGATTAACCTCTCAGCTTCCTCCGAGTTGATTTTGCCCTCTGATAGCATTTCTAAAATTTGGCGACGTTCTTCTTTCATAATTCCTCCTAACTAACGCGAGTCGGCTGTTATTTTATTGATATAAAGATCTGCTGATCTGGGTTTTGGATTTGTACCTCCAGGCCTCGCAGGGCACTAAAAATTTCAAAGCAAGAGACGGTTCCACCGATTGGGTTAACTCCTGTGAAAACACAGGCAATTAAAAATATCGGGAAAAATAGGATGACAAAAGGTAGAAGGATCAGCCATAGCAAGAAAATTGGAATCCATATTCGTCCTCGCGGGGGCGAGCCAATATTTGAAAATTGTACAACAACAAAAAGTGGAATCATTTTTCCTCTAAAGCAGCTACAGCTTCTGTTACTGAAATCTCTCCTCGTTTAAGGCGTTCCAAGATGTCATTTTTTAGGGGACGAGGATTTATCTCGACGAACTCTAAACTTTCCGCAATTCGCGTCAGCCGAGTTTTGATGGTAGGATAGCTCACGCCAAAGGTTTGCTCCATTTCTTTTATCGACCCATGCGACCGGACAAACGCCATCACGAAAACCTGATCTTCCAGCGTCAGTTTCGCAAGTTGCGGCAGTTCAAATTGGCCCTCTAGGCTAACGCCTATGCCCGGGAGACTAACTCGCTCAATCACCAAATTTTGCCCCTGGGTGAGCTTGGTAAGCTCTGCCCAGTCTTTTATTCCGTTGGATTTAAAATTCATAATTTATCGCCTTAATTATTGATTCATTAAAAGTCTATATTAATTTTATTAATTTTTCAATGTAATAATATTGATATTATTAATATATTTTATAATTTATTGAAATTATTTGAATTTTCGGACGAACCTAATATTAGTTGCATTCATCATTTTCAGTCTAGTGCCCTAGTACAGCTTTACTCACATCATTCCAATCGGAATCAGGTGGAAGCACCTGAACATCCGATACAGGCCCAATAGCTTTCTCTAAAGTTGATTTTATTTTTGTCGAATCACCTAATACCAACAGAGTAAAGTCATTGGGCATAAGCCATTTGGCCTTAGCCGCATTAAAAGAAGCTTGCGTAATAACAGGATGGCTCCATATAGGCCTCATCCACCCGGTGTAGAGTATTAGACTTAGTAGGCCTGAATTTTTTCGCTAAATTATTGAATTCAAAAAGTGTACTTTAAAATAATGAACAGGCCAAGGATACAACCTTGTTCCCGTTGCTATCCTCTGCGGAATCCACATAGCGTAGCAATAAAGATCTCAATTCATCTTTAAACTTGGGCAACTCTTTTTCTTGAACTGAAAAAGACGAGCAAAAATGAAGATTGCTATCCGAAGCAAAATCAGTTTTTGCTTTGTGCTGAGCTTTTTCTAAAAGATGAATATAAAAATTCCTAAAAATCTCGTTCTGACTAAGTCCTGGGAAATTAAGATGATTTTCATTTGCAAAATATCTTGATTGTTTTTTATCAACGACACCAAACTCTAATAGTTTTGACAGAGTACTTATCACTACTTCTTTATTTAGACTTGTCTTTTTTTCAATTTCTGAACACGTCGAGCCAATTGTCGCGTTGCCAAGCGCCGCATAGACCAGGGGAACATACTGCGATTGAAATAAATTTTTACTTATTATTTCTTTTGAAGCAGACGGCGAAGCTCTATCTAAAATTCTTTTTCGTAGATTATAAATCAATTTATTCAATTGAGCTTCACCGCTTTTTCGCGCTCTGCAATCACGATGTTCCAATTCTACTAGAAGACGAAAATAATCCGCAAGATCACCAGTCAGCCCCATACCCAATACAAATTTAGGAATAGAAGCTAAGGTCAAATTCTTCTTCCCAAGCGTAACATCGCGAGGGAAGCTTCTTGCTGATAGTCCTCCAAGTCGAGCTAAATCTGAATACCCAAAGCGTCTGCCGTTTTCAGAGCGAAACTCCAAAATGGTCTTAATAAAAACACGGTAGCTTTGAACCTCCGCGAATCGCTTCAAGGCGTCTTGGTCAAATTTAGCTCGTTGAGAAGTCATGCTTAGTTGCTTCCTGAAAGCGCCGGTCTAGGGCCAGCATGTGACGTGAAGAGACACTTGACCGGAGTAGGGTTCGAAAAATTGAAACTGGTCATAAAAATATTACTCTGAATGAAACCGTCTTCGCCATTTGGCAATTCAATTTTGGCACTACCTGTTCTGCCAAGATCAGCTTCTACCAACATTAACTTTACGCCGTCTCGATTATTGTTAGCTTCTAAATGATATCCAACTCGCGCATTACTACTCATATTTTCAAGTTGTTTGCCTTTGAATATTTTAACTGATGCGATGACTTGATAAACGCCAGGCTCATCACTTTCGCCTACATATTCAATTAAAATCTGATCTGTTTTACCCACCGGATTGCACAGCAGTCGACTTTGAGTCGGTTTTGCTAAAGTGATGACGGGTAAACAAAGTATGATCAAAGACAGTAGATTAGTTTTCATGATTTTGCTCCTTAGTTAGTTATGAAGCCAACACGAGTTGTTGAGCTTTTTATTTGAGCGGATAATAAAATTAATTTTTTAATTTTGCAATATAGCTCAGGCCGATTTTGTACTCTCAAGAGCACACCTATCTCGTCAAGCCTCACTCAGTGAGGTTTGTTGTTAATTTACAAGTACTAATTGCAGATCGAAGGGGAACAGTATTTAAAATAAGTGAGTTCATAATAAGACTATAGCAGTCCGATAGATTCACTGTAAGAGCACTATGTCCTCCATTTACAACTTCGACAAAAGTTTTAGTTTTACTTTTTTGATTCAAGAAGTGATATTTGGCTTGTGCAATTGGAGTAGCGGGATCATTTGAACCATTAAAATATACAATAGGCGCGCTGATCTGAAACTTTGCTGAATCATACTTGTTTAGCTTTGTATGTTTGCACACGTTGTTAGCTGGAATGTAAGGAATCATATTCGCATTTTTAAAATCAACGTCGCCTGCGTTTTCAACTAAGTCCGAACAACTGATTGATTGGAAAACCTGTGATAGGTGATCCGTATCTATTGATTTTGCTTTAACCTGATCTAAGATGATCGACCTCGTCTTAGGATCTTCAAGCATTTTAAAAGTCATTAAGCCAATGTCGCCATATTCAGGATGGGTGCCGAGATAAAGCATTTGCGAAAAGTATTTTCCCCAAGCTTCAGATGGAATACTAAATGGGGATTCTTTTTTCAACTCTTCAAGTAATGTCGTACTAATCTTTTGTTTATATAAATTCCAAAAAAATGCGAAAGATTTTTCTTGCTCAAGATCATTAAATGAACGTCCAAGAACACCTTCTAAAATAACCATTCTAGAGCCAGGAAGTTTTTGTTTTTCAGCTTCAACTGCCAATTGAGTAGCCACAACTGTTCCATAGGAGGTGCCAAACAAAACATAGTTATTAAGCTTGAGATCTTTGATGATTTGTAAAATATCATAAACTTCAATCTGAGTTGTTACGAATTCGATTGGAAGATTTATCGAGTTACAACCCGTGTTGCGCGGATCTATTTGAATCCAACCTACTCTGGGATCAAAACTTGGATTTGGGTCATTATTTATCGCTGTTCCTCCAGGACCGCCGGGAATTTTAATAACAACTGGATAATTGTCAGCGCCCTTAATATATCGATATTTAAACTCAATAGAAGAACTTCTCTTGCTGTCAACTGGGTTTGTAAGATGAGTTGATTTGATTATAGTAGGCGAAGTGCATCTATCGGTATCCGCAAAAGCACAATTGCAAAATAAAACAAAAGACACTATTTGAACGCATATGGATTTGTTCGACATTAAAACCTCTAATACGAAACCTCAAAATCTAGTTATGATCTTTTAGCATGCATAAAGATAAGGCTTAAATTTTTAAAATATGTTTGAAAAAAATACATTCAGTAAGAGTTAGTTATTTTTCAGCAGTCAACTACATAGAATTTAGCTTGATTCAACTTGCATAGCAATTGGCTAACAAACAAATGTACAAATAAAATAATTTATTTTCCGAACGAAACGCCGACTGAAGGTGACGCGCCATTTTTAAGCCCCGAAGATTTATCTAATTCGACTTCTCTTAAGCAAGATTCAAATTCTTTATCACCAGTTTTATATTCACTACCATTTTTACTTTTACACTTGCTTATAAACTTCATATTTGAACTTGAATTAGAACTACCCCTACCTATATCTTTAAATTGTTCCATATCCATTTTTTCGTATCCGGCCTTAACTGGAATTTTTTTTGTTTCTGCCGCTAGGCACTGAAGAGAAATTATAAATGAAATAAAAAATAACCTTTTCATAAAGGACTCCTTAGTTTTAAAAAAACATTTACAATTTTTAATGAATAATTGGTAGTTGTTTTTGTCGACGCTGAAAAAATATTTAGCTTAGCTATTCTAAACATTCTGAACAAGTTATTCCGGCAAGTGCACAGACTTCAATAAGACTTTGGTGAAAACTCAATTGGCTGACTGCAAAGGTGTTTTCACTTTCCAACAGTCGATTTTGTTCTGTGAACAAATCATTGGTTGAAATTCGACCTAGCCGAAAACCTTTTAAAACATCTTGATAGAGCTTCCTGGAAGTCTCTAAATTGTTTTTGGCTTCTATTAAATTTACACGAAGTGTTTGAATTTTGTCTTTTAAAAAATCATTTTTTTGTAGCAATGATTGTTGGGTATCTTTGTATTCATTTAGTGCAGCCATATATTTGGCGTAGGAATCAGAAACTTTTGCAGAGGTTTCGAATTGATCCCATAACGGAAAAGTTAATGATAGCAGTCCCGTCCACTGACTATTACTACGCTCTTTAATTGGCGATTGTTGATATTGAAATTTTAAGTCTAAGGAGGGCCAGTGCAGGCCCTTACTGGCTTTCCATATCGCTTCTTGGGACTGGCTTAACCAATATTTTTGTTCGACCAATGGTACTTTTTCAGTTTTAGAAGATCGTGGATTTGTTTTTTCTGTGAAAGGCCATTTTGTAGTTCTTAAATCTTCAATAAACAAGGAAGAAATCTGTGATTTGTTTTCCAATACATCCAATTGAGCTATGCGCAGTTTATTTTTTTGTTGGGTAAGATCAACTTCCGATTTTGTTACATCTTGCAATGGCAACTTGCCTTGATGATAGCGATCAGAGACAATTTTCAGTGACTCATCTTTAAGTTTCAATAGTTGTTCTTGAATACGTTTTAATTCAACGAGGTAGATAGATTTAAAAATAAGATCGGCAGCTTTGACCTCCACCCGCAAGGATTCATTCAAGACCTGCAGCTCTTGTGCCGCTTTTTGTGCTCGGGCCCCTTTGAGGGCGCTCCAATCGGATCCGCCACGGGATAAATTCCAATTTAAGTTGGCAGAAAGGTTGTCACTTTCTAAGAGCGTTCCTGAGTTGATAGAGGTTTGAGCGCCTTCTGCTGACAAACTAAGCTTAGGGGTCCAGAACAGTTGACGTGAAAGCAAAAGATCTGTACTGGCATTTAGATTTTGCTTTTCTGTTTGCAGGCTCAAGTTCTTATTTCTGAAATTTTCAAGATCTGCAAAAAAAGCCCCAGGGCTTGCGTGTGCAAAACTCATTAGACTAAATAGTATGATGATCATGATAACTTCTCTTTTCGCGATAAATATAAGTACTGAAGTGTTGGTACAATATAGAGTGTCAATAGGGTTGATACCCAGAGTCCACCACAAACCGCAATACCAAGGGGTTGCAAAATTTTCCCTCCATCGCCGAAGCCAAGAGCAATGGGAAGCATCCCTAAAACCGTGGTCAATGATGTCATGAGAATGGGGCGTATACGAGCAAGTGAGGCTTCTATTGTTGCGGTCTTTGCATCTTTCCCGCTCAAATGAAGTTTGCGAATAAAATCCACTAAAATAATGCTATTAGCGACAGCGATTCCATTGAGAAGAATAGTTCCCAAGCCTGAATTGAGGGATAGAGTACTATTGAATATAAATAACGACACCAATACGCCAATAAAGCCAAGCGGAATGGCGACAAGAACTAAAAGTGAATGAACAATGTCCCCAAGTTGCAACACCATCGTTAAAAATACTAAGACAATTGAAATTGCAACTGCCCATTTCAATTGTTCCAAGGACTGCTGCAGATCCTTATCTGGTTGAACCTCAACCAAAGCTGGTAAACTCGGATCGCTCGGTTCCATTTTATTTTTGAATTTATGGACAATATCTTCGGCTTGAGCAATTTTAATTTTTGCATGTGCCATCTGTGCCTTGTTGACGCGGCCAGAAAGAACAAGCAAAGATTTTTGGTTTTCACGATAGATACGCGGTGGCCTATCCTGTAAGGATATTTGTGCCAAAGCACCCAGTGGAATAAGTCGACCTTCAAAACCAATAGGAAAAGCTTTTAACTGCTCGACGGAGGACACTTCTGAAAAATTTAGACGTAAGTATATCGGAATTTCTTGTTGCTTTTGGAAAAGTCGCTCGGCGTAAACCCCGTCAGTCACGACTCGCAAATAGTGTGATAATTCTTCCTTAGAAAGAACTTCGGATTCAGACCCAGAATCTGAAAATTTTTTGACGCGAATTTCTTTTTCTTTGTCTGAGGTTGGTGTTACTCGAACTTTGTCAAAGGTGCCATTCTCTAATAGCAACGCTTGTACATCTTGAGCTGTTTGCAATCTCTTAGTAGCGTCTCCACCGGTGATTTCTAGCCGATATTGAGGTGGATCAGGTAAAGAAAGTTCCGATGGATTCCAAGAATCAACCCAATAAAACTTAGTAGGGCTATTCTTAAAAATTTCCTCCGCCTTTGCTACTAACTGATGAATCTTTTCTTTGTGTTTGATGCGCACCATAATATTGCCATTGCGAGGCCCATTTATTTGCGTGAAAGTATAAAGCTTTTCATCTGCAAAACTTGAATTGATAGCTGATTCCATCGCTTCAAGCTCAGATTCCATTTGTTTTAAAGTTGAAAAAGATGGTGATGATATTCCAATAATAAGCCAATCGCTATCTGGTTTGCCAATAATTTCTTTATTAAGCTGGGGCAAGACCGCTATAATTAAAAGAGGCAGAAGTAGAATCAGTCCACCGAAAACATAGGCTTGCCAACGTCGTTGATTCAAGAAAGCTTCCAAACTACGACGGTAGATTTTTTCTACTTTGTGTAAAAAACCTTCAATGGGCGAACGCGACTCAAGCTGTTTTCCTTTATCCAATAGATGCAACCGAATCGTTGGCACAAGGACTAAGGCAACGACTGCAGAAAGCCCATGGGAAAAAATAACTGCTTTAGCAAGATCACCTAAAAGGGATTGAGTTAGCCCCTGGGTAAAAATTAAAGGTAAAAACACCACCAAAGAGGCTAGCGTCGAAGCTATAATTGGTATTCGAACTTCACTCACTGCAGTGATTACACGATGAGTTTTTTCTGCCGAAGAAAGTGGCCCCTTGTGCCCCTCAAAGTGACGCATAATATTTTCTAAAACCACCACTGATGCATCGACATTCATTCCAGCAGATAGCGCCAGGCCGCCCAGCGAAATAAGATTAAGATTCATTCCAGTTAAGCGCATCAGAATAAAAGCCATCAACAAACTTAAAGGAATTTCAATTGCAGCAGTTATGACATTCTTGAAGCTGCCAAGAAAAAAAAATAGAACAATAACCGCTAAAAATGCCGCCAGAAAAACTTCTTTAACGACACTTTGTATACTGTTATTGATGAATTCAGAAGGGTTCACCAAGATTTTAAATTCAACGTCCGCAGGCCACTGGGTCGATATTATTTTCAATTGTTCGACGATTTGATCAGCCATTTTTTTAATATTTCCGCCCTCTTTAGGGCTGGCAAAAAGAATCAGACTTTCTACACCACTGGTTTTAAACTTCTGATTGCTGTTTTTTGAAATACCCAAGCTGATTTTAGCAATATCTTTCAGAAAAATGGCCACTTTGCCACGGGGAGAAACACGAATCTCTGAAAGTAGTTCGAAGCTTTGTATATTTTTAGGTAGGTCTATGACGTAGTCTTTTTCACCTAGTCTTAATGTGCCACCGTTTAGACCAACCACTGCTGCTTGTATGGCTTTTTGTACCTGTAGCGTAGTTATCTCGAATTGGGCCATTTTTTCAGGTAAGAGGCTAACAGTAATTTCTTTGCGATTGGGATTCCACAGGCCGAAGCTTCCTGCATCTTCTATTTGCGATTGTATCGGGGTAATCATTGGTTCCAGTGTTTGATAAAGATCGTCCAAAGAGCGCAGCGGACTAAAAAAGCTCACAGCAAAAAAGCCACGATTTTCGCTCCAAGAATTGATGCCGATACCGCGACGAACTTCTTCTGTTGCCCCAGCGAATCGAGTATTAACGATATTTTTGACTTCATTAATAGCCTTTTCGGAGTCAGCTCCCCACTGAAAAGTGATCTGATAACTTGCCGTCTGATTGCCATAATCAGCGTTCAGTTCTTTGACGGCTATAGATTCAATTTTCATGTTTTGCAGGCTCGCTTCAAGCTCGCGTCCGTAAGCTTCAAAAAATTGCTGAGAAGACAATGAGCCCAAGGGAACATTGGCGGAAACTATAACCTGACTGCTATTTGGAAAAAGAGAAATAGGTAGTTGCAAGCCACTGAAAATACCCCAAAGCCCCAGGGCCCCAAGAATGATATACACTCTCAAGGGGCGGGTATAAAGCGAACTCATTGCGTTTTTGTTCCTGTTTTTTCAATTTCAAGAACATCGCCTTCTTTTAATGGGCGGCTAGAGCGAACAATCACTTTATCCCCTTTTTTGATGCCAGATTTTACAACAAAGGCTGTGTCTCGTTGCTCGCCAAGTTCAACGGCCTTTTTATCAAAATGGGCTTCACCCTTTAATATTCGCACCATGGCTTTCCCATCTTGAAATGTTAAAGAAGCTTCGGGGATTAGCATTACAGAACCTTGATCAATTTCAAAAGTGACCTGCCCAATACTTCCAATAGGTGGCAGAGTTGATTTTAAATTTGTAAATTGAAATTCTGCAGACGCCGTGCCGGTTCGAGCGTCTACAAGGGGGCTTATGCCAACAATGCGAATGGGTAAATCAAGGCGACTATCTGTTTCCATTTTAAATCGTCCTAAAAGTCCTGCATGCACAAGCATGAGATCATTGCTTGGTAACTCTGCACTGAGTTTTAAAGACTTCGGGTTGATAATAGTAAAAAGCTTATCGCCTCGATTGACTTTTGCCATTTGACTCGTCCACATTTGACTAAGAACTCCCGATATGGGGGAGCGAACAGGGACTGCAGCATAAGTAAAGCCAGGATCCTTATTTTCAAGATAAAGTACAATTTCGCCAGCTTTCACATTGGCGCCAAGCGGTTTTAAAATTTTAGTGATATGACCTTCGATGTCCGCGTTGACTTGGGATTGAATTTTAGCTTCGACTTTGACTGGCACAAGAATTCGCTTTTTGTCTTGAAGCAATTGAATTTCCTGCAAAAGAACACGGGGCTTGTCTGCCGCCGACAAAAAACTTGTGATGCAGACTAGAGTCAATATAAGAAGAATTTTCATGCCTTTGTCCTTGCTATTGGGAATAGCCATCTCTTAATTCAAAACATCCCCAGTTTCAACCATCCATTTAGATAACTTAGACCTTTATCATCCCGGAACAAAGAATTCCTAGAAAATAAAGCATCCATTGTCATTTTTGTTTATTCAGACTTTTTGTTTGAAATTTTAGGAAAATTTTGTGGAAATTTTTCAATCTACTTCAAATTTTTCAATTTTCTAAAAGATCTAGCAGATTCAATATAACCCAACACCCTCACTGCGATTTACCCACCAATTGTTCATTCACTTTTAACATACTGGTCAGGCCCGTTCGCTTACTTTCAAATGCACGCTTTTGGATGTCAGTCACGGCCGCTACAATTGCACCCGTCAGTAATAAAATTCCGACAGTCTTAAATACAACCTCAAAGGATCGAAAGACAATGTTTTCCATAAGACTTGCCTCCATATAACTCCTAAAAGAAAGCTTCCTTTATACGCGAAGTCCAGTCTCAATATCTGCATCGCCGAGTCAGGTTAGCAGATGCAACCAATTGAATATAAAAACAATTTACAGAAGCACTGCCAATGGAAAATCTTTACCTCGAACAGATTTGATTCCAGTGGGCCTATCGACACGATCAACCGGGAGGGCGGTCGCAATATGCACATTTTCAAAACCCGCTGAAACTATGCGCTCAGCAATTTCCTTGCCTGTGTGCGGTCCATTGTCAAAAGTGTAATCGACAAAAATGGGGGTATCCCTATCGATGTTTTGAGATGCAGAATTAAAGTCGTCCAAAGATCGAAACGAAGCCAATTTCTTCTGAGCACGCCTTGCTTCGATATCCCATCTGACATGATTTGAGTTTGTATCATCAATCAAAATTAAATCGGGCCGTTGGGTTGCGATAGTTTTTTGGTTTAAACCATTCGTAAATGATTCCGAGCAAAGAGGCCAAGTAAGCCCTATAGTTGTGCCAATACCAATTTTTGATTCGACATGAATTGCGCCCTTCATACTTTCAATCATGGACTTTACCTGAAAGAGACCTAAGCCAGTGCCATTCTTCTTTCCAACCGAGAATTTGTTTTCAAATATTTTCGATAAATTTTCTTCTTTAATTCCGCACCCATTGTCAGAGACATGGACTTTCAAACTTTGAAAATCCTTGAGGAGCCTTACAGTGATGACACCATTGTCTTTTTCTAAGGCCTCCACTGAATTTCTTAAGATATTTGAAAGTGCGGCAATAAAATCGCTTCGATCACCTACGAGTTCAACTTTTTCATTCTTTTTGCAATCAAAGTTAAATACGACAGGTCTCATACTTTTGGCGAACACCTTCGCACTTTCTAGGGCTGAGTGAATGCTTTCGACGACATCAATCGTTTCACGTTTTTGTTCAGCCATTGAAGACTCGCCTCTATATTCACGAAGCAACTTTTCAGAAAGATTTTTAATTTGTCCAAGCTCCAGCAGAATTAAATTCTGATTTTTATTCGCATCATCGTTCTGTAGGATCATCTGCAAATTTGAAATTGGCGTTACTATATCATGGGCCATTTGAGCGGCAACATCCATAAGAACTTCGCGCTTTTGCTGATCGGCTATTTTTTTTGAGTAGCTTTGTAAGTCCGATTCTAGATTTTCAATATGTCTTTTCAGATATGTTAATAGCGGTATCTCAAGATCAAAAATTTTGTAGAATAGGCTCGTCTTTGGCGCCTCTGAAGCTGCGCCGATTCCCAAAAGTTGTTTCATTTGAGCTTCAATCAGATCAGCAACTTTTCTCTGCAATTGCATAACTCCACGCCTAGCCCAAACAAAGACTAAGAACAAAGTCGGAACAGATATAATATATAAATAGAGATACAAAATATTAAGCACCGGTACATGGTTGTAAAAAACGCTGGCTTCAACACCAGTGATGCCTTGAAACTCACAACTCTCGCGGAATTTTGATCCAGCATTCAAAATGGGCGGCGTCACAAGATTGCCGTGATCTTTGAACTCAATCAAAGGCTCTGCATCAATTCCTTGATTGACTATGGCACTCTTCAGATATTCCAAAGCTTCACGATGCGCACCAATCTGTATTCGAGGTTCAATTGCCTTGCACACCTGCTCTGTGAGCTTGTTAAAGTGGTTGTGCCGGGCCACATTGAGCCCAATGTGATAGATCATCGGCACCACTAGGCCCAGGATCATACTACCAACTATAAATCTGCTGATTAAATTGAAGTTTTTCATAAAACTGGGTGGTACTCCGGAAGACTTGTTGGAAGACTCCAGTATTTCAAAGTTTGTTGTAGCAATACCGTTTCTTGTATAGATAGCTTTTGTCGAAAAAACAGTGGGATAAGATCTCCACCAAATGTGTAGGCCGCGTAAAATGGAAACGGAAGCCCCAACGCCTGCTTCAAATCGAACATCAAGATGTTTGATTTAATTTTTGCACTATTCTTACTCGGAGCTATAATTAGATCCCTGACCTCGCTCTGCTGGGAAGTTGTTAAAAAGTACTTCTGATATTGCGATAGCAAATTTTCATTCTGATTTTGGACATTGTTTAAAGACAGCGACTCCCACTGGCCGTAACTTTCAAAAAAAGCATTCAACCACTTTTGAGACCCGTTGATAGTGGCCACATCATCGCAAAGGTATCCAAATGTGCACCCAGGAAACTCTCTTCCCTGTGTTGTAACAATTCCGGCGCCAAAACCACCAAAATTAAAACGCGACACATATGGCGTGAGCACGTGATTACCAAATGGAACTGGGCTGTCTCTCTTAAATCCATTCCAACCACTATGTAGATATGAATACAAAAGTGTATGCCGCTCCAAAGCTTCAAGAGTAGAGTTCTCAACAGCTTTTTTTAGAGAAAAGTGAACAGCCCATCCATTGCTGGAGTGAAATCCCGACGACGGCAGTGGCACCTCATGACCTGACTCAGTGACTGAGATTTCCGCATCCTGAACACAAACATGGTGTTTTACTAAAAAGGGCTTAGCAGATTTTAGAACTTTTTTTGCTACATATCGCTCGATGATTTCTCCAGCTGCGATGGACGCAGCCTTCAAGCGATCTTTTGATCTGCCAAAGCCATGATACTGGTTGCCATCAAGATCCGTAGCGGCAATAGAAAAGCGGAAAAATCGCTGATTTGAAATTTCAAGACCACTCTCAAAAATTTCAGATTTTAAAAGCGAATTATTGACGATCCAATCTAAAAGAAGATTGCTGCAATCAGATTCATTGGCTACGGCGATCGAGTCGTCAAAAGTACTATCCAAATTAAAGATCTGACAGCCACTCAAATTCATTGAGCATCCTTTTTTGTTAGTCTCCAAAGTTGAATATCAGCGTCGGTGATCGGTTGATCACCAACATCAATATATGGAGCAGATACAATGTGGCTTCTCATAAAATAAATAGGTACAACAGTTTGAGACTTCAAAAGCCACTTTTGATAATCCTTCAGTCGCTTAATTTTAACTGGGTCTTGATCAGGCTGCTCAACGTCGGACAAATTTACAGGTGATTGTCTTTCCCCGGTTAAAAACCTGAGTTGAACCGCTGGATAGCGCTCAGACGCAACATAACTGCCAAGCAGAAAGTCATATTTACTTTTAAAATCTTCTTTTGATGTTACTAGTTCAAAATATTCAGCCCTTTCAATCTTTGTTACCTCAAGATCAATTCCAATTTTCTGTGCAGCACTTTTAAGAAACTCAAGGGCTTGATCTTTAAAATAAAACCCAGGTGCTGCCACTTTTAGTATTCGAGATGATTTTAGTGGCAATGCTTCTGCATAATCAGTTTGGTTCAAAGCAACTTCGGGCGCAAAAGGTAAAAAGGTGTCAGCCCGCAAAAGCCGTTTCTCGGGAACTGTTGCTAAGCTAGCCAAAAGATCTTGGCCAATTTTTTTCTCAGAATTAAGACCGAAAAAATAAATGATCGATGATGGTGTCGTGTAGTGAATGCCAACCTTCATTTGTTCCCAGTCAAAATCATTGTACGGTATGAAATCGCCAATAAAAATATCAGCGTTGCCATCAACTATGGCCTTTTCAATTTCACTTCTCTCCATTGATTTTACAACAATTTTATTTGGTGAGCTTGGAAACTCAGTCTGCAAAATGGAATTTGAGTTTCTATTTAAAATGAACTCTTTATTGGTATCGACCTTTAAACCTTCTAGACTATATGGGCCGCTGTACTTCGTGGGTGCAAGGTTGCATTCTGAATCAATATCAAGCGCAGCCCAAATCCCACTTTCCGGTGAAGAAATCTGCAATAAAAACGAATCACTTTTTCCTTTTAACTTCACAGTGACTATGTTTTTATCATCGTCCCAGCTTAAGCCATCACAATTCTGATTCATGTTATTTAATTGATCGCAGCCTTTAACATGATTCCAAAGTGGAAAATGGGTCGATTTCTTTTTGACTAAAATTCTTTTAATGGATTGGCCAACGTCAGAAGGTTTTATCATTGAACCATCGCTAAACTTTGCCAATGGATTCAAGTGAAAAGTATAAATCGAATCGTTGATTTCCCACGTACTTGCTATCAAAGGCTTAAATGATGACGTTTTATGGCTATACTCAATAAGTGGACTTGAAATGTGATTGAGTAAATACCACTTTCCAGAAGTATTAATTTCTGTCGGGTCGGGAAACTGTTCTATTTTTCGAAATGATGTCCTTACAACATCAATCTGCTTTGATTTCATGCTTCCTTCCTTTAAGAAAATGAAAACCCCCAATGTTAGCAGCCCCAGAAGGGCTGCTCCTGTATATATCTTTTTAGGTGCCATGCAAAACTCAAAGGTCAGTCGTTGGAGCGTTATTCTCTATTCTACTAAATCCAGACTGAATCTTGTTTTCGAATGCTTTTGGTAAACATGCGCCGCTATGAACAATCTGTCGAATCACAACAACTTGTTCTTGATTCAAATTTTTTATAAAATCTTGCGCATTCTTTGAATCGGCTGGACCGTTCGATAATAGGCAAGCAAGACTTACCAATGCTGTTGACGTAATTTCCATTAGGCCTCCTTATTTTGCGAGATTACTCTCTTTGGTTTTGTTTCTTCAAAAGACCCGATTTCGACACTTGAAATAGTCTTTTGAGCTAAATCAAATTGCACAATCGTTTCAACTAACAATCTCTTTGCATCGTCTAAGCTTGCAGATCCCTCATGTAAAAGTACATTCACCAAATCTAAGCACCGCCGCTGCCCAGCCAAATCATGGTTGAGCTTCAAGATGAAGTTTTTAAGTTGCTTTTGATTCATGGTACCTAACTTCCTTTGGAGTCTTGATATTGAGGTGTCTCATTTTTACACTTAAAGTCGACTTCGCAATTTTAAGTTGCTTTGCTGCCGTTACCATATTCCCAGTCTTCTCTAAAACTTCTTCGATCATTTTTTTCTCAAAAATCTCTTGGGCTTTTTTATAGCCAGGAAACGAAGAGCCAACCAATTCTGTATCAGCCGATAGCAAATCATCAAGGCTCATTTTTGAACGCGATTTTCTGAAAGGCGTATTTCCACCAAGAATGTTTTTCCACTCTTTCAGAATCGGCCTACCAAGTGAGTCCACCGGAATGAAAGAAACTAACTTTGTAATGTCATTTTCTATTCCCCGAATATTGCCAGGGATATTATCACGCATCAAGTAGCGCATCAGATCTTCAGGGAAATCACTAATAGAGATTTGCTTATGTTTTACCTCGGTCAGGGCATTTCGTAGGCAAGCTTCAATAATTTGCGGAAGGTCCTCTTTTCGTTCCTCAAGAGCCGGGATTTCAATTTCAAATGCTTGCATGCGCATATATAAGTCTTCGCGAAACTTTCCACTTCGCACCAGCTCGCGCATATTTTTATTCGTGGCAAAAATAAACCGAGCGTTGGTTTGAATGGGCTGTCTGCCGCCAACGCGGAGGTATTGCTTTTCTTCAATAACTTTTAAAAGCTTAGATTGCATTTCGGCAGACGCATCGCCAACTTCATCAAGAAAGATGTCGCCGCCTTTTGCGACATCAAGTAGACCGGGTTTCATTTTTGAACCTGATCCTGTATATGAATAGGCGTCCTGCCCAAAAAGTTCGCTTTGAGCAAGGGTGTCTGACATGGCTCCAATATTAATATTTACAAAGTGTCTTGAGGTTTGCTTTAGAAAGTTCGCGCGAAACTGACTGATTCTGCGTGCAGTGGCACCTTTGCCAAGGCCTGTAGCACCAAGAATTAAAACTGGCCGTGATGACTCAGCAATGGCCTTGATTTTTTGATCGAGCATTTTCATAACTGGCGCTTGGCTGACAAACTCAGAATACAGTCCTGTCTTAGTGGATCTTGTCATCGTAGCTTTAAGGTCTTCAACCGATCGTTCGAAGGCGCGCTCTAGCATGACAGAACGGTATTCAACTTTTACGGGATTTGAACTCTTTAAAAAATAGTCGTAGGCACCAAGCTTCATTGCAGCTACAATTTCCTCATACCTCTCGTCAGCTGTGACCATAAATATTTGTGCATGGGGCTGAAGGGCTTTAAGTGTTTGAATATTATCAATTCCAGAAATACGTTTACCTTCTGAATCAACTCCAAGGTCTTTATCCAAAAGAATAATGTGAAACGTACTCTCTGATGCCTTCTGAAATGCATTTTCCAAAGTCGCCGATTCTTCGATGTGAAATTCAACATCAGGAATATTTTTAAAGATCCTTCTGCACTCAATAATGTTGGCTAAGCGATCCGCTTTGCTATCGTCGATAACCAGAATTGAAACTGTGTTTGTCATTGATAATTCTTCCAACCTAACCCTCTATTGTGTTTCGCGGTGGGCTTATAAAAGTGTCTGCTACCCACCCTAGTGATAAAAATATTTAACTGAGCTGATGTTTGAAAGCAAACTTTTTAGTTCGTAATATAAAATCTATATAGCTATAAAATCGAACTCATCTGGTTCGTAGTTTCGAACTTCGAACTCATTTTTGATACTTTTAGAAATGCACTGAAAATTAAATTTCAAATGTATTTCATGTA
The DNA here is from genome assembly GCA_049315665.1 of Pseudobdellovibrionaceae bacterium. GTDB lineage: Bacteria > Bdellovibrionota > Bdellovibrionia > Bdellovibrionales > Bdellovibrionaceae > JBMOJS01. The sequence goes on along the minus strand of JBMOJS010000001.1, from coordinate 30,738 downwards.
TTTAACACTTTATCAGGCTTTAGATGATCAGGTGGCACGATGGTTGCCCTAGCAATAGATATAAAGCAATTTTTTATATCAACAACTGACTCTGGGGGTGATGTTATGAAAGTGGAATTACGAACTGTAGACATTTTTGAGAAGGCGGAAAAGCGAACTAAGCCAGTTGATTATTTTAAGAAGTGTCCAAAATGTGGGGATTGCGATCTGATTCATTTTATTCCAGATGTTTTGTGTTCATCGTGCGACTGGGACTCATTGGCCTGGGACGTATCCCGTGGGGGAATGGATGATTTGAATCAAGCCGCAAAAGAAACTTTCATACCAAAACCCACACAGCTTCGGAGCCAATGTAAAATGCTCATCTCGAAAAAGTCAGCGGCTGATTCTGACGACCAATCAACAGAAGCAAAAAAGGGAGCCTAATTTATGAATTCAAAAGTATTAAAAATGCCAACGTTGGATTCTCTGTTAGCTGATATTGAACAAAACGAACACATGACAAAGGCAGTCAGTCTAGAATCAATTCCTGAAAATAAGCGACCCGTCGAAGATTTTCGAGTTCTTGTATCGAATTTTCAAACAATTGAAAAGTCGATGACTGCAAAAGCAAAAACTTTGAGTCAAAAAACCCACTTGCTTCACACTTGGGAAAAACTGAAAAGCCTGATCGCTGAAATGATTGATGGGCTTGAAAAAGACATTCAAAATGCGAGAAGAATTGAACAGAGCTTTAATGAAGCGAAAGAAAAGAACCGTGAGCTGCAGATGCGAAGCGGAATATACTCTAATTTTAAATAACCCGGGGGGAAAATGGAAAATTCAAACATCAAGGGTCGATTTCATATCTATACGGGCTACCGCAAAGGCTCAGTTATCTGTCATGAACTTCAAGCCGGAGAAGCTTATGGAGTCGAAGGCCCTGCGAAGCTCTATTACATAGTGAAGATGTGGGCTTTTCCAAGGGAAGTTTTTTACCTCACTTCAAATCGAAGTGAGGATGGCAATTTTACTCTTTTTGCTAAAAAACTTGGAAATGATTCTGATCCGATATTTCGCAGGCCTGTTGGATTTGGGTTCGTATCTCGCGATCTTAAAAAACACCTTGAAATTCAGTTCACGTTTCCACGTCAGCGGGTTTTCATGAGCCTTTTTCCAGATAAAGTTACGGTCGACAGCTTGCTTGGCGTCGATGGTGGAGTGGTGGCTTAAATGAAAATTAAAACCCAAGCCCCTATTACAGTTTTGTATCGATGTGAACTGCGCGATACTGCAATTTTAGTCGGATTGGTTCAGTTTCGAGTAGCAATTGATACAATTGCCTATACGGGAACTACTGACGATAAAAATTTACAATACTTACAAACTATTAATTCATGGCTAGAAAATAAAAAACTGCCGCGGATGTTAATTCACCCGCACTTAACCTATGACCAACTGGAAAAAGTTGTAACAAATCCACTTCCCCAATGGGGTTGGAGCGACAAAGAATGCAAAGTCGCAATTCAACTGGCAGGACTTCCACTACCACCAGAAAAATGAATTTATTGAATTACGAGTCCAATTTTAAAAGTCACATTCACAACAACCAAAAAGAAGGAGATCATGTTATGAAAAGTTTAAAATTTAAGAGTTTAGTGGCTATAGCCATTTCTTTGCTTTCCAATCGCGGATTTGCCGTAGATTCGGAAAATATTCAAAACTGCGCTACGAGATCGGAGCCTGGCAATGAAATAACACTCATTTCAAGATTCACAGGTGGGGACTATGTTTCCGCCAGCTACAGTTTTCGTTTTCTGAGTCAAGATGTGAAATTAACCAAAAATAAACCGGATATTTTATTTGAGGCCGGCGAAGATTTTGAAGACTATTTCAGAGTAAATCTTGTGATTGGTGATAGCAGTGTTATTTATGATCTAGGCAAAAAAAGCTGTTCAGATATAAAGTCTACACATGCCGACGAGCGAGTAAAATTACCAGTATCATGGTTAGCGTATTCTGAAGCGGCCCCTTTAAAACTATCACCCGCAACAACTGCGAAAGTTCACAAAGGTCACTGTTATCTAAGTTTTAATAACGATTATAACTCAAGACTTACAACATTGTTTCATGTAAAAAATCATCAAAAAAGCAAAACTGTTACTATTGACGAAATTGAAGTTATAGATAAGTGGGAAAGATAAATTTTGTAAAATATCTTCTAAACAGCCAGGTCGTTGATCATAAAAAACGATCTGGTTTATCTTAGGTACATTATCACTGATGCAAACTCTACTTCAAAACTTTTCAATTCAGAGCATCTTTTTAAGCAACATCAAGCCTCTCAAAAATTAACTTTTAAAAAAGGAAGTGCTTATGAAGTTGTCAAATTCAGCTTTTATTTTTATTATTGCGTTGTCGGTTTTACTGGTTCCTGTCCTAGGATATTGCAGTGTCGAGTCAACCCTTGGGGCCATTCAATCTAAGCTTATCAATACGATTTTACCCCTGTGCGCAGTTCTAGGTCTTGTGTTTGCGGCCTTTTCATTTTTTACTGGCAATCCCGGCGCAAGATCTCATCTGTGGCTCGCAATAATTGGAATGATCATCGGCTTTGGTGCTCCCAGCATTATGACTTTCATTCGCGGCATCGTTAATTAACGATCGTTTGCGCAATCTCAAGAGCCCCTTTATCTTTTCAAGGAGTTTACAATTTGGCCTTGCGTTCAGAGCCCACAAGTCAAAATCTGGAAAAAAAACTTCTGATCATGGGATTCGAAGTTCCTGATGTGCTTGCAATTTTTCTTTTGCTTTCAATTTTAAATTTTAGTTTTGGTCAGACCAACTACAAACTTGCATTGGTATGGGGACCAGTTGCGGCTTTTGCTATTGTTTTAAGAATCGGAAAGCGCGGCAAACCTGAAAATTATCTTGTTCATCTGGGGAAGTTTTATGCGCAGCCAAAATATCTCTCAGCTTTTCAAGACTCAACAAACACAGCCGTACCCCCAAAACTTAAAGGAAATTTCTGATGACTTATGCTTTAGCCGATAACTTGCAAATTTGGGGTTTCGAAAAGGACTTAATCATTTATTCTGACGGGTCTCTAGGGTTCTTATTGAATTGCGTTCCAGTGGACGTCAGCACTTGGAGTGATGAACGTATCAATAGTTTTTCAGAAAACGTAGCTCAGTTCCTAAACAGTTTGCCTTCAAAAATTGACATTCAATTTATACAGGATATTGTACCAGGAAATGAAAAAATTATCACCTGCCATCAAAAGCTCGCAGCGAACGCAAACAATGAATTAGCTAAGTCTCTCTGTGATGAAAGAGTGGCCTTACTTCGCGCTTCGGACGATGAGGGGCAGATTCCAACCCACCGATTAAAAGTCGTTGTTAGAAAATCACTTTCACAAAATTTACTTTCAAAACCAACGCTATTTTCAAGGGAAAAATTATTTCAAGAGACTTCAGAGAAACAACTTGCCCATGAAATAGAAATCACTTTGCGTTTGAAGGAAAACATTATTCAAGGACTGAGTGCCTTAGGTGTTAAAGCGCAATCAATGGCTGCGAACGACATCGCTGAACTGTTGTATATGCAGTGGAATCCATCCCGACGAATTCCTTTTAGTTCCTATGATCCTGAAGAGGTCAGACAGAGTATTTTGTTTTCCGATGTAGGAATCAATCTTAGCGGATTTGTCATTGGGGCAACACACTTTCGAGTGTTGTCCCTTAAAGCACTTCCAGATCAAACTTTTGCATCGATGGCAGCAAAACTTCGTGAGCTTCCATTTAAATCAAGACTGCTCGCTACCATTCATGTGCCGGATCAAACAAAAGAAATCGAAAGTCTGCAAATTCAAAGGCGAATTGCCTTTTCCATGGTAGTAGGAAAACACACGGGTGTTTCAGACATCGAGAGCAATGCGAAGCTTCAGGATCTTGAAGTCTTACTTGAACAAATGATCGCCCAAGGTCAAAAAGTATTTCATGTCTCAATCACGGTGCTACTACAAAGTGAATCGGAAAGCGATCTAGAAAATCAAGTGGACATGACTCTTGCAAAATTCAGGGAACTTGGCGGTGCTGAAGCTATGACTGAAACCTTGGCAGCATTTGATATTTTTTCGCAAGTTTCACTTCCCAACGCTAGGTCAAAAGAACGTTCAAGGCGGATCAAAACATCAAATCTTTGTGACTTGATTCCGCTATATGGTCCTTGGCCCGGGCACGAAACACCCAGTATTTTGCTAAAATCTAGAATGGGAAGTCTAACGGCTTTGAACATTTTCGACAGCTCGCTCTCTAACGCCAATCAATTAATTAGCGGTGGGTCAGGGTCAGGAAAGTCATTCATGACGAATTTGTTGCTACTACAAATGCTCAAAGAAAATCCAAAGGTATTTTTTATCGACATTGGTGGATCATATCGAAAACTGACAGAGAACCTATCCGGACAATACGTTGAGCTTGGAGTCGACGATCAACTATCGGTGAATCCATTTGATCTTGTTCCTGGTGAAACAAAACCCTCATCCCATAAGATTAAATTTATTGTGGGTCTTGTTGAACTTATGACCAAGGAAGAGGGCTCAGACCGAATTCCAAAACTGGCAAGAGCTGAAATTGAAGATGCTGTTCAGAAAGTCTACCAAACTTCGAAAAATCCAAGAATATCAGACCTTCGCGAAATCTTATTAAAACACCCTGAAAAAGAAATTCAGACTTATGGAAAAATCTTGGCCCCATGGTGCGGGAATACTCCTTATGGAAAATTTCTAGATCAAAAAACGACGATAGAGTTTCAAAGAGACATAGTCACTTTTGATTTGAAGGGTTTAGAAAGTTACCCTGATCTTCAAGGGGTCTGTTTATATATTATTACAGACCTGGTTTGGCGAGAAGTTCAGCGCGACCGATCAAAAATGAAGTTTATTGTTTTTGACGAGTGCTGGAAGCTACTTAAGGATGAAGCCGGTCTTGTTTTCATCGAGGAAATTTTTAGAACGGTTCGAAAATACTACTGCTCAGCCACGGCCATCAGTCAGGATCTTTTGGATTTTTTAAATTCAAAAATTTCATCAGCCCTGCTTCCAAACTGTTCAGTCAAATGGATTCTGATGCAAAACCAGAGTGACTTCACAAAAATGAAGGAAGCATTGGGGCTCAACGATAACGAAGTGGCTCTTATTCAGTCTCTTCACCAAGAAAAAGGTGAATTTTCTGAGGCTTTTCTTGTTGCGGGACCAGAACGTAGAACCATCGCAGTGATTGAACCCACACCCCTTGAACTTTGGATTGCAACAACGGACCCTCGAGATCTTTCAGCTATTGAAACCTTGCGACTTAATGAGCCTGGTCTTCCACAATTTGAAATTCTTAAAATGATGTCAAAGCAATATCCAAAAGGGATATCTGCATCCCAAAAGGTGGTTCGATGAAAAAGACAATAGCAATTGCAACTACAGTGATAATGTTTTGTGTTCCTCAATCTCGGGCCAGCATGTTTGGGGAAGAAAATATTATTCTAGCTAAAATATTGATAAATGCCCTTGAGCAACTAGCCCAACTGCAAAGTATTTTAAATACCGGGCGCGACAACTTAAACCTAGTCCGCGACATCAATCGCGGTATCAACGACTCGCTGAACCTTGTTCGAACAATTGGTCCAAATACTGATCCCGGACTTTATAAGGACTGGGAAAAAGCGTCTGATGCCCTATTAAAGATTGAAAGCATTTACGGCATTGTGGTCGATTCACATGATGCCAGGGTTCAAAAAGATACGGATCAGAGTATCGCTGAAGCCGTTGCGCTCAATAACTCCATCTATAAATACACGACGATGATTGACGAAATTGGTGAACTGATCAAATCACAGAGTCATTCCGTATCCCCCGGAGGGGCTGCGAAACTCACAGCCCAGTCAATTGGGGTTATGCTGAATCTTCAAAACGAAATGCTTAGGACCCAAGCGACTGGTCTCAAGCTTCAAGCACAAACCCTGGCGCTGCAAAATCGAAAGGATAAAGATCAAACCCGTCAAATGGTGGCTGGTGCTGACAATATTAACGCGGCTCTTGCCGGAGCAGAACCGCAATTTAAGCTCCCACGATTTGAATAGGACTTAACGCTATGGATATTTCTTGGATTTCATCACAGGCAAAAGAGATTCATACATTTTTCGTGTCGATATTCTATGCGCTAGCTGTTCTTCTGCTAGTGATTGGTGTATTGATCGAATATTTTAAAATGCCCATTGGTGGCGTTCCGGCCTTTCAACAGTTAGTTGGTAGAGCACTCATTGCGGCAATACTTCTGATTGCATATCCTCAGATATCAAATTGGATTGCCGCAGTCGCGGATGCAGTCTCTGATCACCTTGGTAGCATCAACAACTATAAGGCAGTCCTTAAAACCGCAGGCGCGACATTCAAGGAACACTCATGGTCGTGGACCTCACTTGGCGACACCCTGCTTTCGGTGGTAGCGATCCTGGCTTATTTTATTCTGTATTTCACGGTTTTCTTTTTTGATGCGGCTATTGTTTACTGCCTGGTTCTTCTTTATATTTTTTCACCCATCATGATCGCATTTTATATTTTGCCTCAAACAGCAGCAATGACCGGGGGATTATTCCGAACACTTTTTGAAATTGCTGCCTGGAAAATTGTGTGGTCCGTTCTAGGCACACTACTATGGAGCACGGCTTTACATAATTTTGAAGCCAAGGGGCAAAACTTCATTACGCTTTTGGCTTTGACATTAATGCTGGCATTTTCAATTCTTCTCACACCCATTGTTGTTCGAAATCTAATATCTGGAGCTCTTTCAAACGTTGCAAGTCAAACGGCTGGCCTTTCTGCCATTGGATTGTCAGCCGGACTGGCAAGTCCTGGGGCCTTAGCAGGACTCGCATCCAAAGGAACAAAAAAAGCCTATGGATGGGGAGCGAGCAAAGCTTGGCAAGGAACGAAAAAAACCTATAAAGGCGCGAAGACCGCTCCAGGAATTGTAAAAAATCAGTTTTCAAAACGATTGCAAGCCCCACAAGAAAAGCCTGTCCAGAGCGATTCTTAAATTGGGCGTAATAAATAAATCTTGGAGGGAAAATGAAATTCACAACTGCTTGGGCTAAAACTGCAGCTCAGAATGTGACACTTAAAATTGCGACCCTTGTCTTGGCGCTTGTATCGATCGTACAATTGTTTGTGATTGGTGGACTTGCGGCTCGCGATTTGCCCGTCATTGAGCGGGGATGCTTCTCTCGTCCGCTTCAAGCAAAGCCCATTGATCCGACAAAAAATGAAATCGAAGCCTTTTTGGTCGAAGCGCTTTCCATGCGATTTGACTCCAACGGTTACTTAAAAGAAGGGTTTCTTTCTATTGAAGAAACGGTTTCACGCGAGAAAGAACAAATGACCCTAAAGCAGCGCCAGATTCAACAACGAATTCTAGTTCAGGATGTAAAATCTGATGGAAAAGAAATTTTGGTAACTACAGATCGGCTACTTTCTGTCGGAAAAATTAGATCAGCACTTTCGCTCAATCTAAAAGTAGTCGTGCAGAAATCAAACCGGACGGAATCAAATCCATACGGCCTCATTATTAGTTCGATCAATCAAATTGAAGACAAGGAGGACAAATGATTGCCTTGATTCAAGTGATTCTGGCCCTTTGCTTGTCATCAAAAGTATTTGCAGAGAACGTCAAAACTATTAAACTTTGTGAAAAGAGTGTGGCCACCATTTACATATCACCGAAAGGCACCGTTTTAGATTTTCCCTCTGAGCCCGAGAAGGTTGTCCTGGGAACTAAAAATTCATTCTCGATTGAATATATTAGAAGTGATTTGGCGATTTCACCGACTGTGATGGGTTCAAAATCAAATTTGTTCGTTTATCTTCAGGGACGAAGGTTCGTACTTGACCTCGCGACCTCATCATCAGGTGTGACACTGTATTTCATTAAAGACTGTGACGCAGACAAGGTCTTGGCGAAAAAAAATGGAAAATAAAAAACAACTGGTCGAACTCACCACTGAGCCAAAAATTGAATCACGGTTTGGATTTGGCAAGGATAACAAAGTTCTTTCTAGCAGGACAATAAAAGTTTGTTCAATTGCCACCGGCGTTTCACTGGTTGTAGTTTTTCTAATGAAAAGTCCTGATAAAAACCTTCGGGAAGGCCCAGGTGTAAAAACACCCGAAGCTTCACAAGTCAGTTCAAATTCAGACTTGGACACTTTTGAAATGTATTCTGCATCCCAAGAAAATAAGCGTATCAAGGAACAAAACAACAAAGGTCGACAATATTTGGTGATTAGACTTCCTGGCCTTCAAAAAATTGATCGTCATAAAGCCGGACTAATTCCTCCTGGAAGCCTTGTAAAAGCCGTATTAACAACTGGCGCCTCAAATGGCCCGGTCAAAGCTACAACCACTGAAGCGCTTCGTATTCAGGGGGAAACATTGATCCCCGCTGGTGCAACTTTGCTTGGTTCTGGCCAATCCACTGAAGAGCGGCTTATGGTGCGATTCACACAAGTTATATTTAAAGACGGAAATTTTGAAAACATTCAGGCTCAAGCTGCCGATGTCGAAGATAAAATCGTTGGTCTACGCGGGTCACGGGTAGGAAAATACGCCATGAAATATGCGACTGCCATTGGTCTTAATTTTGTCGGTGGTATGGCTGAAGGCCTTCAAGATCGCGAAGTCGTCGGCCAGCAAGTTGTGACAAAGCCTACAGCCCAGAATGCTCTTCTCAATGGAGCCAGCAAAGCCACTCTTGAAATGGCCAATGAAACGATGACGGATCTTAAAAACTCCGCCCCGATTATTCAAATTTCAGCGGGACAGGAAATTTTTGTGATTTTTGAATTAGGACAGTAAGCAGAGTTGGCAAGGCCAAAGCAATGGAATTATAACCTGCGCTTTTGGTTATCTATTTAAGAAATACTTTTCTTGCTTCACCTTTGAAGCCATCTTTGCAAGCGAAAACAGAAAAGACGGCAGCGAGATTACCGCCGGTATCTTTGGATAACGAATACTTCCGGTGGCTACAGTGGCCGTGATCATCAGTTAAGACCCCACCATTAAAATTGAGCTCGAAAACAACGGCGTCTTGAGTAAACTTGACTGTTTCACAAGCACCAGATTTAGAACAAACTGCATTCCCGTTTTTAAATTGCTTGTCGAAGCTGTAACTTACCGAACCGTCGGCAACAATATTTCCGTAATATCTTTTCAAAAATTGACAGTCCGTTTGCTCATAACCGACAAAAATTTGATCACCAGACTGATAAGAGCCTGAAATATCAGGGCATGAGGCAAAGACATCGCCAGCAAAGCTTAGTGTAGCAATACAACACAAAATGATTAGTTTCATAGGATCCCCTGATGGCCTTTGAGTAGACCCTAACATGCTTAAGAATTCAATTATTAAATATTACTGAGTATTGCTTCAAAAATGGTAGCCAGCGGTCCTTAACCGCAGGCACGGATGTGCAAATCTATTGGTACTCGGCGCGTCATAGCTGAATTATTCGAATCTTCCAACAGCCTCCCAAATGCAAAAACAAAACGACCTTCATGCGCGTATTCAAACGACGCTCAAAAATTTGTCTGTACTTCTTGAGCCCATTAAAGAACTGATTCGCGGAATCAAGACCAACACCATTCCATGGCCCGTTTGCACGGGATGGATGTTGGGCTCGGTAGTAGTGCTCTATCTTAAAATTGATCTATTTATTCTGAGTCATACACGGTTCAGTGGCCTGTACCCTTATCATCCGATTCTTTACAAGATTTATGCGTTTTCTTTTTCGACGTTGGCATTTTGGCTATGGGCCTGGGGCGAGGTCAAAAAGAAGAATGACAAACTCAAGATTCTGACCAACGCATTTAAAAATGCCGGACTTGAATCAAAAATTGGTCGTCTTCCAAATCTAATCTCTGACTATCCTCTTGATCCGCTGACTCGAAAAATGCGCTTAACAAATGCTGGATTTCCGGTCTCAAGCTTTCGCGATCAATCAAAATACATTGAATCTGAACTTGGCGTCTTCATCGATGAAATTAAAGAAAATCGTGAACGCCGCGCCGTCGATATCATCTACTCCCATTTTCCAATGGCGGAAACAGTCTTGTACACGCAAAGCTCAACTTCGCGTTCATATGAGTTCTTGGTCGGTCAAACAAGAGCCCATTCTATCACCACAACACTTCGAGATACCCCGCACTTACTTGTAGCCGGGCAAACTGGTGGTGGTAAATCAACATTTCTTCGCCAACTGATTGTGCATCTGTATATTCACGAAAAAGGCTGCAAGTTTTTGCTGATTGATCTTAAAGGCGGCCTAGAGTTTTCTATGTTTGAAAATAGAAAGTCCTTTGTAGTAGTTCCCCATGTATTGGCAGCAGTTGAACAACTTCAGCATATCAACACATTACTTGATGACCGCATGACCTTCTTAAAAGAAAATCACTGCAAAGACATCGACAGTTATTTCAAAAAGGAAAAGAAAGCAGAAAAATCTATGAACCTGTCACGGCAAATCGTTGTCGTGGATGAAGCTGCAGAGATGTTTTTGGCTGGTCACCATGCAAAATCCACCGAGGTTCAAGCAGCTCGAGCCATATTAAGCCGGATTGCAAGACAAGGTCGTGCCGTTGGTGTTCACATTGTTGTAGCGACCCAGCGTCCAGACAGTCGATCACTTGATCCCCAGGTCAAAGCAAATCTTACAGGAGTTATTTGTTTTCAGATGATGAACGACGCTTCAAGTATTGCAGTTCTTGGCAACGGACGCGCTACAGATCTTCCAAAAATTCCTGGTCGTGCTATTTGGAAGAATGGCATCGAAATGATTGAAGTTCAAACTCCGTTTTTATCTGTTGAAGTGACTGAAACTCTTCTTGGACCAGCAGATGCTTTGCAAAAGGAAAAACCAAAAAGAAGTTTAGAAAATTCCAAATCAAATTCAAGTTCTGAAAACGCTGAGCAAACACTTGATCCAGGCCAGACTGATTAGTTCGACAGCCGCTAGAGGAACTCAATGAAAAATAAAAAGCATTGTGAAATCACCGATCGTGATTATAAAATTTTGAGGTTTGTTTGGAAGTGGAAGGCTGTCTCGACGCAAGCTTTGGCGCAAAAATTTTTTCCAGGTGTGCATGCGTTTTCGGCTTACCGACGTCTTTTATTTTTAGAATCTGATGGTTATCTTGGGTCATATGTTGTCAGCGGCAGATTTCATGAAGCATGGATTTTAAAAGAAAAGGGATTCAAATATATTCTTCCTCACCTCGGCGATCTTGACTCACAAGGATTTAAGTCCGCAAACTATCCACACGATTTCTTGGCGACAGCATTTCATCTCGGTGATTGGTTAACTCAGCAGCCAAATAACACTCAGACCTACAGTGAACAACAACTACGATGTTATCCTTCAGATCTATGGCCCACTTGGATACCTCGTTCAGCACTACATAGACCCGATGGCTATTCGGCATATCAATCAAAAGAAAAGAGAGTCGTTATTGCTTTCGAAGCCGAGATCTCACCAAAGGCTAAAAAGCGTTATGAAAGCGTTGTCACTTTCTATGATAACCAACCAGCAATTGATTACGTCTTTTGGTTGGTCGACTCAAAGAACACGCTGAATACGCTCAAACGTAATTTTGAAAAGCTTCAGATACGTGAGTGGTCCAAACACCAATTCATTCTTCACTGTGATTTTATAAAAAATGGTTGGCTGGCTCCATTTACCGAGGGCCAATTTCAAGGTCGATGCCTTTCTGATTTTTTGAGTCACAAGACCGCCACAATGTCGTCTCAATCACATCTCAGCTGTGGCACCCTGGCACTTCTTGATTCACGCAGAAGACCAATCCATTCAACAACCTATCCCACCAAACCAAATGTCCTAAAAGCCTGACATACTTAAGCAACCTATAGTCTGCTTATCCCAATAGCCCCTCAAAACCTCAAATCCCCCCCCCGAAACCCCACCTCTTACAACTTCAAACTAAATTTTGAAAAAACCAAAGAATCAAGGTCATAAACACTTAAAGAAAGGATGTGTCTGCATGGAAATCAATGAACTGGCTGCAGTTCTTACGCTGCCGCTGATGTTGAATGCCTGTTCGACGGCGCCGAAATCAATTTTGATGGGAGCAGTTGCCGGTGGTTCCGCCGGAGCAGGATTGGGCCAATCTCAATCACAAAACTCTGGTGGAACAGCTATTGGCACTCTTGTCGGCGCAGGACTTGGCTCAATCATTGGCTACTTGGCTTTTAATGACAAGCAAAAGAAGGAGGTAGCAAACGCCAGCGCAAAAAAGGAAAGCCCAGAAGAGCTGGCGCCCTTTTTAACAAGACCGAAGATTCGGTCCTACATCGTGCCCGATACAATTGAAGGCAATAAGTTTATTAAATCTCACCGCATATTCATTCTGGAAAATCCGGGAGAGTGGTCTAAGGACTGACGGAAATTTAATACTCGACTTTATTTCAAGAGCCACGAAGTTTTCTCTTACAAAGGACTACTCGTGAATTTTCAAACCTACCTAGGTGACTCCCTCGAAATTTTAAAAAAGATCCCCGCAAATTCTATTGATTCTTTGGTAACTGATCCCCCAGCAGGCATTGGCTTACTCGGACTTGAATGGGATAAAAATAAAGGCGGAAGAAAAGAATGGATCGCGTGGCTTACGCAAATCATGACCGAGTGCCATCGCATTTTAAAACCCGGCGCGCATGGGTTTGTCTGGGCCATTCCACGCACTTCACATTGGACCGGGGCTGCCCTTGAAGATGCTGGTTTTCAAGTGAAAGATGTTATCACTCATATTTTTGGCAGTGGCTTTCCTAAAAATGTCGCGGTTGATAAAGCCATCGACAGAGCAAAATACACAAGCACGGATGAGCTTTTTAAAGTCACTGGCTGGATTAAATCACGGCGCGACGAATTGGGTCTAACTAACAAAAAGCTCGATGAAATTGCCGGAGTTAAAGGCGGTGCTTGTCACTGGACGGCAATGCCTCCCCATGGCCAACCAAACGTTCCAACAAAAGAACGGTGGGAAAAATTGGAAGCTGTTTTAGGGCCAGCACCTGAGTGGGTGTTTGCCATGATCAAACCCGCCAATGAACTCGGAGAAAATTGGTCAAAGCGAACAGTCGTAGGGCAATATAAAAAAGATGCTGGTGGAATTGGTGGCTTAGCTTTTAAAAGTGTGCACAATGCAATGACTGAACCCATATCGGATTTATCAAAACCTTGGACTGGTTGGGGCACCGCTTTGAAACCTGCAAGTGAGCACTGGATTCTCATCCAAAAGCCAATTTCTGAACATAATATCGCAGCCAATGTTTTAAAACATGGAGTTGGTGGCATCAACATCGACCAATCACGCATTCCCATTCACGGAAAAATTCCTTCTGCTACAAATCTAGATTTTCGTGAGGGTGGATTTTTATGGGATGCTGGTACTCGCAGTCAAAGTTCAGTCTATCACCAACATCCGAGCGGGCGATTCCCGGCAAATGTTATCCTAACCCGATCAAATGATCTCGATTGCCCTGCCAGAGTTATGAACGATCAAAGCGAGCGCGAAGTTGAGGTTGCGCAGTACTTTAAAAATTTCAAGCCTGAAGCGCCTTTTCTTTACTGCAAAAAACCTGGAAAAGACGAACGCGATCCGCTCAACAATCATCCAACCGTAAAACCACTTCGGTTGATGCGGTATCTCTGCAAAATGTTGACTCCACCCAATGGAACAGTGCTTGACCCATTCATGGGTTCGGGGACTACGGGTGTCGCTGCTCTTTTTGAAAAATACAATTTCATCGGCATTGAGCGCGACGAAAACTACCACCAGATCGCCACCAAAAGACTGAAAGGGGTAAGGCTATGAGCGAAAATGAAAATTCTGAAGGTTTACGCACTAAGCTTGAACATGTTGCCCTGTCAGCTGCGTCTGTTCAAAAAATCAATGCTTGGCTGGAACAAGCCAGTGCTAAGAAAAAGGGAGTCAAAATATCTCGCAAAGATTTTATCAATTGGTTGATTGAAAAATCACCTGATAATTTAAGCGGCAGCGACCTATCTGCATTGATTGATCGTTTTTACGATGAGGCTAAATTTCTTCGCCACTTGCTGCGCGAAGTGACCCAAGCTAAAGCCAAAGGAAAGTCTGACAGTAAATTTGAACTGGTTGTAAAAGCTAAAAAAGTCGAACCAAAAAAGGAAGTCGATGAGGCTGAAGATGGGGATGTTTAACTCTATTTTTAAGCGTAAAAAATTAAACTTGCTCCTTCAAAGCCAAATTCTGGTTCAGATCTAGCCTGACACATGTAGAAAGATTGGCACTTAAAGAAACTACAGGCTAAGTTTTACGTGGCGGAGTTATTCCAGGGTTAGTTCTCTCCGCCTTGCCTTGGATGTACTTAAATTTGTCTCTAGACCTTAATCAATTGTCGTATTAAATTCAGAAGAAATGAAAAATCTAAACAGAACCACAAAACACCTCTCCATTCGTCCTTTAAAGATAGAAGATTTTGATAGTTGGAAAAACGCACATCTTAAGATGAGTTCACCAAAAAATTCCTGGGATCACGGTCCGAAGCCTGCAAGTGAACTAACCAAGATCAATTTTAAGAATATAATAAAGCCTCAAAAAGAACGTCGTACAAAAGATACATTTTATGATTTAGGCGTTTTTGATAAAAATGGATCATTGGTCGGCGCCGTTTCGGTTATGGAAGTTGTGCGAGGTATTTCGCACACAGCGTTCCTTGGATATCGAATTTTTAATAACTATTGGAGATTGGGATACGGAAAAGAAGCCGTTTCAGCCATGCTGGACATCGGATTTAACGAAATCAAACTTCACAGAATCGAGGCTGGTATTGAACCAGGAAATATACGATCAATAAAACTTGCAAAGACATTGGGAATGCGACGTGAAGGCCTAAAGAAACGGGCCATATTCCTTCGAAATCATTGGGTCGACTTGATAATGTATACCCTAACAAGCGAGGATATGAGTATTAAATTTCAGGCTTCGAACCTTACAATTAAACCTAGGTCATAGTTTTAGCCTAGATTTTTTATTCAAGACGACTGAAAGCAATACCGCAAATATTTGGTTCTAGACCAGACTGGCCTGTTAACTGGCCCGCAAAAGATTTAAAGTAGATACTTAAACAAGGAGTTGCAATGAGAATGATTTGTTTGTTGCTAGTCGGATTCACATCAGTTCAAGTATTTTCCAAGTCTTCAGATGATTGCCAAGAGTTGAAATCAGAGCAAATCAGACTCGCTCTAACCGCGTCGAATTTGGCAAACGTAAACACAACTCGAACGCCTGAAGGCGGGGCCTATCGCCCCTATATTATTAGATCGTGCTCAAATGGTGGGTGTGACGTGAGTCGTGATATCGGAAAGTCGCTGATAAAATATCTGCCTGGACATCCAGATGCAGACAAAAACGGGTATGTTACCTTTCCAAACATCGATGTAAAATCTGAATATGCTATTTTTAATATGACTGCGATCAAGCTTAAACTGCTTGCGATCGCAAAAGCATGCAATGCTAAAGTTTTGATAGACAATGGAAACGAGTCTTTTGCTCTACGTTACAATGGAAAAGGGCAGAAGAATGTTAAAGAGGACATTTTTAACTTCACCAAAAATCACGAAGTCGTTTCATGGAGCAGGCAAGGTTCTAAAGGACAAAACACAGTAATCAATTTTTCTTCGACTGGTAGGCCAGTTTCTTATACGAAAAGCGAATAGAAGCACTGAGTTTCCAACAGAGTGCTCAGCTATCAATCTTACTGAGCCTTCCTTAGCTAGACATTCGCGGAAGTAATTCCTAAATTAATCTCAAAAACCAAAACGAAAGAATGGCCATTCTTCTGGATGCTCTCAGACCAGGTAGAAACCGGATTTTCGCTTTGCAGATGTGGTCGCAGTATTTTACATTCTAAGTAAATACGACGATATAACATTATTACCCCTTCTTCTTTACTGGTTTAACAGGGTATGCATTTAAGCTTCTACAATCTTGCAAAAAAATAACTAAACCTTTCAAGCTACCGTCAATCGACGGTAGCTTTTGATTTTTTCTTTTCAAACTTTGCAAAATTTGGCCAATATTTTTTTCCATTTCCTCAATATCTTTTCTAACTGATACCGAAGACCTCTCGGTGCTTTTTCTTAAGTAAAACGCAATAAAGGAAGCTAAAGTTTGTTTTAATAAAACCAAAGTTTCGGGATTGTTTAAAAAATCTAAATTTGAACTTTTGTGGGCCACATTTTTTGTTGTATTCATAGATTTTTCCGGATTGTGGGTTAGATAAATTCTATTCAATACGTTTAATGGTCATCTCGAAAACACCATTTAAAATTTCCTGCTGTATCGGCATTTGCACAGTGAGCTTTTCATCCTGATATTCAGACCGATCAAACAGAAGCTGATGCAAAGTAATACCAAAGTATTCGGCCAGTTGTTTGACTTTTAGAATGTCCCTAGGCTTTCGATTTTCTAGCCAAGTATGCAAAGTAGAATAGGGAATTTTGGTTTCATGGCTCACTGCTTTTAGTGTTTTATGGTTTTGTTCGATCAGACGTTTTAAAACTTTGCCAATTTTAATTTGATACATCCAATTATTTATGAAGTAGCCTGAATATTTTGTATGCCTAAATCTACTTACCTGGATAAAAATCCATCTAAGCATCCACAAATTCCGCCTCATCGTTTTGGTTCTCCCTTGGATAGACGATCCACACGCCTGATAGTCACTTCAAATTTTCCTTCGATTCCATCAGACAGATTTCTATGTTCAACTTCAGTTTCATGTCCAAAAACAAGCTCGCTCAATGACACCTCAAGAAGATCAGCCAGTTCCTTTATTTTTGGCAAATTTCTTGGGATCACACCGTTGCTGTAGTTGTGCAACGTGCTTTTGTTCATACCAATTTTTCTTGCAACAGATGTAACCGTCAGATTCTTAGAATTCATAAGCCTGTTGAGATTTTCGGCCAATTTAATTTTTTGACTTGTTCCCATGACAACCTGATCCCTCGAATTTTAAATAAAAACTATTTCTATTCATCTGAAGCCGCAGAAATTTAATTTGGTCCTGTTGCCGTTCATCTCGGTCCCGTAGGCAGTGGATTTTCATTTTCTGTAACCATCAGTCAATCGTTTCCCCCTATAGAACGGCTTCCTTTTTTGAAGGAGTCCAATGAAATCCAATGTGCAGTTGCAAGTCGAATTTTCCCGCCCAATTTCAAGATTAACTGGACTTCCCTACCCAAGGAGTTAGACGTGGAAGCAAACGGTAAGGCGTGCTCTCGCTGCGAAAAGTTCAAATCCGCTAGGGAGTTTTACCAAAAAGGCCGCTGGCTCGAGGCGATCTGTAAGACGTGTAAACGCGAGGTTCGGAATGAAAGAAAAAATAAATCTCAGTCGCTTGCCCGCATCGAAACCAGTCTATGTCCCGAAATCAAACCGGTTGAAGAGTTTCACGGTAAGTCTGACACCTACCTGGAATATGGGCTCACCCAAGATCATTTTATGGAAATTGTTGAATTTTATTATGAGCTAATGAAGCTCGAGAAAAAAGGAGGGTAAGAATGGAAGCAATTCTATTGTGTCGGATCTCAGATGCAAAACAAGAAGACGGATTTTCACTAGACGTTCAAGAGCGGCTTGGCCGAGACTACTGCAAGCAAAAGAATTTTAGCATTAAAGAAACGTTTCGCATGGTAGAGACCGGAAGCAAATCCCATAAGCGCGAAAAGTTTGATGATATGATGGATTCAATCCGTCAGTATGTGGCTGCTCACAAAACCAAGATTTTGCATTTGGTGGTCGAAAAGCCAGATCGATTGACTCGCAATTTCACCAACCGCGAACAGCTTCAGTTTTTCGTTATCACAAAACGTTTGGTTATTCATTATTATAAGGATCGAAGGATTCTCGATCATGATTGCAGTCCTGCAGATATTTTTACCGACGACATGATGACGTCCGTGAGCAAATATATTGCTCTGAATATCGCGCGCGAATCGCGTAAAGGTATGACCGAAATGTGCCGCAGTGGATGGCTTCCAGGACGTGCTCCTCTCGGATACAAAAATATTCGCGAAGGCAATGTCGGCAAGAATGGAAAGAAGGAATCTAAAATTGTACCGGACGAGTCGACGGAAAAGGTTGTACAACGTATTTTTGAGCTTCGCGCTCTGAAAGGTCTATCGTATTTTGCGATACGCAATCAGATTATTGAGGAGAATAAAGAACTCAAAGGGAAATTGCTTCCGGAAAGACGCCTAAAAGTCTTTAGCAAGGCTTCGGTTGAAACAGTTCTGACTAATCCTTTTTATGGCGGAAAATTTTTATGGCGCGGAGACTGGTATGAGGGGAAACACGAATTGATTGTGCCTATTGAATGGGTGAGATTGGTTGATGGCCGTCGTGGTATCTCAAAAAAAGATGGGCCCGTTGGTCAGTTTAGTCATCTTATGACATGCGCAGGTCCCGGTTGTGGCTGCGCGATTATTTATGATCCAAAAACGAAAGTTAACAAGTCGAACACGAGCAAACAAGTGTACCATTATTATCATTGTGGGGATTCAAAACGTTTGCATAAAAATCAAAATATCCCACAGGTGAATGTCTCTGAGAAGCGACTCTGGGAGTTAATTTGGGAACCAATTGCCAACATCTCAGTTTCTGAAAAATTGGCTAATCAGATAATGGAAGAGGTTCGTCGCCTGACTTTGAGCTCAGTAGCGACGCTAAAGGAAACGCAAGAAACCACAAGCCACCGTATTTCAGAACTCAATCGAAAAGAAGACGAACTCTACGAGCATTGGATAGGCGGCCTTTTAAATAAAGAAACTTATGGCAGATATTTAGACAAAATTAGGCTTGAGCGTGATGAAGCCGCAAAAAAATTGGCTACGCTGGAGAACATGGATAACGCCTTAATTGAGCGATCAACGAAATCTTTGCTCGAACTTTCTAAGCGCGCGAAATCTATATGGGAACAGTCAGTTGATGAGCAGCGATTGAACCTCGTGAAAAAAGTCTGCTCGAACCTCCGCATGGAAGGCGCAAGCCTTCGATATGACTTGCGAAAGCCATTTCGTGTTTTAGCTCAGATCAAATTAAATGAGGGCAGTGAAAATTGGCGTTCCCAAGGGGATTCGAACCCCTGTATCCTCCGTGAAAGGGAGGTGTCCTAGGCCACTAGACGATGGGAACAACTAGAAAATTGGTGATCCGCGATGGATTCGAACCATCGACCCCTTCATTAAAAGTGAAGTGCTCTACCAGCTGAGCTAGCGGATCATCTGTACGATTAAGATCACTTATTCTTAAGATTTGCTACTTTCTGGTAATTTAAAAATGAAGTCAATTCGTTTTTTAACAAAAAGCACAGCATTTTGCTGTGCGCGCCTGTATTTTAATCATTTCGCCGCAAGCCTGCTTGCGAATACCAAAACTTACACTAGGATGATCACGTTTTTCCCGCAAATTGCAGGTAAAATATTTTTGCAACTCTACCCCACCACAAAGGAGCATCTATGAAAATCGAAATTGGCATCCCAGAAAAAGACCGCAAACAGACCGCCGAGGGGCTTTCTCGCCTCCTGGCCGACAGCTATATTCTTTATCTAAAAACTCACAACTTTCATTGGAATGTCGAAGGGCCCATGTTCAATACTCTTCATCAAATGTTCATGGTTCAGTACACAGAGCTTTGGAACGCCCTGGATTTGATCGCCGAGCGCATTCGCTCCTTGGGCAGCTATGCCCCCGGGTCCTATAAAAAGTACTCGCAGCTGTCTTCTATCGCCGAAGCCGAAGAAGGTCTGAACTCCAAACAAATGATTTTGCAACTTCTAGAAGGCCATGAAGCTGTGGCTAAAACAGCTCGCACAATATACCCTTTGGCAGAGGCTGGCCAAGACGAAGTCACTTTGGATCTATTAACCCAAAGGCTCGAGGTTCATGAAAAAACCGCCTGGATGTTGCGTTCACTTTTAGCAGAAAAATAGTTTCAAAGCACAAAGCGTGCAAAACAGCTTCAATCTTCAATAATATAGCTGGCCCCCTGGCCAGCTGTTTCTTCAACCGTGACTCTTAACTTTGCTACCCCATAACTTTTAAAATGGATGTAAAAATCTTTAGCCAACAGTTTAGAAAATTGCTCCACACTGGTGTTGGTCACCGGCAATAAAATCACTTCATTTTTCGGAAACACATAAAAGCGCTCGCGAAAGCGCAGCTCTAAAGAATCCCCATTGATTTTAGTTTTTATGTCTTTATGCAAAGCCGGTAACAAAATATACTCATCCCACAAATCCAACTGGGCTTTGATGTGTTTTTTGAACACATTGAAATCAATAAAAAACCCCTGCTCAACCCAGTCCTTGTTTTTTGGCACCACGATATCCACTTTCACGTTGTAGTTATGGCCGTGAAGGCGCTCGGCATGCTTATCATCAAAAATTAAAAAGTGAGCCGCCGAGAATTTAAAATTTTGTTTGGATAAATGCAAAGTTGTCATTGATAGCTCCTTACCACTTGCCGCCGCCTAGGGGTGTGTTTTATAAAATCATCATGAAATATCAAATAAAACAACACTTTCAAATAGAGTCCGCCCGACGCCTGCCCCACTTACCCAGCACTCATCCATGTTCGCAAGTGCATGGTCATAGTTTTAAAATTATTTTAACTTTAGAGGGCCCCTTGGATCCTGTCCTGGGCTGGATGATGGACTACAATGATATTGCAAAAGTCTGCAAGCCCACAATAGAACAAATTGATCATCGCTACTTGAATGAAGTTCCAGGGTTAGAAAACCCCACTTCTGAATTATTGGCTTTTTGGATTTTTAATCAGCTTCAGCCCCTTTTTGCAAAGACCACTGTGGGCTTGCAAAAAGTGACTGTTTTAGAAACTCCGTTTACGGAGTGTTCTTACGGCCATTCAACCGGGTAACCCTGGATTGGCGTTATTTACTCACGGCTCTAAAAGCACTGCGTGCTGGAGCTCCTCCACCACCGCCGCTACGGCGGAATGGGGGCTTACCTTCACCTGCTGCGGGCCCTGCAAATCCAGAACTGTCATCACGGCGATATCCACCGCCAGAACGACCGCCTTCACTGCGTCCGCCACTGTTGCCACCACGGTAACCGCCACTGCTGCGGCTTTCGCCACCAGCATCACGACGGTATCCACCGCCGCCACCGTAAGGGGATCTTCCGCCCCTTTGAGTTTGCGGAGGACGTGGTGTGCGAAAAGAAGTTTCTTTAACAGCAATCACTTCAGGACCTTGAATATTTTTTTGCTGCATCATTTTGTGCAATAAAGCGGCAGTTAAATCATGCAAAGTGTGTTTTTCTTCCCATGTGCTCACAGTCAATAATAAATCTGTCGGAACATCCATGGTGATCAACTCTTGAAACAACTGATCTAGAACTTTAGTTTTTAAACCACTTAAAGTTGGAATTTCTTTACGAATCAATTGGCTGCGTGTGCGTTCAGACCAACTTAAAAAATATCGCAATTCACCCGGTGTCACCAAGCTAAATGCAGAACCTTTTTTGCCAGCGCGCCCGGTACGACCAATACGGTGAACATAGCTTTCCATTTGATAAGGGATTTGATAGTTCACCACATGGCTAACGTCACTGACATCCAAACCACGGGCTGCAATGTCTGTGGCAATCAACAAAGCTGTTTTTCTAACTTTAAATTGTTGCATCACAAATTCACGACGGCGCTGTTCAGTATCACCATGCAAAACCATCACTGGGTAACCTTTTTGCGTCAATGTGGTTGCTAAACGATCAGCATCTTTTTTCATCTCACAAAAAACAATTGTTTTGATCGGAGTATTGTAATCAATCCAACGACAGATAGCTGCATCTTTATCATCCATACGAACAACAGAATAACTTTGTTCCACGTCCAAATTGGCATCGGAAGTGTTTTGTACTTTTAGTTTTTTATGATCTGGTTTTAAATTTTTCGCAGCTAAACGGCGAATCGATTCAGGGAAGGTGGCAGAAAATAACAAAGTTTGTTTTTCTTTAGGTAAATAAGCAAAAATAGCTTCTAAATCTGTGGCAAAACCCATGTCCAACATTTTATCGGCTTCATCCAAAATCACGGTGTGAACTTGGTCGATTTTAATTCTAGAAGTTCTTAGTAAATCATGCAAACGACCTGGGGTCGCCACCAAAACTTGAGCCTTTTTCAAAGCTTCCAATTGAATATGGTAAGCATTGCCGCCAACGACTGTGGCTACCTTTACGTTTTGCCCTTGGCCTAAGCGAGAAAACTCTTCGCTCACCTGTTGGGCCAATTCACGAGTGGGTGCTAAAACCATCACTTGTAAACCAGTGGCGGTGATTTTATTTAAAGTCGGCAAAGTAAAAGCCGCTGTTTTACCCGTACCCGTTTGGGCTTGGGCCATCACATCAAATCCTAAAAGGATTTCTGGGATCGCCAAAACCTGAATAGGAGTCGGTACTGTAAAACCTATTTTGGTTAAATGAGTTAAAGTAGATTCATTCAATAAAAAGTCAGAGAACGTAGATGTTGTTTGCATCGCCGGACACTACACGAAGTTATCCTGCACCGCCACTTTATTCTGCCGTGCTGGAGTTTTTTTCAACTTCAGACAGATCGGCATTCACTTTTACGGCGGCTCCCCACCATTTGGATCCATCCTTAAAATCCGCTGTCGAACTTTTTATCAAAGATTCTGGGTAAACAACCACAGCCGTGGAGCCCATTCTAAACCATCCCAGCTCTTGACCTTTTTCCACACTCACTGGGGGATCATAAACCACTTCCTGAACTTTTTGATCATCATTGGCATTGGTTTGAATGCTTGTGTCAAAGGACAAGGCAATAGAGCCTACATTGGTGGCCCCCACAAAAACCACAGCAGCGACACCGAAAGGGGTTTGAATATACACCACCAATCTTTCATTTTGGCAAAACAACTGGGAAATATTTTCAGTGCTCCAGTTGTTTACTGGCCACAGATCGCCGGGGATGTGGCGGATTTTTAAAATTTCCCCGGTCACTGGCGAATGCACCCGATGATAATCGGTGGGGCACAAATAGTATGTTAAAAAAACTCCTCCCACAAATGGGTCTGCGCCTTGGGGGTCTTGTAAAAAAGAATTCAAGTCATACTTTTTACCCTTAGCCTGAATTAACTGGCCTTGCACCACGGGATGAGCTTGGGTGATCACGCTGTCAGAGGGATGCAAGATCTCGCCTGGTCCCACGGGTCGCAGCCCTGGTCGCAAACGACGGATAAAAAAATCTCCAAGACTGGGATACTGCCAGTAATTCAACTCGGCCTCTTGCAGGTTGATTTTATAGGCCCGTGCAAAAAGCAAAATCACCCAAGACACCAACCAGCGCGGCCCCTGCCAATAAGCGATACGCCCCACCAAACGACTTAAAGCTCTTCGCGGTAAATATTGAGTCACAGCAGACATAGCAACCTCCAGTTGTCGATGCAGTGAATTTTTTTCTGTTTCTTGGCTAAAAAGCAACAACATGTTAAGACCACGCATGTCTAAAATTTTGCAAAATATCGAAGTGCCCATAGATAAAGAGTTGGAAGATCACCTTCAATGGCTGATGCCCGATCATGGCCCCTATCGAATTTTACGTCAAAGTGTGGATGCCCGCCGCCGGCATTCTCCCCACTTTGTTTACACCTTAGAAATTGCAGATAAGAATGAAACTTTATCGCAATTTCACTTTCCGGTAGAAAAAATATCTGGGGCTAAAGTTGAATCTTCTGATTTTCACAAACCCATCATCGTGGGCTCAGGGCCTGCGGGCTTATTTGCAGCTTTGCGTTTAGTGGAGCATGGCATCCCCTGCCGTCTTTTTGAACGGGGTTCAGAGTCCACAGAACGCATCAAAGGCATCAACCAATTTTGGCGCTATGGCAAATTAGATCCACGCAATAATGTGTGCTACGGCGAAGGCGGCGCGGGTTTGTATTCTGACGGCAAGTTGATCACGCGAATCAAGTCGCCGCATATTCCCTATGTATTGAATCGCCTGGTGCAATTTGGTGCCCCGAAAGAAATTGAATGGTTGTCCAATCCCCATGTGGGCTCGGATAAAATTCGTCGAGTGATCCCCAAAATGCGCGATTATTTGCGGGCCAATGGCTGCGAGATTTTTTTCAACACTCAAATCACAGAACTGTTGGTTGGCGACGATGGCCGATCCCTCCAAGGTGTGTTGACCGAAAAGGGTGAAAAATTTTACGCCGATCAGGTGATCCTGGCCACGGGGCATTCGGCCGAAGATATGCTTTATCATTTGCGCGATATAAAGGTTCACCTTGAAGGCAAATCTTTTGCTTTTGGCGTGCGCGTGGAGCATCTGCAAAAACAGATCAATCAAATTCAGTATCGTGAGTTTTCGGAACATCCTAAATTAGGATCGGCCAATTATAAATTGACCCACCATAACTCTGCCACCGGCGTTGGTGTTTACAGCTTTTGTATGTGCCCCGGGGGGTATGTTTTATCCAGTGGAACCGAAGCCCAGGCTTTGGTTTGCAATGGCATGAGCAACTATCATCGCAATGGACCCTATGCCAATGCGGCGGTGGTGGTCAGTGTGGACCACAAAACTTGGTTTGGTGAAAAAAATATTTTTGCAGGATTGGATCTGCGCCGGCAAATGGAGCAAGCGGCCTGGCAAAGCGTGCAAAACGCCGGCGGCAGTAAAGAATTGCCGGCCCAAAGCATGATGGCTTTTTTAGAAAAGCGGCCCACGCTGCACGCAGAGCAGCTGCAGATCGAAAAATCAGCCAGTGATAGACGAACAGGAATCAGCTCTTCCCCGTCGGGTGTAAAATGGATTCAAGTGGATCAAATATTACCTGCTTCGGCTTATCAAAGTTTGGTCGAGGGCCTGCAGGCTTTTGAAAAAAAGATGAAGGGCTTTATTCATCCCGAAGCCAAAGTTTACGGCGTCGAATCCAGAACCAGTTGCCCAGTGCGAGTGGTGCGGGATGCAAAAACTTTGCAAAGTATTTCCCACGCAGGGCTATACCCTGCCGGTGAAGGCGCGGGTTATGCTGGCGGCATCACCAGTGCCGCCTGTGATGGCGTCAACATTGCCGATCAAATTTTCGCGGGTTTAGTGAAGTAGGATTTTTGGCGCAACAATTGAATTCAAAATACTGCATCAAGCTGATTTTTTGAAGGATGTCATTATTTTGCAAAGAGTATCCAGCGATGGATTGGCGTTATCACCGATAGCTTCATAAACCACTGTGCGACTTAAATCCGTTCGTCGGCAGACTTCCAAAATATTGTGAGCCCGCACATATCCAGCCAGAATATCCACAAAAGCTTCGCGATCGCCATCCATTAAAGCTTCGGACAGGGCTTTTTTGATTTCTTTGTGCCGCTTAAAGATCAATGAAGGATCGTGACTGAAAAGCTCAACACCGTTAATCAATATGGATTTTTTCGGCTGTTTTTTGCGCTTTTTTAATGTCTTTGTCTTGTCCATTTTTATTTCCTCCAAGAATTAAGATCACAACTTTTCGATTGATGATCTTTTCGGTGCAGTAAATTCGGTTGCCATTATTAAACTTGATCTCAAAAAGCACTGCGCTCAATTTGCGTACGTGCCCGTAATGACCATGTTCACGAATTTTCTCTAACCGGCCGTCAATCTGAGCCCTAATCTTTGCTGTTTGCGAATCATACCAAGCTGCGAACTCTATGAGTTTAAGAAAAGAGACCATAGCTATTTGTACGCTATTCCGAACAAATAATCAAATGATTTTAGGAAATTATTTATTGAAATTGGTGGTTAATTATCTATCTGAAATCTACAGCCGTGGCGACGAATGATAGAACTGACCTGTTGATTGCTCCAATTGAATTTCACTTCTGAATCTTCACTTTGATCTGGCCATAATTCTTTTACAGGAACCGTGCAGGATGGAAATCCTCTTTTACTCACAGTTGCTACTCGCCCGCTCCCTAAACGCGCATCGCTGCCCTTGCTGTTGGCCCGAATCATCACGCCATCCCCCTGATATTGCACATTGGCTGAGCTTCGCTTGTCTTGCACGGGTCCATCGGTGAAGGCACCACGTATTATTCGTTGGGTTTTAGCATCAAACTCCACTTGTTCACAGGTCGGTAGCACAACAATATTTTTTCCACCCGAATGAGCTATTTTTTGCGTACATCTTCTAGGCAGTAAATAAATGTAACTTTCTTGAGTGTGACTAACAGTGCCATCAGGGGCGTCAGAAACTGTGATATAATTTTCCCCCTTTAAATCATAAAAGTTCCATGCTCTACCAAATCCCGTTGTTGGACTTTGATTA
Source organism: Pseudobdellovibrionaceae bacterium (assembly GCA_049315665.1). Taxonomy (GTDB): domain Bacteria; phylum Bdellovibrionota; class Bdellovibrionia; order Bdellovibrionales; family Bdellovibrionaceae; genus JBMOJS01. The sequence goes on along the minus strand of JBMOJS010000001.1, from coordinate 4,321 downwards.
GTGAATGAAAAACCGCGGCCACATAAAGACACATTCCCTGATGTGCCCCTACAAGTATTGATTGGCATCTTGCCAACACCACTTTGAAAACCTCCGTCAGAATACTTAATATAGTTTTTTGAAAATGAGTTTGCTGAATTTTCGTTCGAGATAACTACAGAGTTCCCTGCACTAGAATTAATGATTGTAATAGTTCTTTTTTCTGCCACTTCGCCGTCGTACTGATGTTCACTGGCGCCCTTGCAATCGTCACAGGGTTTTTTGTTTTGCGGAAGTTTTTTTTCTGCTTCGTCCAATTCTAAAACTATATCTTCATTGGTCGGCGTTTTGTTTTGCTTGCGGCGTTTTTCACGAATCTTTTCATTGCGCTCTTCGCGCAAGCGCTGGCGACGTTCTGCGCTGGTTTCTTTAGGTTCATCGTCATCTTTACTTTCATCTTCTGAGCTTCACAAATACTCTTTACGCAATTGATTTTCAATCGCATATTGCTGTAGCAGCCCTTTGGCGATCTCTAGTTTTTGCGCATCCAACATAGGATTACTTCCGGCCGGTGAGCCTTGCACTCCGCCCATCTGTTGCAAGCTCATGCTTAAAGGGGAAGTAGAAGTGGTCAACGCCGAATTACCCCACAATGCACTGGTATTACCAGTGCCACCCATAGAATCCAAAGGGGATAATATATTTTGAAAAATAGAACTGGGGTTATAAATACTTTGTAGCCCAGAAGTGTAATTGGACCCCAAGGGCGAGTTCAAATAAAAGGGCTGACTCTGTTGCATTAAAGGGCCTGTGCTAGCAGGCTGCAATATATTTGAAATTGAAAATGGACTTTGATTTTGCGGCAACATCCACGGCGGAAGTTGCGCCGGAGTATTAACATACTGAGCCTGCGCTGATGTGAAGATCAGGAGAACAAGTATTTTCGTTATATTTAGCGCTATGTTCACCAACTTCTTCATGTCCTTTTTATTTCTCTGAAATTTACCAATCTTTGTCAGTTAAGTCATAGTATGCTTTGCAATAAAAAACGTCTGATTCTTGTTTAGTAAAATTTCCTAGCTTAGCAAACACCTTCTTTTTACCAGCACTGATAAAATCAGGATTTATAAGACCACCACATTTTTTTTGAGTAACAAGCATTAAACAGAATGACATTTTAATATCAACTTGGTCTTTGCTGCCATACTTGCTTGCACACTGTTGAATGGCCCTCTTTGGATCATTTTCAGTAGAAAAATAAGCTTCAATTTGTTGTCCAGGATTTATGATTCTTCCGGGAACTAAGCCTCCATTGATAGGCGGAGTGTTATTCAATACAATTGTTCTTGTTTGACCAGTAAAGTCCACTTTAAAAATCTTTGCATTAGCAGCAGCGGTTTGCACAGACTTGCCATCAATCGCTTTTTTCTGAAATTTCAAAGTTGTGGGTGATGCTGTCACTGGCACAGGATCCTGCATCGCAGGCCCATCACCGGCAGCTGTTGCATCTGAAGTTTCACAACGTCCCGTTGTACAATCATTATTGTGACCATTTAGATTGTTGATCCCAGCTAAAGTTCTTTCAACGGATGGTTCGTTGGCGACATTTGTTGGAACAACTTCTGCCGCCGCTTGCCTAGCATTCAAATTTATTATTTTCTCTTCGCGCTTCTGTGCAACTGGCGCAACTTTGACTGCCAGCGGATCAAAAGGAGGGCTTGGTTTTTTAGGCTCTGCAGAAACACTTTCGGCTCCCTTTTGATTTTGAGGCTCTGGATCAGCGACTATTTTGGCTGGCGCCACTGGTGCGGATAAACTTGGCGCTGAGGATGATAATGTAAAACCCGGTTTTTGTGACTGCACCCATTCACTTGTAATATTAGAACGAGTATCCTTCGTCGCGGTTAGTGTACCATCTGCATTCGACTGCCATCTTGAGTCTTTACTACTATTAAAGATATAAAAAGTTTTTCCATTAGGATCATTTGATAATCGCACCAATCGCACACTCATTCTATCCGGATCATCTATCTTTTTACCATTGTCTTTAACAGATAAAACATCTACTTTACTGCCAGCTTTTAAGAAAACATGGTAGTAGGTTTCGCTGTTCGAAATATTGACACCCGAGATTTCGCGAAAGAACTCAATCTGAGTGCGGCTGACCCAGGCTTGGGCTGCCATACCCACTTGCAATGAAAAAATCAGTACGATCCAACTTCTTTTCATTCCTAATAAATCGGCAAATCAGCAAAAACAGTTAAGATTCTTTGCAGATTCTCATTCTAATACAGTCCGTCCAAAGTCGGGCTGTTTGAACTTGAATTTTGATTTGTAACTCTTGGAGCAGATGGGCTTTTGTGGTTGTTAGGATTGTACAAATACACGGGGGCCTGACCCGGCCTTCCGGGCATATATGTATAATGACCTGAATTGCTGTTGGGCTGTGGGGATTTTTGTGGGTAACCAGCGACCGAAGGTGGGTAAGTCCGCGCAGCTTTCTGATAACTCTGGTTATTTACATCGGAACTGGCTTTTGGAATTTCAGAATCATCAAAGAGCTCAAGATGCTGCTGTCCGCCCGAGATGTAGGACAAAGTCTTTACAATCCAATCCACATGCTTATTGATATTTAGAAAAATATTTTGTGATCGACATCGATCTTTTTCTGTATAATCAGGAATGGGCTGGTTTAAAGAATACTGAATCACGCAACCCATGGCCAAGCCCAGCAACAGCGGAGTTGATCCATCTTTGCCGGCATTCATAAAAACAGGCCCACCGGCATCCATACTAACTAAACTAGGACTGTTTACACCATGCTTGCTTGGATAATACACAAAAACATTATTTGCACCCTGATACTGATCCAAATCAATATCCGCAAAATGCAGCTCAGCGGGACTGGCTGTGGTGCTTTTATTGGTAAAATCAGAATCGCCATATCCTAATGCAGTGGCATTCAAGGGCAACTTATAAGCAGCACTTGATTTTGCAAGTTTGGCTATGATGGTAGAATCTGGTTTGTCTTCAGTCAGCTCTATCAATGCCAAATCCACATTTTTATAAACATCTGATTTTGTATTGTTTGAACCCATGTATTGGGGATGCACGATGTAGCTTTTAGCATCGATGGTTTTACTTTTAGAAAACTCAAATCGCGGTCCAAAAACCACGTCAATGAACTTTTGTGAGCGTTGATTTGGACTACTACTGATGGGTCCTAAATCAGCCCAATGGCGCTGATTGCCAGTCACACTATAACCGCCACTTTTTAAGCAACTGGCCGCAGTCAACACCATGTTCTTAGTGATCATGACCCCGCCGCAATAATAATATTTTGAAGCAACGGAAAGCGCCTTGTCTTCGACGTTTAAGTCTCTTTGCCCTACGCGCACCAACACAGCATAGTCTTCGGCAGTGGAGCCTGCAGCGGGCTGACCACCAACAATGGCAAAAGCCGAAAAGGCCGTGAGCACCGCGACCATAAGTATTGAGACTCCTGCCACTGGAATGAGTCTTCTGAATGAACACATTTGAACCTCAATCAGTTAAAGGTCAGTATTTCTGCAATTTTCTGCGCAACAGTAGCATCTTCTTTTTTCACTTCTTCGATTCTAATCAAAGTTTGTTCGTTTAAACATTTTATAAACTCAAGCCCTGCTTGGTTTTCAAAAACTTCAGAAGCTTCACTGATTTTATATTCTCCGACCTCTTTATTTACCTGAGCCGCTATCTGAAGTTCATTTAATTTTTTATGCAATTCCTTAGCTTTGGCCTGAGTTATTTTTTTATTCGCCAAAATATATCGCAATTCATAATGTTCGGCTTTGTTAATCCTAGCGTCTATTTTGTTTGATATCTCCTTCAACTTCCACTGAGTTTTTTGCAAATCAACAACGGCACAGCGATCCACTTCAAAGCCATTTTTAGGTGAGCTGCAATTTAAACTGTCTTTTTTAGAATCAGGTGCAGTGTCTGGATTAGATAAACGCGGTCGAGAAGGTATCCCATCTCCTGGATCTACAGATTCTTTTGGTGGTGGCGGAATCACATCTGCAAAATCCGCTGGATCAGCAGGCCCTGTTGGCGGTGGCGGAATTTGCCCCGAAGCAGAAAAAGTGGCAATTTGCATACATAAAAATAAACTCATTAAAATCATCTTTTTCATAAATCAGCACCTTTCAAAAAATAAATTCAAAGCCTTTGAAACTTACTTTTCAAAATTCATACCGATAATTTTTGTTCCAAATGATTTTAAAGCCCAGTTGATCTTTGCAAAATTCGGGCGTATTGACTCATAGATAAATGTCCCTGAACTAGGATCTGGTTACGCAACTTT